>JAKAWN010000613.1 GCA_021827245.1 Acidobacteriota bacterium | reverse complement strand
CGAGGCAAGGATTTACACCTTCGAAATCCCCGCGCGATTATCACGCTACACCGTGCCCAAGGGTTCCATCGCGGTCGATGGAATCAGCCTGACCGTGATAAAAGCCAAGCAGACTGAGTTTCAATGCTCTTTGCTCGCCTACACCCTTAGCCACACGACGCTCGGCGGCAAACGACCGGGACAGCAGGTCAACATCGAGGTGGACATTCTGGGCAAGTACATCGAAAGGCTGCTGAAAAAATGAGACTGCGGAATGACAAGTCAAAAGCCCCGAATCTTGCTTTGCCTCGAAGCAAGGCATCCCGTATTCGCGTGGGAATCATTCGCGCCGAATACAATCGCGAGATTACTTTGAGCCTGGAAAAGAAATGCGTGGAAACTCTGCTTTCAGCCGGGGTCGCAGAAAAAAACGTTCATCTCTACGCAGTTCCGGGATGCTTTGAAATTCCAACCCTTGCTCAAAGGCTGGTATCGAAGAAGCGCTACGACGTGCTGATTGCTCTGGGAGCCGTGATCCGAGGCGACACCTACCACTTTGAACTGGTGGTGAATGAATGCGCCAGGGGAATCATGGAGGTGTCTCTCCGGCATGATGTACCGATCATTTTTGAAGTTCTTGCAACTTACAACCGGCGCGACGCTTTGCGTCGTGCAGGAAACAACAAATTCAACAAGGGAATTGAAGCTGCTCAGACGGCCCTGTCTTTACAGGCCACTCTTGGCAGCGTCAAAAGTTAGAGGAAACCTATGTCGCAATCAGCTACAGTCGAAGAAGCACTGCGGGAAATCCGTGCCGGCCGGCTCGTTATTGTACGCGATAGCCTGGACCGCGAAAACGAAGGCGATTTTGTAATGGCCGCGGAGAAAGTCTCCAGCGGACATATCAACACGATGATCAAGGAGGGTGGAGGGCTTGTTTGCGTTGGCTTAACACGAGATCGGGCGCTGAAGCTAGGTCTGCCGCCAATGGTCGGGGCAGATGACAACTCAACGCCTTTTGGCTGCGATTTCACCGTCTCCGTTGATGCCCGTAAGGGTACCACGACGGGCATATCGGCGGCGGACCGCGCAACCACAGTTCGCCTTCTGGCGTCTCCGCGCGCCCAGTCATATGATTTCGTGCGTCCGGGCCACATCTTCCCGGTGCGGGCCCGTGTGGGCGGCGTTCTGGCAAGATCCGGCCATACTGAAGCCTCGGTGGACCTCGTGCGCATGGCCGGATTGAAGCCGGTAGCCGTCATGTGCGAAATTCTGGATGGGAATGGCAAAGCGGCACAGGCAACGGGCATTGAAAGAGTGGCCCGCAAGCATCACCTGAAAGTCCTCAACATTGAGCAACTGATCGAGTATCGCCGTTACCGGGAAAAGCTGGTGGTGAGGGTGGCCAGCGCCCAACTGCCGACAGAATTCGGAAATTTCACCGCCCATGTTTACGAGGTTCCGTCACAGAATCGTGAACACCTGGCGCTGGTGATGGGAAGAGTTTCACCGGATCGCCCCGTGCTGGTTCGGGTCCATTCCCAATGTCTGACGGGCGACACCCTGTATTCGATACGTTGCGACTGCCGCGAGCAACTCGCGACGGCGATGAAAAAGATCGGCGAGAAAGGTGAAGGAGTCATCGTCTATCTCAGCCAGGAAGGGCGCGGCATCGGCCTGGCGAACAAGATTCGCGCGTACGCTCTTCAGGACAAAGGATTGGACACCGTGCAGGCAAACGAGCATCTGGGACTGCCGGCGGACATGAGGGATTATTCCGTGGGCGCGCAGATCCTGGCCGACCTGGGCATCCGCAAGATTCACTTGCTGACCAACAACCCGGAAAAGGTCTCAGGTATCAGGCGCTATGGACTCAACATCCTCCGCCGTGTCCCTCTTGAAATTACCCCGACCAAGACCAACCACGCATATCTGAAGGTGAAGAAAGACAAACTCGGACACCTCCTGAGCAAGGTGCAGTGATTGAGCGCCAGAACACTACGTCGCCCGCCGGAATTCTACATGCGCATGGCGCTCGGCCTCGCGCGTCAATGCGCCACTCTGCCTTATCCGAATCCCTGGGTCGGCTGCGTCATTGTTCGTGACGGACGTGTGGTAGGAAAGGGTTTCCATCACGGCGCGGGTACAAACCATGCAGAGGTTGAGGCCCTGGTTGATGCCGGCCGGCAGGCCCGCGGCGCCACGCTCTACGTTACGCTCGAGCCTTGCTGCCATTACGGGCGGACTCCGCCTTGCACAGACGCCATCCTGAAGGCGGGCATCCGCAAGGTCTACTACGCCATGAAAGACCCCAACCCTCGTGTTGCCGGCAAAAGTGCGACATTGCTCCGCAAGCACAGTCTAGAGGTCTTTGGCGGCTGTTGCTCGGAAGAAGCCGCCAGCCTTAACGAAGCGTACTTGAAATTCCAGACTAAGGGCTTACCCTTCGTTACCGCCAAAGTGGCAACCAGCCTGGACGGCAAAATCGCGACGCGAACCGGGCAGTCGAAGTGGATCACGAATGCTCAAGCCCGGCGACGGGCAAGGCTTCTGAGAGCACAACATCAAGCCGTGCTCGTAGGAATCAATACGATTTTGAAGGATGATCCACACCTGGGCCCACGGGAGAAAGGAGCAGCAGAACCGTGGCGGGTTGTTCTCGACTCGCGCTTGCGAATTCCGGAGAAAAGCCAAGTTGTGAGGTCAGGAAGATGTATCGTCGCATGCACGACGCAGGCGAGCGCCACAAAGAGGGCGCGTCTCGAACGCGCCGGAGTGAAGGTGATGACCTTCAGACGCAGGCAAGTTCCTTTGCGACCCCTGCTCAAACGTCTGGCCGACGAAGAAATCATCAGCCTGCTGGTTGAAGGCGGAGGTGAAGTTCTGGGAAGCTTCTTCGATGACCGATTAGTGGACAGGATCTGCTGGTTTCTCTCGCCGGTTATTCTCGGTTCGGTTCGCAGTCGCGTCGCCGTGGCAGGAAGAGGTGCAGCCCGGCTTGATGAGGCTTGCTGGCTCCGCGATTCCAGCATTCAAAAGGTTGGGAACGCGTGGATGATTCAGGGAAAAGTTCCGAGCCTGGTGGCGAAGCAATTGCAGATTGCGCGTTGATCCTGCCACACAAGATTTGCCCGCAGTTCATCTCCTTCAAGAATTCTTGCCGGTTTCAGCAACACGCATTTGAGTGGTGGCGAAAATCATACTATCAATGTCCTGCCTGTGCCGCAGGGATTCCCGCCAGCGTTTCAGGGACAGAGGGTAACCCCGCCACCGAGCATGGTCTCGTTATAATTCTCAAATCTTAGAGCATGTCCATAAATAATGTAGCTTGTAAAACGAGGGTACTTATGTCAGAGTGGGTGCATGCGAGCCATTCCTGTTCCCCTCCGCGAACGCATTCTCGAACTTTACAAGCAGGGCAAGAGCACG
>JAKAWN010000612.1 GCA_021827245.1 Acidobacteriota bacterium | reverse complement strand
GACGACCGGATTCTCCTCAATTACACGGGATACAAGGATGTTCGGGTGATTGGGAAGATGTTGCGCCGGTCACCCGATGCCGTCAGGTCGCGGCTCAAAGTCCTTGGCAAGAGCAGCCGTGTTCATGAGGAAGGTTATTCGCGACGGGCTCTCGCCGAAGAGCTGCATATTGGCACTCGGACAATTCAGCGGTTAATCGTCGAAGGCCTATTGGAGGTCCGGGATCCCCGGGTTACACGCAAATCGCTCGATGAATTGAGCAAATCAGGGCGCTTGCGAAGCATTCTCGGAGACGGCGCATCTGAAGTGGCAGCTTCATGGCCAGGATCTGAAGACTCAAGGGAAAACCAGCTTCGCAGATCAGATCTCCCGCTAGGAACGAGCAGCAAGCCCGCATCGCCGCGCAAGCCTTCTCGCGCCAAACGCGTATGGGCTGAAGTCGCTATGACACTGAACGTGGGCGCCAATGTCATCGAAAAGCTGATCGCGCAAGGGACCCTCAAGCTGTACGATCCCAGGGTCACAGAAAAATCGCTGATGAACTTCTGCCGGCGGTATGGGGCGCTCATCAATTACGACTCGTTGAGCCGAGAGACTCGAGATTGGCTTGAGAGTTCCATGGATTTCGTTCCGAATTCAGGTAAGGAGTTCGCCGGGCCTTCCGAGCCATACCGGAAGCAGGCGCGTGTGGTCAGGAGATGCGGGAAATGCGATCGCGAGATCCGCGGCAACGTGTATTTCAGGCATATCAAAGATTGTCGAGGAACGATACCCGGTTACGACCAAATGGAATCGCCAGGGACACAACGAGGCATGAATCCACCGCGAGGTGAGAGCTCGGGCCGATCAGGTCAATCCGCGATGTAACTGTCCGCCGCACAGCACCATTCATTGAAGGAAGGGTCCGCTATTCCAGGATCCTGGGGCCGACTTCGGTTCGAGCGCTGCCAGAACTCGACCATCCGCACGTGGTGGGGATCGTTGTGCGTTTGCTCAACGACAAGATTGAGCCAGCCCTCTTTCCTCGGTTGGGCGAAGTAGCGGTCTCCCATCCATGTCGTAAGGCTCTGCTCCAAGGCGCTCATCGTTTCTTTCTCCCTGAGAGCAATCGAGCTGCTGAATTCCAAAAGCCCGGGATATTTTCGTCTCAGTTCTGCAGCGATGGCTGATGGCAGTGCTCGGTTGGCTCGCAGAAGCGTATGAAGCCAATAAGCGACCGCCTGCAACCGCAGGTATTGTTGGAGAGTGGTAGCAATCTGGCCGGTGGGTGCGTTTTCGCAGTATTGGAACTGGCGCGCCGTTTGCCACCATTTCTCGAATGTTGGAAAGGATCGCGGGCGCCTTTGTTCCCATTCCTTTTCGCAATGTTCCCCGTAGGCGCATGTGGCTTGGCTCTGCAGGTCCCGAACCCCGAAGAAGATCAGGGCATCCAGCCAACCCTCTTCGCTGGCCTCGCGAAAGATATTCTTGTGAATCCATTCCTGGAGGCGGAGACCGAGGAGCCCGGGCTCGACTGAGAAGTCCTCATTGTCGATGAAGCCTGGACAACGTTTCTTGATTGCCGCAACGAGCCATGAAGGGGTGCGGTCTTCTGCTGCGAGAATGGCTCGAGTCCAAAGCGTAAAGCCCAACCATCGAGGGTAGCGAGCGTATTCCTTTCGGAAACGATTCCACGGAACCCGCATGAGTTGCTTCGTTGCTCTACGGCGGGAGGCTCTCTCGATGCTTCGCTCAAGGTCAGATGGCTGCCACTGTCTTCTCATGGGTTCCCAGCACCACACTGTACCCCAGAAAGCCGGCAAGTCCCGCCTGAAGCCAAGGGAGCATAATTGGTGTCAGACTGCGGTTCAATCTGCCGGAGGCATTTACCGGGGGCCCAGCTGTCGCCTTGAATCGCTATTGGAGAAACCCTCGAATCCGTGTGAAAGCAAAGGGCGCATTTCCTGGCCGTCGCGCCGACAAATGTTCCAAAGATGTGACGTTCCGCGTGTGTGCGTTCCTTGAGCGTGCGTCCCTTGGGAAGCCGGAGTTTCTTATCTACTCGAATTGGCGCTTTTCTGGCACCCATGGACCATTCTTGGCCCAAGCCATACGAAAAGGGTCTGACACGCGAATTGCTGCAAGCGGGGGCATAACGAATGTCGTGAGATCGGCGATCACCTGGTTGAGCTCTGCGGTTTGCTGGTCGAGGCTGCTCTTTTTCAGAAATGCCCGCCATTGTCTGGCCTTCTGTGGATCTTTGGAAAATTCCTCCGTGAGCGGCAGAGGCACGGTGGCAGGTATTTGAGTTTGCCGCCCCTTGAATGTTGCATCAATGGCTTTGCATAGTGTGGGACCGGCGAACTCGAACTCGCGCGCCATGATCCACAGATCATAGAAGTCTTTCATTCGTGTGTTTGCCATGCCTAGTTTCACAAGCGCTTCAAGCTTTTCCGCGACGACGGTCTCTTTTGGATATGCCCGAAGTCGAGCGGCCGGAAAACCGAGCATTCCGGGAAATTGAATCTCTTCGGGCGCCGGCACGATGGCATCATCGAAGCCGATGTCAACCTGGAGAGGAATTCTGGCTCGCTCCAAACGGGCGAGAAACGTCACCCGAAGTCCCTGGTATTCCTCTTCCTCTCTGATTCTGGTTATCCGAATGGATTTGGGGTCAAAAACCAGTCCGTCGTCCTCTACATCGCCTCCAAGGATATCCCCAAAGATCTTCCTGATTCGGGCTGCGCCCCCAACTCGTGGACCGGAAAGATCCAAATCGCGCGTAGGACGGTACGGTCGGTGCGTCCAAAGCTCGAAGAGCAAAGCACCTTTTAGCACGAACTGGTCGCGATAAGGCGATTGGCTGAGGCGATAGAGGAAACGCTCCAGGGCGTACTTTGTCAGAACGAGGCCGAAGTCTTCGTGCCTTTCTTGGGCCCGGTTGTACAGGCGCTGGCGTACGGAAGCGGGGAGATTACGAAGTTTGGAACGACTCACGATACCGACTCCAGATAAGGACGTATGACATTCGCTATCCGGCAAGCTCTCGCAGCATGCCAGATCTCATCCCTCGTGGCCTTCCGCTTTCGGATGCAGTCCCGAAGGGCCTCCAGTGCAACGTCCAGTCCGATCTTGTTCCTGTATCGAAAACAGTCTGCCACCGTCTTCGCGGGAGAAAATACGCGGACGGGGACCCCCTCGACCCGGTGTTCTTCAACACCGTACGTAAGTGCCCTGGCCGAAAAACGCACGATGTGGAGCGGTGGGGTATCCAGCTTCGGAAGACGGGATTTTTCTCCGATGGCGAGCCACACTTCGAAAGGCGACTGAGTTGTGAGATCGTGAAAGCGTAGGGCTGAGAGCAGACACACCACCCCTTTTGGCACGCGTTTGGCTGCCTGGGCAAGGCTGTGGTGCTCGGTCGGCTTTGCACCTCGAGGG
>JAKAWN010000080.1 GCA_021827245.1 Acidobacteriota bacterium | reverse complement strand
ATCTCGACCTTGACGAGCTTCCAATCTGAATCGTCCAGGCGCGGGTCCTCGGGATGAGGCAGGTTATCCACGTGTGCCCGCCAGTCCGGGAGAGGCAGCGTTACCATCGCCTCCAACTTTTCGAGCGCGGCACGGTGCGGGTTGCTCTCCAGGTCCTGCCGCATACCACGCGGGAACGCCTGAGCCAGAAGAGGAAATGCGGCCCCTTCAACCAGCAGGTTTTCAGCCAGGAAAGAAGCAGCAGAAATCTGGAAGAATCTTCTGCGGTTCATGGTCGCCATAGGAACACCTCCATCCTTGAGGAAAAAGAATTGGCAGGATCTCATCTTCCATCCGTGAGCAGAAGGGTCGATGTTTGCCGCAGCCAGCACTGCGACGTTCGAAGGCCAGGAAGGTCATCGTCAGTGGAAGCTCAGGAATCAACCCTGGCGCGTCCGGATATAAGCTACCCATCATACACCTGCTGGTAGGCATGAGATTGGACTTTCGCCAATTTTCTCAGCCTTGCGATGAGAACTCCGCAATGAATCAGGATGCACGGACAGGCTCACCGGATGTGATAAAAGTAATGTGCGTAGTTGTGCACGGCCCGGCGAATCTGTTAAAATTCCACACAAGCAGGAATACCTGCTTTGATGGTGTTTTTTGTGAACAGGCCCCACGGAGGCCGGTGGGCGGCGAGTCATGAGTGGGAGATTTATGCTGAGAGGCAATGAGGTTACTCATGGATCAAGCAACAGTTTTCGTGGTGGGCGCCGGCCCCGCTGGACTTTTCGCCGCCCGCAAGATTGCAAGTGTCGGACATCGTGTTCTGATACTTAACCGGGACATCAAACCCGGTGGCCTCGCCGAGTACGGCATCTACCCCCAGAAATTCCATATGAAGAACGGCCTGCGGAAGCAGTTTGCCAAGATCCTGGCCATGCCTAACGTGGATTACATTGGCAACGCCCGAGTGCGCTCCGATGAACCCTTGACCGTTGATGGGCTGCGAGACTGGCATCCGACAGCCATCGTTTTTGCGGTGGGAGCGCAGGGGACCAAGAAGCTGGGTCTCCCCGGCGAGGACGCGAAGGGAGTGTACTCGGCCAAAGACTTTGTCTACCATTACAATCTGCTGCCACCTTTTGCATCGCAGGATTTCTCTACGGGACGCCGCGTAGCCATCATCGGAATGGGTAACGTGATGGTGGATATCGCCCGCTGGCTGCTGATTGACCAGCCGGGCGAAAAGCCGGAAGAGGTCACCGTGATCGCGCGCCGTGGCCCCTTCGAAGTCAAGTTCGACCGCAAGGAATTTGATCATATAGAAGCCTTCCTGGATCGCGCGATGTTCAGCGAAGAGCTGAAACGTGTTGCGGAAGCTTGCCAGGCCGTTGGTCAGGACCTCGGACAGGTCCCCGACACCACGTTCCCCTGGCTCAAATCCCAGCCGGAATCTTCACCGGAATCAAAGCTGACCTTCCGTTTCCTGACTTCCCCGATCGGAATCGAACCTGGTGCCGACGACCGGATCGCAAAGCTCCGCGTCATCGAAAACATCCTGGTCCGCGACGGCGAAAACACCCGGCCCAAAGCGACGGACAACCAAACATCGCTGGACTTCGATACGCTCATCTTTGCCATCGGCGACCTTGCCGATCCTGGTCTGGGCCTGCCTTATGGCAAGAACTCTTATGTCACCAATCCTGACTCGGCAGACCCTGACCGGGCCGCTTATGAGGTCTTCGATCCCTCTTCTGGAAAAGTCGTCGACGGCGTTTTTGTGGTCGGGTGGGCTCGCAAGGCCAGCGAAGGCCTCGTCGGCAAGGCCCGCTTTGACGCCGAGCATGGTGCGGATCACATCCTCAAGTATCTGGAACGCGCGGAGAAGAAACCCAACCCGTCGAACGAAGAAATCCTTCGCGAGTTCCGCGGCAAGGGATTGGAGGTCGTGACAAAGGAAGATATCGTCAGGCTTGGCGAGGTCGAAGCTGCTCGGGCTCAAGCACTTGGACTTCCAGAGTTCAAGTTTTCCACGAATTCAGAGATGCTCCGCGCCATCGAAGCCAAGGTGGCCGGTTAACCCCTAACATTGCTGCTGAAGCTCGCCTGCGGATCGCGAACGCCAGCCGCACGGTTGCAGTCTGTGCGGTGAATCGTTTGCTAACGAAACGTCTGCGACTCAAATTCCAATGTCCGGCTTTCTGGTGAGCCGGCCTTTTTCATGCCGCAGAGGAGCTGCGTGTCTGGGAAAAATGACCATCATTCTGAATGACCCACCTTATGGCACGGAAAAGATATATAACGCCCTGCGTTACGTTTCAGCGCTTACATCAGTGGGAGTCCAGCTTAACCTGTTTCTCCTGGCTGACGGCACTGCCGCTGCAAAACGCGGACAGAAAATTCCCACCGGCTACTACAATGTCGCCGACATGCTCAGTGACCTGATTGCCAAGAGAGTCAAAGTGAAGACCTGAGCCTCGTGCTGCAAAGCCAGTGGACTTGGCCACGAGAATCTGATCGAAGGAGTGGAAAAAGGCAGTATGTTGGACCTCGCCCGCTGGACTAAGGAAAGCGACTCGGTACTGATGTTCTGATATGGGGCGACCTCGGCGGAGCCACAATCGGAAGGTATACAGGGGCTTGCAATCACGGTAACACTGTTTTTTCATAGCGCCGCTGGCTCTGGGTCTTTGAATTCAAAAGCACGATTCGTGTCGAACCTCAACACTGGAATATCATATTAGCTTCTGGCCTCAGGTTTGTTGTGCCGGAGACATCGGCGGCACAACAGGCCATGCTGCTAAAATAAGCAGTCTGTTGGATGCAAGGTCTCATCCGGCAAAGATCAATTTTCCTGAGAAGGCCCAAGTATCCATGAGCAGGAGATTGCCCAAGTTCTTACTGGGATTCCTCGTTCCCCACAGCCTTGTGGTGCTTCGCTCCGAGTTAAAGCGGAAGCGCGCCATGCGGCTCGCCCGAGCTGCCCGCGTGGAGGAACAGAGCGGTGATGGCAAACTCACGTTCGACTACGAGCAGGCGGTGGCATTCCTCGCGGCGCAGAGATGCGACGAGCGCCAGGTGATCGAGGGCAGCATGCCGCCAACCTCGCTGGAATTTTGCGGGCGAGCGATCTCGCGGTTATACGCCGGAGAGCCGCTGATGGGGCTCCATGTGGGAAACTTCGTTGGACTATCCCTCTGCTACTTTACGAGCCTCGTACGGAGCCTGCACCCGGATTCCCGTGTGATAGCGATTGACCCGAATGTTCCTCACCGGGGCATTTCCGACCCGGCCGGAGAAGTCATTCGCATGCTGTGCCACTTCCAGTGCCAGGCCAACAGCCTGCTTCTGACCGGCTACACCCTGGAGAAAAGCATCAGCAACGACGGGCTGGATTCCACAGGTGCCTACGATCCGGTTGCCGCCTTCGCGGGTGAGATGAGTTGCGAGCAGCAACTCCCTGCTCTGAAATTTCTCTGCTCCTGCCGTTTCGACTTCTGCGTGATCGATGGGAACCATTCTGGTGAGTACCTGGAACGGGAGATCGCGGTCGTCGAGGACCTCCTGAAGCCAAACGGTTTACTGATATTGGATGACATCACAGAGTCCTGGCACGAGATCAGGTCTGTGTTTGAAGGCCGGGTGGGAAGAGGATTTTCACGCGTGGGCACAGATGGCCAAGTCGGAATCCTCAAGAAAGAACCATCGGCAGAGACAAACGGCAGCACAAGCAAGGGCCAACCCGGTGTCACTCGCCCCCAATCACCTCGATAATCTGGGAGTCGGGGCCCGTCCACGCCGGCGCGCCTTGATGGCTGAAGCGGTGTGCCGCGTTGTCCCAGTGTAATCGCGTGATCTTGTAGTCGCCTTTTTCGTAGGCGTACGTCTCGCCATCATCCTGGTACAGCGTGAAATCCCCATCAGCGCCAGCATAGACACGCACCTTCGCGATTTTCTGCACCTGATCGGTGCTCAGGATCGGCGAACCGTAAGGCACGATCGACCCTGCGCGGACAAAGAGCGGCAAAGCCTGGATGGGCGCATCAACCGTAATCGTTTGCCCGCCGTGGAAGCGCTGGTTCGTCCAATAGTTGTACCAGTCCGCACCCGCCGGCAGGTAGACCTTGCGGCTGGTCTCGCCCTGCTTGTACACAGGAGCCACAAGGAATGCCGGACCAAACATGTACTCGTAGCGAATGTGGGCAACTTTCGGATCGTTGGGGAAATCCATAAAAAGCGCCCGCATATAGGGCGCGCCGGTCTTATAGGTATGATAGGCCAGCGAATAGATATAAGGCATCAGCTTGTAGCGGAGCCGCAAGTATTCATCCAGAATCGGCTCGGCCTGTTTTCCGTAAGACCACACTTCGTTATATTTGCGGCTGCCGTGTGCCCGGAAGATAGGCAGGAAGGCGGCGTACTCAAACCAGCGCGTGTAAAGCTCCGGATAGTCGTCATAGCCGCCCACGTTGTCGCGCGCGTCTGAAGGATCGAGCAGTGGAGGGTGCACGGGATGGTGGACCGCCGGCAGGTATTGCCAGCCGCCGATGTCGTCCGTCCAATACGCCATGCCGGAGACCGTGAAGTCGAGCCCGGTGGGGATTTGCCGCTGCAGCGTGTCCCAGGTGGGAGCGATGTCGGAAGACCAGAAGAAGGTTCCGTTACGCTGTGCGCCCAGGTAAGCATCGCGCGAAAGAATCAGAGCGCGGTGGCGGAAATCCCGCCGGTAACCATCATAGAGGGCTGCGGTGTGGAACAACGGATAGACGTTGAAGTAGCGGATGCCCGGTCCGATGTGGAAGTAACTGCCGTTCGGCGGAAGGTCGGGCTCGGTTTCATCCGCCCACAGGTAATCGAAGCCTTTGCTCAGAATGTTGTCGCGAATCACGTCCCAGTACCACCGGGCCGCCGCTGGGTTCGTCGTGTCGATGTCAGAGCCTGCGCGGTCATACGGCAAGCCGTTGGTGGGCGTGCTGTCAGCTAGGTGCTCGAACCAGCCCTTCTTCAGCAGAAAGTCGTAGTATCGCGAACCGGGTTCGAAGCGCGGCCACACGCTGATCATGGTGTGGAAGCCCATCTTGTGGAGCTCACGGTTCATCGCGGCCGGATCGGGCCAGTAGCGAGGATCGAAATCCATCTGGCCCATTTTGGTGTAGTAGAACCAGTCGACCACCATGATGTCGGCGGGCAAGCGGCGTTCCCGGTAGCCCTTGGCCACGGCAAGAACTTCGGCCTGGCTGCGATAGCGCTGCTTGCACTGAATGTAACCGTAAGCGGCTTTCGGCAACATGGGAGTCGGACCGGTCAGCTTGCGGTAGCCTTCGTAGATTTCGTCGGTGGTGCGGCCGGCAATCACGAAAAATGAAACCCGGTTGCCAACTTGCGAAATCCACTTTGTTTGTTCATTGAAACCGGGCTCAACGGTTGTCTTGGAGGGATTGTCCCAGATCATTCCATAGCCGAGATTGGTAACCACGAAGGGGACGCAGACGCTCGGGGCTGCCGCTGCATTGTAGTTCTGCCAGCAATCTACGGTATGCCCGCGGTGATCGAGATAGCCTTCCTGGTTCTGTCCCAGGCCGTAATAATGCTCGTTGGCCGGCGAAACGAAGGTGGCGCTAACCTCGTAAAACGGCTTGTCGGTGGGACGCCGGTCACGCAGAATGCCCGCATTGCCATCCTTATGGTTTGGGACGGACATTGACCATCCCGTCAATTCCAGCAGTTTCTTGCCTGCCGTCGTGCTGATCGTAATGTGAGCGCCGGGAACCGAGCCACGAAAGTACCTCGCGATATCCACTTGCGTGGGCAGAGGCTTTCCCGGATGAGTGACGCCTACGGTCACCACCAGGCGCGACGACCGGTCGATATCGCCCTCACTGGTTTGCTCATTCGTCCATCCCTCGGCAGAGGGTGTGGCAATAAAGCCGTATCCCGGCGGGGCCGTTGCCTCCTGTCTCGACATGCTCAGCGTCACTCGAATAATGTTCGGCGCGTATGGCTCAAGAACAATTGTGCTGCCGCCCCGCTTCAAAACCACCTGCGATTCCCCTGCGTTTGCGGGCAACGCACCGAACAATATTGCGGCCAGGGCGGTTGCAAGCCAGATTGCCCGAAGAACCCCGACTGCAGATCCCTCCGCGCCTGCGCCACTCGCCGCAATCGGTTTCAAAGTCTTTGAACACAAGTCGTGCCCTTGCCGCTGTTTTCGCACTCTGACCTCCTCTGGACAAAGTCCGTTGGCGCTTTCATGGCGCGATGCGCCTCCTCCCGCGCTCCGCTGATCAGCGCCGGCTACAGCGCCGCTTCGCCGCGTTCTTCATTCCGGATGCGAATGGCTTCTTCAACGGGGTAGAGGAAAATCTTTCCATCGCCGATTTTGCCCGTCTTGGCGGAGCTCAGGATGGCCTCCACCGCCGAATCGACAAGCCGGTCCGGAAGCACCATCTCGATCTTCATTTTGGGCAGCAGGTCAACATTGTATTCCCTGCCCCGGTAGACTTCCGTGTGGCCCTTCTGGCGTCCGTGGCCCCGCACCTCCAGGACGGTCATACCCTCCACGCCGATTTCATGCAGCGCGGCTTTAACGTGCTCCAGCCGCGACGGTTGAATGATCGCTTCGATTTTTTTCATAGTTTCCTATCTCCGCCCTCAGAGTGTCATACTCAGGAGGACTTCCGGCGAACCGTTAAGCCTCAAACGTGTAACCCTCTTCTCCGTGCAGAGCCAGATCGAGTCCCTGGATTTCATGCTCCGGAGGCACTCGTAATCCGACCAGCGCATCCACAACCTTCAGGATAATCAGGGTGCCCACAATCGCCAGGCCCCAGGCAATAGCCACGCCAACCAGTTGATTCAAAAGCTGCCCGGGATGGCCGTCGATCAAACCCACCGGTAGCGCTTTGCCGTGGCTGTCCTTGAAGATAGGATTGATGGCGCTGGTTGCAAACACGCCAGTCAAAACCGCTCCAATCGTTCCGCCCGCGCCGTGAACTCCGAACGCGTCGAGCGAATCATCGTACCCGAAGCGGCTTTTCACCTTTGAGACCATCCAATAGCAGAAAGCTCCGGCAACAAAGCCGATGATTAACGCCGACATCGGTCCCACAAAACCCGAAGCCGGCGTGATGGCCACCAGGCCCGCAACCCCTCCGGAAATCACCCCCAGCACGCTGGGCTTTCCGTTTCGAATCCATTCTGCGGCTCCCCATCCGATAGCGGCCGCTGCCGCCCCAAAGTCCGTGGCCACAAAGGCGCTGGTGGCAAGGCCGTTGGCGGCCAGCGCGCTGCCGGCGTTGAATCCAAACCAGCCCACCCATAGCAGGCAGGCTCCGATAAAGCTGAGGACCACGCTGTGGGGAGGCATCGGCTCGTTCGGATAGCCGACCCGCTTCCCCAGATAGAGCGCGCAGACCAGCGCCGAAACCCCGGAAGTGATGTGAACTACCGTCCCGCCCGCAAAGTCGAGCGTGGGGAAAGCCCCGCCCAGTGAGGCGTTCAGAAATCCGCCTTTGCCCCAAACCATGTGCGCCATAGGATCGTACACAATGATGGACCACAGCACCATGAAGAGAATCATGGCGCTGAATTTCATGCGCTCGGCAAAAGCTCCGCAAATCAGCGCCGGCGTGATGATGGCGAACATCAACTGGAAAACCATGTAGGTCTCAAACGGGATGGTGCCCGCGTAAGTCGGATCGGGGGTGCTGCCCACGCCGTGCAGGAAAAGGTGTCCAAAGCCGCCGATAAACGATGTTCCGGGGCTAAAGCACAGGCTGAACCCAAGCACCGCCCAGACCACCGTGATCAGGGCCATCAGCGAGAAGCTCTGCATCATGGTGGCAAGAACGTTCTTTTTACGCACTAGCCCGCCGTAGAAAAGGGCCAGGCCGGGCCCTGTCATCATCAGAACCAGCGCCGCACAAACCAGCATCCAGGCGTTGTCACCGGCGCCTTGGGCGTTAGCAATCTCGCTCTGGAGCTTTTGCGACTCTCCCGAGGCAGGGGCCGGGGACACGCTGGCCGCCTGCGTCGCAACTGCCGGATGAGGCGCCGTCTGCGCCATTCCCCGTCCGGCAAACAGCCCAAAGACAAGTCCAAAGATCACTATGTAGAGTAAATGCTTCATTTCAGATTTCTCGCTCCTTGTGCAGTCGCCGGCAGGAATCTCTCGGGCCGTAAAGTTCTGAGAATTCTGCACACTAGAATGATCCGGCGTGATTTTCGCACGCCACAACAGGATGACTGCCGGCAGGTGTGATCGCCAATTATAACCCGGCCTCCTCGCCGGTCAAAGCCCTTGCGCTTCCTTGAAGCAGCGATCCTGCCGCCCCCAAGGGAGCCTTGCCGGCCAGACTCACAGGGCATTCAAGAGCCGGAAACCACCTAAATTGCGCCTCGCTGCACCGGTGCATTATAATTGCCATCAATGATCGCCGCCCGCCGCCCCAAGAAGGGCCTGCGGATGCCCGGCAGAGGGCGCTCCTGGCGGCGTGAATGATTGCATGAGGCCAGGGGAATTATCCCTAGTGCAAAATACGCAAATGAGGTGATGAAATTGGCGAACTCAACAAGTGATTTTTCCGCCTATCTGGCAGAACTAAAGACAGTTCTGGACAAACTCCCCCTCGAGCAGATTTCGAAAGCCGCCGACATCCTTTTCGCCTGTTACCGGGCAGACCACACGGTTTTCACCTTCGGCAACGGCGGGAGCGGCGCTCTGGCGTCTCATCTGGTGGCGGACTTCGGCAAGGGAACACATTTTCCCGGCCCCGGACATCTTTCAACTTTCAGGCGCATGAAAGCACTCGCGGTGACAGACAGCATGCCCACGATCACGGCCTGGGCCAATGACACTCGCTACGAAGATATCTTCATGCGGCAGATCGAAAACTTTATCCAGCAGGGCGACGTGGCCTTCGGCATCAGCGGAAGCGGCAACTCAGCCAACGTTCTGAGGGCCCTTGAGCATGCCCGCCGCGTTGGTGCGACTACCGTGGGTCTGGGAGGATTTGGCGGCGGCAAGATGAAAGATCTGCTCGACTGCGCTGTCATCGTTCCTTCCAACAGTATGCAGCAGGTCGAGGACGCTCACCTGATCATCGGGCATATGATCTTCCTGGACCTTCGCAGCCGCATCACCGCGCTGTCAGAGGCGGCCTCGCAGCGAGCCTGAGAGCCCTTCTCACCAGCCGCCGTAAGGAATCCACAGCAACGGCCCCCAGTGCGGGAGGTGGAAATCCCTTCCGACTGCTCTTGAAGAATTGGAGACCGCCTCGCCGTTGGCGTTCGGTTAGTATCCCCCGGTCTAGTCGGCCCGGGGAATTTCACCCCCAGCCGCTCACAGATCCGGACGTGACGCTCGCGCGTCATCCGGCTCGTGCAGGCCACGAAAGGCTGCCGCCATTCATCCTCGTTTGAGGGTTCCTCCCGTTGCCGGTTGACCCAACGTGGACTGGACTGCTCACCCCCCTTCGCTCCACAGCCATTACAGCCGCTTCCTCACTACTGCCAGGTGATCCGCCCCTGATCGAAGCATCGGTACTTTCTGCCTTGTGGTTCAGCACTTGAGCATTTTCCCTCAGCAGCTTCGAGCAGGTTCCCAAGTTCCGCACGAAAGCCTGAATGAGAGTCACGCCTCCTCTGCACCGGACACCGCACGGACAGTAGGCAGGCACCCTCCATGCTGATCCCAAGGTACTCTGCTGACCTCGGTTTCGATGTCATCTAATCCCCTTTCGATGCTTACCCAGAGGTTCACTTGCGTTCGTCTCTCTCACTCTCAAATGACATGATCTAACCATGCCTTTTAACCACAACGTTCACCACCACCGCCCTTAGGCTACAGCGGCTTGTGGCTATTTGAAGCCTCCCCCTGCAGGGCGACTCCGAGGGGCCTACCCTCATCTTTCGTACAGCATGAAGCTGACGCTTCTTCTTGGCACACGCAGAGCCGGGGGAACTCCCTTGGAAATTAGTGGTCTGCGGGAGTCCACCAGGAACACGTTGCAGCAGTTCCGAGAAAACCGTTTGGGCGAACCAGCTCCGTATTTGGGCATCTCGAAATATCATTCAGTCGAAGAATGGTACAAGGATGCCGAGTCAAGAGGCATTAGCGTTCCAAAACAAATGCGTGACGGGCTTATCCGGCTCATTGAAAAGGATCGCCTTTCGTTTCAAGACGCTTATAAGCACCTTTTGTCCAAGGGCAACTTTAAGTTGGATGGCCGAGTTTATGTTTATGATCCTTCCGCTTCCGGGTTTCGGAAACCCGAAACTACAACCACCGAGGCCGAGGTCAAACAACAGTTCTACGAATATCTCTCTCATACATTCGGGGCAAAGTTTGTCAAGTTGATCGATCCGCCGGAGGATGTAAGAATCGGTGAGCGAGTCCTGTATAAACTTACCAGCCAGAAAGAGGCAATGCGGAAAGAAGTGTCGCAGAAGGAAATTGACGACCTCCGCCAAAAACTTGCCACAATCGCGGAAAACGCGGGTATCGCTCCCATCGAGGTAGACCCACCGACAACGTCCGGCCTACCTTATCCGCGGCTTGTGGATATTGGCGACTACAATGATGTCGCAATGGACGCGCCTGCAAGGGCGTATATCGTGAGCAACGATCTCCTTCCAAAACCCGATTTTTCGATTGAATGGTTATTCGGTACAGTATTTCGTCCCTCCGACAAGCAACTCGTGTTCGTCGATTTTGCACATCCTCAGGTTAAGGCTGCCTTCTCGTTCGAATATGATTTTGAGTACGGCTCGCCCGTTCAACCCGACATGTATAAGCATTTCCGCAGATTCAAGGCATTGAGAAATAAAGTGATCAGAGAGGCCAAGTCGAAATCGGAACTTCTTTGGGTAAAGATCCTGCAACTGGACGAGCAGATACTGATTCAATACAATTACCGAGGGTAAACCGGCTAGTTTAGGCTGCCATGGTTCTGACTCCCCCAATCGAGAACGCGATTCATTTTTCCATCAAGACCCATGAGGTGTACCAAAAGCAAAAGCGCAAGGGTAAGGATATCCCCTACATCACGCATCCGCTTACGGTGGGTCTTCTTCTGGCCAGAGCGAATGCCAGCGAAGACGTCATCGTTGCCGGAATTCTGCACGATACGATCGAAGATAGCATCGCGTCGAAGAAGGTAAACGCAGAAATGCTCGTGGAACGGTTCGGGGAAAATGTTGCCGGTCTTGTGGTGAGCCTCACGGAGAAACCGAAAGACCTGCCGTGGGAAGAGCGAAAGCGTGAGGCAATTGCAAAAATTATGACATTCTCACATGACACGTTGCTGGTGAAATCAGCCGATGTAATCGCGAACGTATCGGAAATACTCTGCGATTTCAAAAGAGACGGCATGGCCATCTTCAGCGGGTTCAACGCAGCGGCGGATAAGGTGGTGTGGCATTACCGGGAAGTTATGGAAGCTATACTCACGGAATGGAGCGAGAACCCATTTGCCAATGGCTTGGAAGCCTTGATTGCGGGCCTCGACGAAATAAAAGCCTGAGGGCAAATCTCAACAAATCAGGAGAAGCGGCCTGACTCACCGGTTCCCTTAAGCCACCTCCATGTCAAGTTTTCGGCCATTTCGAACCTCCTGGGGCTGCGAGCAGTCGCGACCTGACAGGCCACGAAGAAGCCGAAAGGTTCACTTTGAAAGTGCTCACAAATACCAGGGCCGGCCAGGAAAAGAAGGATGAACCGACGGAAGTTTCTTGAGCGAATCGAAGTTTCTGCTCTCCTGCTGTCTCAGCCGTGGTTCGGCCGTCTCGAAGCGCAGGAAGCTCCCATCGAGCATGGCGCGCCCACCCCGGAACCCATCCCTGAGCCGCATTTTCCTGATCGCCTTCACCTCTTTATCTGGCGCAACTGGGAGCTGGCGAATACGGACCGGATGGCTAAAGTTCTAGGCACGACTTCGGAAAACATTCTCGAGATTGGCGCGTCGATGGGTTTGACAAAGAAGATAGAGCTCTCCGAGGATCAACTCCGCAGGATCTATATCACCGTCATCCGGCAGAACTGGCACGTCCTGCCCGACGACCAGTTGATGGAGCTGCTTGGCTGGACTGTTCAGGAATACGAATACCATTTGAAAGAGGACGATTTTCTCTGGGTCAAGCTTGGGCTACTGAAGCCGAAATGTGACAGGCTGCGCTACTCGCAGCCTTCTTCACTCGCGCGCCAGCGCGCGGTTGAAATCAAAGAAATCGTCCACAAGACTATGGGTGGGGCAATCGACGAAGCGGGCGAGTCGGCTTTCAGCTTTATCGAGCGTCTGAGCAGCACCCAAATTACGCCTCGTCGGGATCCGTCAAGCAAGGCCTTGGAAAATGAGATCGATTTGAGCACTGGTTGGAGCGTGCTGACACCCTTGCCGGGTTCCGGAGTACCCCTTGATCTTGTTAATGATTTTCGGACCTACCTGGCTGCTGGCATGGGCAGTGAAGTCAGCGTTGGGAGGAATAAGGGACCTGCCTCCCGGACGCTGCAGATCGAGATTGATCCGTCGATTTCCCATGCCTCCGGAAGTTTTGAAGTAATTGCAAGGCCGAGTGAAGTTCGCGTGGTGGGCCAGGACGTTCAAGGAGTACGGGAAGCTCTTTCTTATCTTCAGGAGCGGATGGAGGTGCGCGGTGGACCGTATTTGCAGCACGGGACCATTCGCCGGAATACGCGCCTTGACCCGCGATACGTGTACTCCTATTTCGCGATTTACGGCGACCCGTTGATGAACGAAAAGATCGATCCTTTTCCTGACGGCTTTTTGGAGAAGCTTGGCCGCGCGGGAATCAACGGGGTGTGGCTGCAGGCGGTGCTGCGGAACCTCGCACCATCCAGGATTTTTCCGGAGTTTGGGAAAGGGTCAGAGATCCGCCTTCAGAACCTTCGCAAACTTGTGGATCGTGCGGCCCGACACGGCATCAGGATCTACCTCTACCTGAACGAGCCGCGCTCGATGCCAGCGGGATTCTTTGTCCGTCACCCGGAGATCAGAGGAACTCACGACCCCGGCGACACACGCTTTTTTGCATTGTGCACGAGCACGCTGGAAGTGCGCGAGTGGGTCTCGGAGAGCCTGGCGCACATCTTCTCTCGCGCACCCGGATTGGGTGGAATCTTCTGCATCACAGCCTCGGAAAACCTGACGAATTGTTTTTCTCACGGCCATCCGGAGTCCTGCCCGCGATGTTCGAAGCTCGATGGTTCGAATGTGATTGCCCAACTGATTCGAACGTTTCGAAACGGCGTGCGCCAGAAAAGCGCTTCGGCGGACGTCATTGCCTGGGACTGGGGCTGGGGCAAGAATTGGGTTCGAAACTCCGCCATTCCCGCGAAGGCGATTCCCGAGCTTCCCAAAGATATTGCTCTGCTCAGCGTCAGCGAGTGGGCCAAGCGCATCGATCGCGGAGGGCATCCGGCGCAAGTGGGAGAATACTCGATCTCAGTGGTGGGTCCGGGGCCGCGCGCGCTGAGGAATTGGGACTATGCGCGGCAGCACGGGCTCAAGCAGATGGCCAAAGTCCAGTGGAGTTGCACGTGGGAGATTTCCGCCGTGCCTTACATTCCCGTGCCGGACCTCATCGTCCAGCATTGCGAAAATCTCGTGAAGCCCGGGATTCAGGGGCTTATGGCCTCCTGGACTGTCGGTGGCTACCCATCGCCCAATTTCGAAGCGACCAAGCGATACTATTTCGCGCCGTTGCCCGCTTCTGGCGACGAGGTTCTGCGCGAGGTGGCATTGCGCAGGTATGGCAGCGACGCCGCGCCGCAAATACTCGATGCGTGGAAGGCCTTCAGCGAGGCTTTTGTGCAGTATCCCATGGAAGGCGGAGGCGTCGTTTATCATGTTCCGACTCAGCACGGTCCCGCCAACCTCCTTCGCCTTCAGCCGACGGGTTACAAGACAACCATGATGCTCTTTCCTTATGACGATTACGAGCATTGGGTGGGCAGTTATCCCGTGAACGTTTTCGAAGAGCAATTCCAGAAAATGGCCACGATGTGGAAGAAAGGTTTGGACACGTTCCGGGCAGCGCTGGAACGCGTGCCGCAGCAGAAGATCGCGGCGGCGAGGATCGATTTCGGCATTGCGGAGACTTGTTATCTCCACTTTCAGAGCGTGGCAAACCAGATTCACTTCTACAGCTTGCGAAAGGAATGGAGGACGGCGCATGGCGAAGCGCGCCAGAAATTAGGGCACCAGATGGCGCAAATCGCTGAGGACGAAATTCATTTGTCGCTGCAACAATATCACAACGCGCGCCGGGATTCGGCGATCGGCTTCGAAGCGTCGAACCAGTACTACTACCGTCCGCTGGACCTTGTGGAGAAGGTCCTCAACTGCCACTACGTGCGGAACCAAATTGCAGCTGAACTTGCCTGACTGGCCCAGGTATTTTCCAAGACCGAGCAACTACGAGCAAAGAGAGAAACTGTGGAGGTGGGCCGAATCGCTGAACAGCGGTTCACACCATGCGGTGCTGCGGGACGGGTTGGCCAGGGGCAAAGCTGCGTTCGGTCAGAAATTTCCCCTCAGTATTTCTCAGCGAGCCGAGGGCGGCCGCCACGGCAGGGCGCAGACAGCGCGGCGGGAGACCGATGCGAAGGTTGATCACCAGCTCAGCTTGGCGGCTTGAGCGCCCGGCCTGCAGGACGCGAAGGGCCGGTGCCGGCGCGCCCAGCGTTGCGTTGCCGGCGGCAATCAACGATCCGCTGGAGAGCAGGCATTTCAAATGCGCCGGGGCCTCGCCTGCCTCGCCTAACGCACGGCAGAGCGCCTGCATGAATTCGCTCAGGGTATGCTTCCAGCGCGGGGCGCTTCCGGTTTGAAGCTCGAGGGTGGCATTTAGCCAGCCCAGCCATTGCTCGCCCTTGCCGTAGATGCCGTAATCCACATCAATCGAACGCCCCGAACCCTGGCTGGCCATGACCCGGTCGCACCACGCGCCGATGCCCGCGCTGGTGCGGGCGCTGACCGGTAGGATTTGGGCTCGCGGAACCTGGGCATCGACCTCCGCCCGCACGATCTCCATTGACGGGCGAGGGGTGAGGTCGCTCTTGTTGAGCAGAAGGATATCCGCCTCGGCAAGCTGTTTCTGAAAGATGTAGGCCGTTTCCGGGGGCATCGACGGGCGCTGCTTCATTTGCATCCAGACGGCGGGATCGATAACCACCGTATGCGGAGCAATGGACAGTTCCGGCACGGAGCGAAGCAACGGCCGCAGCACCGTCGCCGCAAGATCGGTGCAACTACCCACCGGCTCAACCAGAACAACATCGGGATTAAGCTCGCGGACCAGGCCACTGACTTCTCCGGCAAACTCGTCGAACCGGCAACAAATGCAGCCGCCGGAAACCTCCGCCACCGGGAATTTCGCCAGGCGCACCAGCCGCGTGTCAACCATGTCCGGGGCCTGGTCATTAGTCATCAGAGCCACGCGCCTGCCCTGTTTGGCAAGCCGACGCGCCGCTTGGAGCATCAGCGTGGTCTTGCCCGCGCCGAGAAATCCTCCGATCATTACCAGGTGCGCCATGGTTGTCTTTCCGTCATGCCTTTCTGATTGCGCGCGGCGGGTTTTGAGAGCGCATGGCACGGGCGCGATGCGAGGCCCGCAGGCCGGACGTTCCCTATACGCCGCTATCCTGCAATCTCCAGTTTGCTTTCGGGCGCCAGGGTCACGCTCTGATTGAAGTCGATGCGCCACAGGCCGGCTTCGCGCCGGACCCGGCCGGCGCGCGGGCGGCCATTCAGGCGGACTTTCGGCGCGCTGACCGGCGTGACGAGGGTTTGAAATTCCATTTTGCCATCGAGACAACTCAGGAGCAGCTTTTGCGGCGCGTAAGCCAGCACGCCAAAAGCCTGCGATGAAAACCACGGCGCGCTCAGGCGGCTGAAGCTTGGTGCAACCTGCAAACGGCCGGCGGCCAGATCAGGCTTGAATCCGGTGGCCGCAACCAGCGTGCACCAACTCGACATTGCCCGGTAATAGTGGTTGCCGCATTCAACGTGGTTCCACCAGCGGCCCGCGCGATCGTACCGCCGATGCACCGCCTGCACCGCCGCCAGCGCCTCGCGGGTCATTCCATATTCCAGGAAAAATGAGGCCGAGGCATACTCGATGCCCGTCCAGTTGGCCATGGCCTGCGCGTTGTGGTAGGCCGGGAATCGAGGAGTCGTTCCCTCGGGATAGCTGGAATTCACCAGCCCCTGCTCGGGACCGAAATTCTCGCGGAAGACCTTTTCCAGCACCTGCCTGACGCGGTCCGCCGGGAGCGCCGGCTCCAGTCCGGCAAGCGATGAGAACCAGATTCCGCTGATCTGGTCGGTCATGCAACAGGCGTCGGACACGCCATCATTGAACCACAGGTTGTAATAGCTGCCATTCCAGAGTTTCTTGTCGAAGCTGGCCCGCGCCTTAGTCAGCAAGGTCTCCATTTTGCGGCTGGCAGCCTGATCGCCCACGTCCCGCGCCATGCGGCCGGCAGCCGTGTACGCGCCCAGCCACAGGCTGGCAATATAAGAAGGCGTGCCCTGAAACGCCCATTGGTCGTAAGTGTTCAAACTGGTGTGCTTTTCAGGCAAGCCGTCGCCGTCCTCATCCAGCGACGCCATGTAGGCCAGTGCGCTCTGTACGTGCGGCCACATGTGCGCCAGGTACTGCTTGTCGCCCGTCCAAAGGTAGTCGCGGCAGACAATCATAATGAATTGCGGGTTGAGGTCCACCCTTTCCCAGCCCTGGTCGGGGGTGCTGAAATCGGGGGCAAAGTTGTGAGGAAGCTGCCCGTTGCTGCGCTGATGGCGGGCGGTGAGTTCCATCTGGTTTTTCTGCAATTCCGGAAACAGGGCCAGGATGGGCGCCGATCCCTGGTAGGTGACGTCTACGGTCTCAAAGCCGCAACAGCCCAGGCCCTCAAACACTGAGAACCCGCCGTCACGCAGCCACCAGGTGCTCTTGATCAGAGTGGAGAGTTGCGCGCTCCAGCAAAAGCGCATTTCATCCGGAAGGTCGGAGGCTGCCAGCGTGTTGACAAAGGTGGTGACCTTGCGGCGATGCCGGCGCTGGTTGGCCACCAGAAAGCGGTTAACCTCCAGTGCGTCGGCAAACCAGTGTTCGTACTGATGACCCAGTTCCGGCCCGCGAGCGCTGATGTGGTAAGGGAAATACCACGAAAACGCCACGGGAATTTCCACCGTTTCTCCCGGCTTCACGCGCACGCTGGTGCACAGGGCCGCGTCCCCAAAGTCGAGTGCGGCACGGTCTCTGCCGGCGTAGAGATTGAGGATATCGCGCAATCCAAGAAGCGTCTTCTTCATCAGCTTGCCGCGAACGTAAGCCGGGTCGACTTTTTCTGCCATCTCCAGGATTGACTTGAGCGAGGGCGTGCCGCCCAAAACGGCTATCAATTCTGTAGCCTCTGCAGGCGTCAGCGCGTCAATCTGCTGGTCATCCATGTGCAGCAGATCTGCAGGGCAACCTGCGCCCGGCAGGCTGGGAAGCCGACCGGACTGCCGAAATGGAACCAGGAAAGACTGAAACGTTGTTGCGAGAGAAGAGTGAAGCCATCCGCCATTGCCCACGTATCGGCCGAAGTCCTCAACGATGTAGCTGGGCTGCCCCCCGGTGAATGACAACGCCAGGCTTCCCACTGTTTCCCGCTGCTGAAGCTGCGCTGCCGTTTGCATTTCGAGCCAGCATGTTTGCCCCTCCACGAGAACCTTGTTGGACAGTCTTCTTGCCGCGTTGTTGGGCGCGCCGCTGGCCAGCGGATTGTGCAGACTCGCCATGAGCGAGCACTCCACCGGCTTCCTGCCGCGATTCGTAAATTCAAAAACCGCGTGGAACCCCGGCGTGCCGCTGAGACGCGCGTCGTGAGGAACGAACGGGCTGAAAAAGTCCGCTCGAATTTTCACCGGCAAAGTGCCGTCCAAGTATTCAAGCCGCGACCGAGGAAACTCTCCTGCAAAGTCGATCCCCTCCACGCACTGCGCCCATCCCAGGCTGTAGAGGTCCTGCTGGTGGCCCGCCAGATTCAGCCGGCGGACAACCGGCCCTTCGCCCTCTCGCTTTGCCCAGGCAAAAAACGCCAGTGAATGATCCGTGACGTGAGGATCGGGCCATTGCGTCTGGCCCACAGGTTTCCACGGGTCCCATTCCCCCATGTTGAAGATCAGCCAATCCTGGAGGGTGCCGTCGGGTTTGATTTCAATCGACCCGGCGCCAATCCCTCCCAGTGGAATCCCGGAATAACCGTGAGACGGTTCGCGGAGCGTCAACGGAGGCGGCCCCGGCTGCGCCGGCGCAGGCAGATTGGAGCCTTCAGCCATCCTCGATCCTGGGACCGCTCCTTTTCCCACTGCGGCCACGGCCGATGCAGCGCCGAGTTCCGACAGAAAGGCACGTCGATTTATTTTCGCGTTTCCTTGGTTCGTCTTCTCAGGGTTTGAATTCTTTTTCATACCTTTCCTCGCCTGATACGGCGACCGGAACACGCGCCGCCGGTTCGGTCCGTTTAGCCTTCAGAGGTATACCTTGCTCATGTCGCGACTCTTTGCAGCAGGCCAGAGCAAGCGTCAAGCCGCAGCAGCCCTTCCCTTGTTCTGGCGTGAACGTTGCGGCCTCCTCTGGTCCAATGACGTAACAGCCTATCACTGTTTTGTCAGCAGCGGAAACTTACCGCGGAAGGAAAAACTACAGCGATGAGAGTCCAGACAGCCTTGCCGTTGCACGCAATGATGGAGCTGTGCAGTCCTAGTTGAAGAGGACAACTATGAATTACTTTTGCGCCATGTCATCGTTAATGGTCTTGCCGGCCATAGGATGCAGCGTGTAACGAATAGGATCAAGTGCACCGGCCTCCTGGCCTCTTGGGTCAGCCTTGAAGGGTCCCAAACCCACAGTTTTATGACCCCCGATATCTGCAAAATCCGGGGCCTTAGAATCAACAGGATACGGTGCCGGTTTTTTCAGGGTTTTATGACCCCCTATTCTGAGGTCCCGTTCAGCAGTTTACAGATGCTCGCTTTGCTGACCTGATACTTCTGCGCCAGCTCATTGAGGCTCATTCCCCGGGCGCGGGAGGGAGCAGTGCGGGCGTATGTCCTGGCGGCGATGGAAGGCACCCAAGGAAACCAGCATCAAGCAACTCCTTAGAAGGATAACCTGATATACCTATATACTACTAGCTAACCGCAGCCGTTCTCCATAATCTCGATAATCGGGTTGTCTTACTCTTGCGAAATCTGAGTCACAAGATCGTCGATGCCACGCGGTCCTTCTTTTCGCGTTTTCGTGTCCGCCGCAGGCCTTCATCGGTCGGCAAGAACTGGCCCGGCAGCGCCTTAACCTGACTTCCGCGCTCGGGCGAGTGAGGTATCGCATTGGCAATGAGATAGCATTTCATTCCGTCACTATGGCGAAAGGCTGGC
>JAKAWN010000611.1 GCA_021827245.1 Acidobacteriota bacterium | reverse complement strand
GACTTGAATCGGGAGGCAACCAAGCAAACTCGAGTTATCTGCCATATGTTATCAACAACCCCGACGGCATTGGGCTCGGCCAAGTTGATGGCTGCCAGAACACGCCTACGGACGGAACATATTGGAACCATAATTCCAACATACAAAATTCAATTTCGGTCTTAAATGGAAAGGCGTCGGAATCGCAGACCGAGTGGCTATTGGACTACGGCAACAGTGGCGACGTCAGCCCGGCCCCCTCTGATACGAAGAATCCTTACCCCTACTGTGATTTTGTCACGAACACGCAGGCTTTAAGCAGCAGCAACCACAGCTTCGGGGAGGCAGACTGGATTCAGGACTACAACACGCATTCCAACCAACATTGGTATCTGTGGTGGTCTTCGGCGGGCACCTGGGTGTTCAAATACCAAACAAGTGATCCTGGGAATTACTATGTGCCGGATGTTTGTGACGATGCGTCATACTAAGCGCGGTGGGCTTGCCTTCACGGTCGTCATAGCGACGTTAGCGTTCTCACCTGCACTGCGTGCAGCGCAGGTGGGTAGGACGCTTTACCTAATGACGGGCACCTACCTCAATGACGCAGGGCAGACCTTTCCCGTCAGGCTGTACACGGTTAATCCACAGCACAGGCTACGCCTGTTGAGAGAGGTTGTATCTGGCCATGAGGGGCTTTACGAGGCATTAGACGACACAGCGGGCAACATTTACGTGGCTTTTCCTTACTTCAACGGTGTAAGCCGGGCACCGACAAGAGTGAGCATTGTCCACGAGAGTCAGCCTGCCTTGGTGGACGTCGTCGGATTCAACCCAACGGGCATGCTCAACTGGGATAGAGCAACAGCCACAAGTGTCGCACCCGATCTCAAGAGCTATGCGTTGTTCACGCTTTTTCCGGTAAGCGCGGTTCATGTGGACGATCATGTAGCGTTTATGAGATTGATTCGGGGAAGTGCAACGTCGCTCGTAGCCATTGGAGGACAACGACCGGTAAAGGGACCACGAGTGACGCGTGATCAGTGGGGCTTTTACAGCCACCTCACGTTTTACGGGTCGCCCGGCGGCCCGGGGCAATACTTTACGCCGCAAGCAGTGGTCGAAGGTGGCAATTTAGTGATGCACCTAGGCGGCAAGACGATCCTCGTTGATCAGGCGCCTCCAGAGCTAACGGCGTCAGCGGCGGCACCGCGAACGGTCTGGATTCTGGCGGCTAATAGTGAATTCCTCGCCTCCGTGCCGCTCGGCAACGGTCCCGAAAACTTCGCGGCACCCGCCCCAGCCACAATTTATGTTCATAACCGGCAGTCCAACACCTGGAAAGAGATAAGGTCCGCTGGAAATATGCCGGAGTGCAGGATTTTCGGCCCGTGGCTGGCGACTATGGTGAGGACCGGAATAGGGCCCGGCCGGGGTTCTGACACCAATCCAGGTCATAACGACGAGAGTCATCAGTGGATCAAAGATTATCGGCCCGATGTGCGTGAGGAGTTCGGCGCAATTGATTTCTTGTTCGATATTCCGGGCATCTTCACCTTGGACAATCTCATTGACGGAAGACAGGTCACGCTGAAGACTAACCAAGAAGACAGCGAGGTTCTTGACGTTCGCAAGAACGGCTTGGTGCTTTATCGCGTGAACGACGAAATCTATTCTGCCCAGATCGAAGGCGACAAGCTATCTGCTCCAACGCTAGTAGCCAAGGGGGACGATGTGCCGGAAGTCCACTGGGCCTTCTGGTCGAACGCTCAAGTTGAAACCAAGCCCAAGCCAGAACCGCCCTCGGTCGCGGAGCCGTCCTCCGGTCAATGATTGATTTGCCTCGCTGATGCGGAGTCTAAAGTTTGAGCAATATATAGGCGAAACACGAGAAGTGGTTATGCGTAAGAAGGGTAGGAGGTGACAGATGGCCAGGATTCGGAGATGGAAAGGAAAACTGGCGCTCGCGTGTTTTACGCTTTTGTTTTCGATTCCGCGGGCGCTGGCATTGGGAACCCAACACACCGCTAGGCACAGCAATGTTTCCTATTCGCGCCTGCTGACCGGCATGAACGGGAAAACGGCGTTGGGCGTTGAACTGATGACGCGGAGGCCCTTTGTGCGCCTCATCCGGACTTCGCGCGTCCCCTTGCCCATTGCGCTCGCTCCGGGCGCTCTAATGGCGATGGCTGCGCCGCTGGCCGCTCCAGTCCCCGCGTCGAGCTGCCCCGCGGGCGGGGGGACTTGTAAACCCTCCACTGCGGTATGCACCGTTCCAGGTACGACCTGCAACGTATGGATGTGCTCCACTCCCGAGGGAGGGAGGACTTGCATGTCGTGCGGCAATTCGCTTGGGTGTGCCAGCTTCGTCAGCCACTGCTGCTAAGGCGTATTTCAAACACGGAGGGATCCGATCTATGGCAAGCCTGGACCTGCACTCAGCGATGGCATCCTGCGCTTGTTACCCAGTTCACGTGGACCTTCACCACCGGATGCTCTGGTTTGCCGAGGTCGAACTCCAAAACCCCCGTCACCTTCTCAAGAAGCGCTTCGGATTTACCTTTCGGCGAATACCGAGAGCAGATTCGGGCAGAAATAGCAGGTTCGGATAACAAATAGCAGGTTCGGATAATCAAAAACCATTGACAGTCATGTGACCTGGGATTACGCTGTCCGCCATTCGGAGATAGATCGTCGCGCCGGTGCTGAGTTTGGCGCCGGGAGATGTGCATGGCTGGTAGGCTCCAGGATTCACGCGCGACTGCGGACTGCGCTACGAGGTGGCTGCGTCGAGGATGATTGATGTGAGCAACGCTCGCATTCCCAGGGGTTAAGAGGAGGATGGGCATGTTTGACTCAACCATCGGATTTTGGGGGAGTTGGCCAGGGCGACTGCTGCTCTCCTCAGTTCTGTTCCTGCTTTTTGCGGTAGGGCCAGCGGCTTTTGCTCAAAAAGGTATTGTTCATCTTAAGGTTCGGCAGACAGCGAGCCAGTCGTTGACGCTGATCAAGCCCACGGACCCGGACTTTGAGAGCACGCTCGATACATATTTCCCAGGAGTTTCGCTGGAGGACGGTTATCGGCAGGCGATTCGACCGTTCCTCGTGATCGTCCGCAATGAAAATTACATGCCCGCAGCGGCCTACGCTATTACGTGGACTTTACATTACCCGGACGGTTCGGCCAGGTTGCTCCGCGCGATGTTCGTTAACAGGCCTCTTATGCAGCGAGTAGCTTTGACGTACATCCCGTCAGAAGCAGTCCGGCTGATCTCTCCGTTGTTCAACGTGGACACCAAAGGCTACGAATGGTACCTCTCGTTCGGGCAGATGTTTCCGGCGGAACACTTCCCCCCACTAAATGGGGCAACTTCAGTCGATGTGGGGGTTGACGGCGTCGTGTACAGCGACGGGAGCTTCATAGGGGCAGACAACACCCACATTCT
>JAKAWN010000079.1 GCA_021827245.1 Acidobacteriota bacterium | reverse complement strand
GGTAAACAATCCCGGTCAGGAAAACGACCAGGGCTGCGTATGGAAGAATGACACCCAACAGAACGCGCGAACTATGTGCTTCCCCACCGACGAATGCGAGCCCCGCTACCACCAAAATCAAGATAAATGAAGTAAGTGCACTCAAAAACGCATCACCGTCCCTCAACTTCTGAGTAAATTCTTTCCAGCAGCGCGACTCTACGTTTGGCCTCGTTCACTTGGATACTGTTGATTTGTCCGCGACAGTGCACGTAGAATTCAAACGCGGTTAGAACCATTTCATCGATTCTGCGGTCGAGTTCGTGGCAATTTGCCCACTCGTCTGGCAACTTGTCTTGAAGAATTCTCTTCAGCAGGAAGACAAACCCCACGGCCTCTCTGGCAGAGAAATTCTGCACCGCCCGGATGCGTACAATGCTCTCCAGGACCAGCCGAACTCTCTCGGAATTCATTTCACCAAACAGTTCGTCGACCAGCAGAGGAATCCCGTCCTTGAGAGTTTGCCCAATAGGATTTCGAAAGGGGTCAATCTCTCGAAGCAGAAATCGCATGCTCTGGGCGGGGTAACTCCTGAGTGTAAGACCCAGCCATTCCTCGGCGACGGCGCGCCGCTGTTCTGACGAAATGTTCAGCATTTCGCCCTCCTACACGCATCCGGTAGGCTTCGGCAGGCCCGCAAGCTTGCAGGCGCCCTTCGCGGGTCCGGACGGGAACAGGTTGTAGATTTCCTTCAGGCTGAAGCCTGTCTGCTTGCACACTTTGCGAACCATCGGGGCAATGCCGAACTGCAGGTAGTAGTTGCGGATGTAATGAATCACTTTCCAGTGGTCCTCGGTTAACTCGGTGATTCCCTCTGTGGACATGAAATCCTTGGCCACCTCGTCATTCCACAGGCTGGGGTCCTGAAGGAACCCATCCTCGTCAACGTCGTAGACCTTTCCTTGGGCTTCATAGGTAGGCATACTCTATCTCCTTTAAACCATTTCGATATACCCGCACGGGCACTCTTGAGCACACTTCTGGCACCCGTTGCAGACTTCCAACTTGATCTTGTAATGTTCGCCTTTCGGAAGCTTGACAAAGCAGTTGTTGGTGCAGAACATCCAGCACGTTTCACAGTCCATGCACATGCCGCAGGACATGCAACGCTTGGCTTCCGCCATCGCATCGGCTTCCGAAAGACCTTGCTCGATCTCGATTTCCATGTCGCGCTCGGTGACCGGAACTCGCGGGCGTTCGTGGGGGCTGCTGCCCTCGTAATATCCGAGCTTCATGCGATCCGTCTTGATGACGCCCGGCAGAATGGGCTTTTCCAACGTCTTGCCCCGCAGGCGCGCATCGATCGCCTCGGCGGCAAAGCGCCCCTGCGAGATCGCGATTGTGACAAGGCCCAGTTCGATGTCGTCGCCGCCCGCGTAAACTCCTTCGATATTCGTCTTTCCCAACTCGTCGGCCTTGATCCAATCCCTGCCTTCGTGCAACCCGTTGAACCCGGCAAACTCCGGCTCCTGGCTGATTGCCGCGATGATCGCCGTGGCTTCGAGATCGAATTCTGATCCCGGTTTCGGCACCGGGCGGCGCCGCCCGGAAGTGTCCGGCTCACCCAGTTCCATGCTGATGCAGCGCATGCCGGTGGCCTGGCCCTCGCTTGTCAGGATCTTGACCGGAGCGGCCAGGAATTGTATGTCGACGCCCTCTTCGATTGCGCCGTCAACTTCCTGCTTGATCGCCGGCATTTCCTGCCGCGAGCGCCGGTAAAGGATTGTGACCGACGCGCCCAGGCGCTTGCTCACCCGAGCCGCGTCGATGGCCGTGTCACCACCGCCAATCACAATCACTTTGTTTCCCAGATTCACCGATTCACCGCGGTTGACCTGGTTCAGAAACTGGGTTCCGGTGAATACGTTCGGAGCATCTTCACCGGGAACACCGAGCTTCAATCCCTTGTGCGCGCCGATACCGACAAAAACGGCCTTATATTCATTCCTGAGTGTCTCGAGCGAAAGCCCATCGCCGACAACCTGGTTGCATTTCAACTCCACACCGAGGTCGAGTATCCGTTGAATCTCCGCGTCCAGCACTCCGCGAGGCAGACGGTATTGCGGAATTCCGTACCGCAGCATTCCGCCTGGTTTACTGAAAGCTTCAAAAACTGTCACAGGGTACCCGCGTCGTGCGAGCTGATACGCACAGGAGAGCCCCGCCGGCCCTGCGCCCACGATTGCGATCTTCTCCTCGTGCCTTTCTTCCCTCAGTTTCTTCAGCTTGAGACCTTTGGAGATGCCAAAGTCGCCAACAAACCGTTCCAGGGCGTTGATAGCCACGGCACCATCTTTTTCGATCCGGTTGCAGGCGTCTTCGCAGGGATGAGGACAAACGCGGCCACAAACCGCGGGAAACGGATTGCGGTCGACAATCGTGTCCCAGGCGATTTCAAAGGCCTGTTCGTTGGTGCGGCCATAATCTGCCGCCTGCGAAATCGTGTTGACCCATCCGCGAATGTCCGTGCCGCAGGGGCACTTGTCGGTGCACGGCGGAGTTTTGGTAATGTAGCGAGGACGCAGATGGCTGACTTCCGCCCCCGCCTGGGAAGCTCCCTTGACTGCCGGTTTCTTTACTGCTTTAAAAAGCACCATAGATTCTTCCCGCCTTACGCATACGGATAGATTCCTCGTTTGAAGTCTTCCAGTTGAGCGAGCAGCCGATCGTGTTTCTGCTCATCCTCAACCAGGTAAGTGAGCAGGTGCCTCAAGATAAACAGCCGGCAATTCTTTCGCGCCTTCTCAGCCAGGGCGATCGTCTCCTTCTCCATCTCTGCATGCCGCTCTATGCTTTCCCAGATCTGGCCCAGTTCCTCGGGTGTGAGGCTGATGGCCTGCTTTTCCAAACTGTCGATCATCACCTGCTGAACTTTCTTGTGCATCACCGAGTCCTGGCGGATGATTTCCATGACCAGGCGAATCAGCGGGTTATGGGTCTTCTCGATGATTCCCGAACACGCGGCGACACTGCCGTCCTCGATTTCCTGCCACCTCCTGAGCGTAGAAATAAGTTCCTGCGTGTTCTCCGCAGGTTTTGCTTTTTTCTGAACAGCCTTGCTCATGGCCACTCCTTTCCGGCCGTTTCGCTTCCCCCCAAATCGTGACGTTCGTTCCGGCCCTTTCTAGTCCGGAGCGGCGCCTTCCTTGTGCGGAAGAGTGATAAAGCTGCCGCCGAAATAGCTGTAAACACAGCGCCCGGAGTCGATCAACTGGCGGATGGCGTGCTTGCAGTCGTCCTTGCTGACCTCGGCGCCGTGTTTGGCTATCATGGCCTTGGTCAGGTCTGTCGCTTTCAAATTCTTCTTGCCCTGGGTCTCGGCGACCATCTGGTACATTTCCTCGGCGAGTGTTTCGATTGGGACAGCCATAGTGTTCTCCTAGAACCTCAAGTGGGCCGAACGAGCATAGGTCAATCCGGCGTTCTTGAAGTCATCGATGTGGTAACGAGTAAACTCGATACCGGTTAGTTCAAAGAATCTTGGCCAGCCAATCCGGTCAATCCATTCCCCCACGCGCTCATATTTCCGGGCGTTGCGGGCGTAAACATCCACGATGTTCACGACCGCATCCACAACCTCCGGCCAGCGCGGCGGATTGTTGGGAATAAAAGGAATGGCCAGCTTGGAAAACCTGGGCTGAGAACGCGCATTGCTGACTTTTCCGCCCACCCAGATGGAGAGTCCGTCATTTTCGGGATCGTTGAGGGGCATGGCAGGGCACACGGTGTAGCAGTTGCCGCAGAACATGCACTGTTCCTCGATCACTTCGACAGAGGGTTTGCCGTCCACCGTGGCGGAGCGGATTGCGCCCGTCGGGCAGGAGGCAATCGCCGTGGGAATTTCGCAGACCTTGTTCAGTAAGTCGTGCCGCACCGTCGGAGCACGCCGGTGAATGCCCAGGATGGCGATGTCCGAGCAGTGAACCGCACCGCACATGTTAAGGCAGCAAGCCAGCGCAATGCGAAGCTTGGCGGGCAGCTTCTGGTCCGTGAAGTGGTCGTAGAGAGCATCCATCACGGACTTTACGATGCCGGAAGCATCCGTCGCCGAAGAATGGCAGTGCACCCACCCCTGGGTGTGGACGATGTTGCTGATGGCGTTCTTCGTTCCACCCACCGGGAAACCGGCTGCGGCCAGATCCTTCTTCAGTGGCTCGATGTTGTCGGGATTGTCCAGCAGGAACTCGATGTTGTTGCGGCTGGTAAAGCGCAAATAGCCACCGCAGTACTTGTCCGCCAGGTTGGCGAAGATCCGTACCGTCTGGATACTCAGCAGCCGGGGCGAGCCTGCCCGGACGGTGTAAATTTTGTCGCCGGTCTCCGAAACGTGGCAGAGGACGCCCGGCGCCAGGTCCTCGTGGTACTTCCACTTGCCATAATTCTTCTTGATGACCGGATGCAGAAACCGTTCGTAATTTGGGGGTCCGATATCGGTCAAACGCTCAGTCTGAGTTCCCATTATTTCGTCTCCTTGAGAGTTGCTTCGTTCTCCGCTTCCTCGCCCGCGCCGTTTGCCGGTTCCTGCGCAACGTCTTCCTTCTGGAAGAAGATGTAGGGGTTGTCGCGAGGCGCAGAGATCATTTCAGGAACAGGGTCAAGTCCGATGGCGTCAAGGAAAGCCGGCATCCCGATGCGCTGGATCAGCTCTCCAACACGCTCGCGGTTGTTTCCGTATTCACCCCAGAAATCCCAGATCCGTGAGACGAGTTCCTTGATGGTGTCCAGCAGCTCGTCGGCCGGAACAAACGGAATGAGGACGGAGGAGAGCAGTGCGCCCTGGAGAATCGGCGCCTTGGCGCCAATCAGGAGCGTCGCGCCCTTTTCCTTGCCAGGACGTAGCGCCTTGGGCATCACGTTGATGCAGTGCATGCAGTGAACGCACTCGCGATTGTTGATGCTCAACTTCTTGCCGTCCCAATCCATGCACTTGGTCGGGCAGTGGTCACAGACGTCTTTCTGAATGTCCAGCCCCGCCGCGGCATATTCGGACACGGCAGCGTCATCCTGTTGGATATCGTCTTTCCAGGTGCCGATGATCGAGAGGTCTGCGCGCGCGATAGATGCCACGCAATCGTTGGGACAGCCGCTGCACTTGAACTTGAACTTGTAAGGAAAAGCCGGGCGGTGGAGTTCATCCTGGTAGGTATGCGTCAGGTCATTGCACAGCCCCATGGTGTCATAGCATGCCCACTCACACCTTGCCTGCCCCACGCAGGCGGAAGGCGTCCGCATCACCGAGCCGGAGCCGCCCAGGTCAAACCCGAGATGAGTCAGTTCGTTGAATGTGGGCTCCAGTTCGTCGGTCTTGGTGCCCAGCAAAATGATGTCGCCCGTCGAACCGTGGAAGTTCGTCAGGTCGGACCCATGCCTCTCCCAGATGTCGCACAGCTTTCTCAGCACGTCGCTGGTATAAAACCAGCCGGAAGGCATATTCACGCGGAGCGTATGGAAGTGCGACACGTTGGGAAATTGTTCGGGCACATCGCTGTAACGGCCAATCACGCCGCCGCCATAGCCCATTACGCCGACGATCCCACCATGCTTCCAGTGGCTGATCTTCTCTTTGTACGAGAGCTCAAGCTGCCCCAAAAGGTCTTCCGCCGTGGGTTTCGCTTTCGCCGCAGCCTTGATTTCCTTTACGAAACTCGGCCAAGGGCCTTTCTCCAGCTCATCGAGCAATGGGGTTGCACGTTTCTCGTCTGCCATCCTTGTCTCCTTCTGTGAACCGCCTCTTGGTGGTTCCAGCTATCGTTGTCTTTTCTCCGGCACTTGCCTTCGCGCCTTCTAAGCTCGCCGGCAACCTGCACAGCCGGGGCGCGCGGGCCCCGTGCCACTATACTTGCGCGGCCACTTCGCTGACCGCAGCCGTCTCCCGGCTTAAGGATTCGGCTGCCTCTCTTCTGACTCCAGCCAGGTAAATTGCCAGCGGCCTGTACAACAGGTGCGCCCACTTGCCAAAGGGCACCTCGACAGCCAGCATCGGCACCGCAATCGCCAAGTGCACCGTGTACATTACGTAAGTCGCCATCGGGAGATCGTTCACCCGCAGTACGTGCATCCCGATGCCCGTCACCGCCGTCAGAAAGAGCAGGATCGGAAACAGCCAGTCCGACAGGTGGCTGAACTGGTACATTTCCCCGTGCTGCCGGATGCGGTCGATCAGCATCCAGACCGTCGCACCCACCAGAACCGCCGTCGCGTAGTAACCCAGGAAGCTGGTCCAGTGAACGCTCGTGCTGTCCACCTGAAACCACGGCAGGAAGATCACCACGAGCGTGAACATCGTGACGTAGCCGGTAACCAGCAGCAGGTGGCGAATCCAGTTCCTGGTCGTTTCACTGTCCTTGCACTCATGCCACCGCTTCTGCGTTGCGGCATGGACGATCAGGTGCGGCAGGTGCGTAAAGTACAAGCGCGCGGGAATCTTCTGGCCTCGCGTCAGGTGGCAGAACATGCGGGCGGCGTTAGTCAGCAGAAAGAAGCTGAGAAACAAAGCCATGATCCTGTCGCCCATGTCCACCATGCCGACTGGTGCGAACTTGCCGAGCATCACCGTGTGCAGGGGCGCCGCGCCCGAGCGGCTGAGCAGGCCGAAACCAAAGCTCTGAGGCAAGGTGAAAAGCGCCACGATGATGGCGGAGACCAGGGCCAGAATGCCGATCTCCCAGAAAGCCGAGCGGTACATCAGCCGCGACAGGCCCGTCCAGTCGTACTCGGAGGTCAGGTAGCGGCGCAGGGCCATCATGGTCTCGCCCGGGTTGGCCTTGCGCGGGCAGTACTTCGAGCACTCACCGCAATAGAAGCAGAGCCATGGCCCGGGATCTTCCATCAGCTTCTCTTTCGAGCCCAACTGCGCGTAGCGGACCAATTTCCGGGGGAACGGTGTATTGCCCTCCGACAGCGGACAAACCGCCGTACAAGAACAAATCGGCAATCCTTAGAGCGAGGTAGACACTGAGTATCCCGGCCGCGATGGTCGCCAGGGAGTGTATTTGCGGCATATCTGGTTCTTCGGAGGTTTGGGAAGAGACGCGAGCGAGGCTGCTGTCGGCAATCGGATTCAACCCGCCTGAATGCTTAGCATCGGTAGCGAAAACCGAGTCCGGATCGTACCAATGCGCCCAGAGGAGCTTTACCAAAACTATGACCATAAGCCCTGCACCCATCGCGGAGGTCACGAAGAGCAGGGGCAGCCACGGTGTGTACCAAAGAGGGTAAAGCCTCTGAGGTGTCACCAGGAAAACCGAACCCAAGGAAGAATGGTGAAGGCAGGAGAGTGTAATCCCAATCACAACGATGAAGAAAGCGATTGGATGGAGGAAGTGAGCAACTTTTTGGGCCCGAAAGCGCTCGAAGATGAAGGGCGACAACTCGATAGCAGTGACCGTGAAGTAGAACAGCACGCACCAGAAGACTTCGAACAAAAACGAATTGTCGTTCCACATAAACATCGGGTGCCAGAATCGCTGCGACATCCCGATATCCAGCAGCAAGGCTGTCGAGGAGCAGCCGTACCCGAGAAACGCGATCAAGATCGCCGGCTTCATGAACGATTGAAATCGCTTCAGTCCCACCACGTAGACAAGGAACCCGACGGTAAACCCGCTCGTGGAAAGGGCCACTCCCGCCACCATGTTGAGAATCTTCCACAATCCCCAAGGCACAGCATCGGAAAGGTTGTCGTGGCACCAAGTCCGAACCATAGACGCAGGCAAGTCCCTACCAGGCCGGCGAGGGCGATAACCCACAGAATGTCTTTAATGGTACGGGTCTGGCTATTCATCGCGATTCATCCCGTGTTTTGAATACTCCTCCGGATGTGATGCGAGCTCATCCTGTCGCTGGACAATCCAGTTGAGCCCCGCTAACCCAGACACAATTCCCAGGGCGAAGAAGGGTGTTTTATGGAGCAGAGGTTCGGTCAGGGAGGGGATGGGCGCCGCTCGCCCGGCAGGCCAACCCAGCGCGGCCAGGTCAACGTCGCTGATATACATCACACAGGTGCCACCAAACTCTCGCTCGCCCCAGATATGGTTGATGTACCGCCGTGGACCTTGCCGGATCGACGCGCGCGCTTCCTTGAGCAACGAGTCGCGGTCACCGAACGTCAGGGCCTTCTGGGGACAGGTCTCCACGCAAGCGGGCAGTTCATTGCGGGCGAGGCGGTCGGCGCACATATTGCACTTCACCATATACGGGAGCGTCTTGCCCCATTGGTACCGGGGTACATGGAATGGACAGGCCAGCATGCAATAACGGCAGCCAATACACTTGCTGCGATCGTAGACGACCGGCCCCTCGGGAGTTTTCGTCAATGCCCCCCACCGGGCAAGCCGAGACGCAACTTGGTTCCAGGCAGTGCATGCAGCTCTTGCGGGCGAATTGACCGTCACCGACATTGAGTACTGTGCATGCCCGGTGTGCCGAAAGACCGTCGGCCGTAACCGCCAGGTCGTGCATGGCTTGCCACTGATTAAACCCAAAAAGCTTAACGCACGCGTCCGCGCATCCTTGGCAATCAATGCACTTCGTGACAGCGACAAGAATTCCGTACATCAGACCCGGGCCTCCTCACCGTATAGAACCTCTGCAACCCTGTCGCCCGCACCTGGGCGTAGCTGCCAATGCAGTGCGGAGATCCGGTCGAAAAAGAACAGAACGATATGCGACAGCTTTGTGAAAGGAACCAGAACAAACAGCAGGTCGGCGCTCAGCAGGTGAGCCAGCATCATTACCGGCCACGGTGACGGGTCCTACTGCGGATGCATCGCCATGTAGCCGGTGGCAAAGGGAGCCATAACAGCCACCAGGAGCGCCAGCCGGAGCGCGCGATGTTGCACGGGTCATGGTAAGTCACTCGCGCCGTGACAATGTTGGGATCGAGGCTGATTTTCCCTTTGCGGATGCAGTCCAGTGTGTACTCCATGAAATTCACCACCCGGTAGGGCTCTTCGCCACCGACACGGGCACAAAGTCGTGAGCCGATCGGGAAGCGTGGCCACACTCTCCGATCAGGGGGGATTTCCCGTTCAGCCGGGTAACCTTTGCGACCAGTTGCTTGATGATCCGTTCGAGGTGCCAGTCGCTATAGAACAGACCGTAATTGATGCCATCGAAATTCTCCGTGCCAATCGCCCGGCGGTCCCAGTCGCCCTCTGCATAGAGGGCGGCGGCATTGCCCATGAGGGTGTCCGGCTCGAGGAGGTAGTCGCTTACGGCGGTGAAGAAGACAAAGTCCCGGTCGCGCTCATCAACCGGGAAGACGACCTTCACTCCCAGATTCTCTTCCATCTCTTCGGAGAGGAATTCCAGCGTGTCCAGTAAAGCCACCTTGGGAATTTTCGACGTGTTGTGGGTTTCGCCTTCGAGCTGTTCCCGTACGCTTACTCGCAAGGCCTTCGGAACGATACCGATCTAACTCAATATGTACCGGCCCAGGTGAGTGACCAGGGCGTGGTCGATGCTCAGCGGGCACTCGCGGGTGCAGCGACGACAAGCAGTACAACGGTAGAAACCATCCGCCATTTCGTCGATGATTTCTTCGGTCAGTTCGAAGCCGCCTGCGGGCCGGGATTTCCGCCAGCCGCCAATCGTAAAATAGTGCTCGTACGTGTCCAGAAGCAGGCCGGAGCGATAACAGGGGACATCCCGCTCATCCTTCGTTGCCTGGAAGACGGGACACGCCACTGCGCAGCGGCTGCACTTCGGTCTCGATTTGGAGTAAGAGTCAAGCAGTGGCTTGTAGTCGCTGTATCGGAGAACCGCAGCGAAAGCCTCCAGGAAGCGTTCGACACGATTCTCAGCCACTGGCATCTCAACGTAGTACGGGTACTTCTTTGGCCCGGGAAGTACCGTCTTGGAGATCGTTCCGAAATTTATCGTTTCGCTCATAGAAAGATTCCTGCACACTCGAATTCTCCACGCTGATATGCAATGTCCGTGCCAGCACACGCCTTCGACACCCTTCAGAAGTCGGGCCTGTCTCGCGTTGTGCTTAACTAGCAGCGAAAGCAGCCGGTTGTTGGCACTTATTACTGATCCGTATTGACATATGCCGAAGAGTGAATCGGTAGGTGCGAGCGCTGCAACCTGTCGCAAGTGTTGCAACATGTCGTTGCAGGCGCAACATCGTGCGACACTCCTGAACCACTTTACCCTTGGCATGAAGGACCGGTCATGTTCCGCACCTTCGCAGGTGTTGCGCCTTCTGCAACGCTCAGACCTGGTCGATTTACCGTGAGTGCCTGCGTTTGGCATCGCAGTTGCTGATTGCCGATCACGAGAGGTTGCGAATGCGATACGGCATCACTCTAGTTGGCGATCGTGTCGCGCCCCGCTGCATTCTTGCCGATTCGGTTTTGGTGGTCGTCAGGCGGAGAAATCGCGCCACTCCGGAGTCAACGATGCAGATGGAGCGTCGCGGTCTCCTTGAGTTGGCGAAGGTTCTTTTGGAGTCGCGAATCGGTGCTCTGGTGTGTGGCGGCATCAGTCGCGAGGAACGCCAGTTCCTTACCGGACGCCACGTCGAGGTAATTGACAACGTCGCAGGGTCGATCCACGAACTGCTTGATGCCCTGCAAACCGGGATGCTGCGTCGCGGCGTTGGCCTGGTTCCTCGCGAGAACCATCATCTTGCCGAGCGAGATGATTTGTCAACACTCGATGAATCGCCTGGTAATAGCCCCCCAGAAAAACCGGAAGATTGCGGTCTAGTCGACTGCCTGGCATGCCGGGACCACGAATGCCTGCGGGGAGTGTTCTGCGAGTCCGCGAAAGCATCGAGTTCGCCTGCTGACAGGGATTCAACCACGATACGCATGCTCGAAGCATCGTTGGATGTCGCCAATGAAAAAGAGAGAACGCTTAGCCGTCTGTCCGAGTTGATCTGTCACTGTCTCGAAATGCGCTACCGCGTATCGGGCTGGCCTACTGTGCCGACCTGCTGGAGCATGCCGAAATTGTGGCTCGGGTGTTCCGGCGATTCTTCACTGTATACCCGGTGTGCTGCAAAGTCGGCGGGATTGTCGTGCCTGATCCGCTCGGCGGATTGTACGCGGTGAACGGGGAAATACTGGCGAGGCAAGTGGCCTGCAATCCCCAGGGTCAGGCGGAGGTACTAAACCGGATTTCGACCGATCTTAACGTGGTGGTCGGCCTGTGCATCGGGGCGGACTGCACCTTCTCCCAATCCAGCGAAGCGCCGGTAACAACGCTCTTCGTCAAGGACAAGTCCTGGCCAATAACCCGATCGGCGCCGTGTACTCCGATCAGTACTTGAAAGAGGCAACCGAAGGCACTTGGCGCGGAGCCGGTGCGGCACCGAAGTAATAACTGCTCTCGGCTGCCCAATATTTTACAGTGGAAGGTGAATATGGCAATTTCAACGCTTAACCCGCTTTATTCACGAAGGGGCGGCCAAGGGCGGGTCTGAGGTTTTTGGGACAGCCTGAGCGTGTGCGGAAGGTTTGTCCGGCGACCTGGAGCGGGTTCAATGAGTTGGGTGCGAGGTAAAGGCAAGCACGGGGCTGATTTCGAGGACACCACCGCCTTGCAATGGGAGGGCCGAAGGGATTTCCTCAGGAGTCAGTCAGCCGACGCTGCGCGGTTATCCGCTCCCGGCGCCGAGGGCCAGGGCGATCTGGCGGAAGCTGGTGAGGCAGGGAAACGAGGCGGGCAGATGAATCACCACGCGACGCACCGAGCGCCGCACGTGGGCTCCCAGTTTGAGCAACCGCTCGCGCAGCGTCCCGACCTGCGCCCGGGCGCAAGCGGTGCCGGCCGCCCGCAGCCGCACCTCCTGCATCAGCACGTAGGCCGCCGCGGTCATCAGCACCCGCAACTGATTCGCCCAAAAGCTCGTGCAACTGGTGCGGTCGATCTTCAAGCCCTCGTGCAATTCCTTGACGCGGTTTTCGATGTCGCCGCACGGGCCATAAACGCGCTCGTAAATCCACTGCGGCGTCTGAAGGAGGTTGGTGATAACGAAGCGCGGGTTGTCTTTGGGTTCCTTGCCTTGCTGCCGCACCACCTCGGCTTTATGGATGACGCGGCGCCGATGCGACCCAGTCTTCTTGGTCGCGTAAAGGCCTTCCCCATAGACGTGCTTGGGCTGCCCCGCCTGCTTCGACCACCGGCGAGCCCGGCGCAGGGAGGGGCGAGCGAGGCGCTCCAACACCGCATTTTTGGCCATCCCCACCACGTACTCGACCTCAGGCTGGGCATCCAGAAAGTCCAGCACCTCAGGGTCGGCAAATCCGCCGTCCAGCCGCACGCGAATCCGCACGCCGGGAAAAGCGCGGCGCAGCTTCTTCAGGATGCGCCGCAGCGGGCCCACCGCCCCGACGCTGGCCACCGCCTTGCCCGGTCGCAGCATGGCTGTGAACAGATATTGCTCCCGCTCGTCGTTGAAGGTCAGGAAGCCCAGCACCGGCAAGTAGCACCAGGAGTCGTAGTGCCCGTTAAAGAAGCTCAACTGCTGCGCGCCGTGGGTGGGATCGTCGGTCGGATCGAGATCCAGGGTGATGCGCCGCGCCCGCCCCTTGAGACGCCGGCGATGCCGCTCGATCACGCGCTCGGCCAGCCGCTCGCCCATCCGATAGAGCTGCTTGCGGTCCACCGCGTTCTCAAAGCGAGAGAGTGTCGGCTGCGAAGCCAAGTCCGCGCCCTCGACCGGGTCACGTCCCGCCAGCGGCTTGTGGATAGGATCCGACAGCAGCCGCGCCGCGTCGTTGGCGTCGGCATAACCACACGCGATGCCGTAAATGCGCTGCCCCAGCAGCTCTTCCATCTCGTGCTCGACCTTGCCCGCCTGTCGCTCGTCTTCCAGACAATCGGCCAGCGCGGCCGTCAATCCCAGCCGCAGGTCAGCCGCCTTCAGCAGGATCGCGCCGCCGTCGGAACTGCCTTCGCGCTGGTCGAACTCCGCCACGACGGGCTTGGGGAAAATGTTTGGAAACAACAAACGCTGTGTTGTGGTAGGTTGGTCCAAGCGAAAGCCTCCGCAGTTGTCTCAACTCTGCTTGTCAACAGCTTTTTACCACCGGGAGGCTTTTCGTGCCTTTAAAAAACGTGGATTATGCGGGTTAAGGGCAAGTGTGTCAGCCTCGCCGATCATTGGGCCAAAAGCTAATCCACGCTCCAGAAATTCCATGAAGCGTTCGTGGGTGGGCACAGCGGGGTCGTCCCGATCCCTAAGCGGCGTAAAGAATGCTGCCGTCCACAGATTCGCAGCACGGTGGGCACGGTGGCTTTCGGAGCTTTCGTAAACTTTACGGTAAAGGTCTGCCTTGCGCTTGACGTCCGCTCGGCTATCCTCAGCTATTTCGCTGAGTTGATGTAATTGCTCAGCGTAATCTTCAAGCCTGTCGAGCACGTTTGCACCGAATGCAAACGTCCGTCATTGCCCCCTTGCCAGCGCTGCAAAGGGTAGTCCCAAACCCACAGTTTTATGACCCCCGATATCTGCAAAATCCGGGGTCTTAGAATCAACAGGTTACGGTGCCGGTTTTTTCAGGGTTTTATGACCCCCTATTCTGAGGTCCCTTTCAGCAGTTTACAGATGCTCGCTTTGCTGACCTGATACTTCCGCACCAGTTCATTCAGGCTCATTCCCGGGCGCGGTCGTCGAGAACGGCTTCACATCGATCTCGAGTTTCGGCCTGCCGATGTGCTTGCCTTCCAGCTTTGCCCTTCGCAGCCCGGTGCACACCCGCTCTCGAATTAATGATCGCTCCAGCTCCGCGATCGCTCCGATTATGGTCAGCATCGCACTTCCCAGAGGCCCGCTCGTATCGATCTGCTCCCGGAAGCTGACGAACTCGACGTTCAGATGGCCGAGTTCGTCCAGGGTATTGAGAAAATGCCGCGTCGACCTCGCCACCCGGTCGAAAGCCCAGACCAGCAGCAGGTTGAATTTACCCCGGCGGGCATCCGCCATCATCCGGTCGAGTCCAGGCCGCGATTCCTGGGCCCCGGTCACCCGGTCTTCGTAGATCTGGGTGATTTCGAGGCTCCGCTGCCCGACCAGTTGCTTGAGGTCGTGCAGCTGGGTTTCGGGATGCTGGTCAAGCTTCGAAATGCGCAGGTAGAGGACGGCTTTTTTCAGAACCATTCGTCCACCTGCATCCCGGCCAGCTCTTCTTCACTGGCCCTTCAGTTCATCGTTCCACTGCTCCATCTGCTTCCAGTGCGGGTTTTCGCTGTAGAGCTCTTCTCCCCAGCGGTACTGCCGGCGGTCGTATTCTTCCCGCTCTTCGTTGATGCCTCGCATCACTCGTGGCCTTTCTTCCGCGGTCCCCCGGGCGGATTCCGCCTGACGTCATCGCGGATCAACTCCGGCGGCATCTCGGCGATGGATTTCTTCAGGCCCTTTTTCAGCGGCATCGGCCCACCTCCTTATCTGGACAGCGCCGGGCACACCCTTCTGAAGTGATCCCGGGATCCCGGTTCGCAGTCAGGCAGCCCCGCCAGGGCGGTCATAAAACCCTACACTGCGTTTCGTGACCGCCGGACGGGGTAGAAGGCTCAATCCATTCCGGCCGCCCCGCAAAAAGGCTCCTGGCATAAAACCGGGATCGGGGTTCTTAAGGCCCGTCGAGTAGCTCGCCCGGGCGCCGGAGGGAAAGCTGATGAAAATCTGGGTGCGGGAGGGAGCGGTGCCGGCGCATGTGCTGGCGGCGAAGAGAGGCACCCAAGGGAACCGGCATCAAGTAACTCCTTAGAAGGATGGACTTACATACTTATATACCACCACAGATCCAGGCTTTTATAAAGCCGGTCGCCCCCGGGAAAAAAGGAAGTTGCAGCTTCCGTCGATGCGACCCTGAGGTCCTCCTACTGAAAAAGGAGTCTACCTATCGGTAACACTGTCAATACACTGGGCGGCGCCATGGAGAGTGATTGCACGAGATCCTGCAACTCTCTTTCCGGGACCGACATCCGGGCTGTCATCGGCCACCTGACGTTCGCCGAGATCCAGGCGATCAGCTATTCCATCCACCGTGAAAAGGCGCCCATCTACACCATGGGCTCTCCTGATCCCCGGGCTTTCTCCCGCGCCAAGCGCGGCGTGGCCGGCTCGCTCATCTGGATCAACTTCGACCGGCATGCCCTGCTGAACCTGGTCCGCCAGGCCGGTGGCCAGTTCGTCGCCAACATCGACGACATCCGGCCCGAATACAAGCTCGATTCGAAAGGCTTCATCGGCCAGGCTGGGATGTTCAGTTCGGCCCTGGTTCGCGACAGCAGCCGGGACATCGCCGCCACGATCGGTCAGCTTGACACCCAGCTTTCGACCGTCTCCGGCTTCAAGGAAGCCGCGGCTCCCTGGTATTCCGACCAGATCCTGCCCTTCGACGGGACCCTGGCCGGCACCAATGAAATGGGCGCGGCGGCAACGATGAAGGTCTTCGGGGTATGCAGGAATGGCTGGGCCCATTTCCGCTAACTCAGAGTGTGATTGATTAGAACAGTGGTCCCTCCGTATCCACGTGGGCCTTGCCACCATCCATCGCACTGCCGCGCCCAGCCCCGGGACCTCGTCTTCACGTCTTCCCATACGCTCCGCAGGCAGGCCAGCCCCTGGCACGGCGAGTCGATGCGCAAGGAGCGCGGTGGCAAGAAGGTCTGAGCCAAAGAGGGGGTATCTCGGTCGAGAGACTGGGAGATCGTCGTTCCTGGACGATTCTGGCGCGAAAGTTTTGCGAGGAAAGGTCAGATTTTGGCCCACATCGGAATCCCCACCCGGCACAGCCGCGTTCCATGCTGCCTGAAGTCCTCGCACGGCAAGACCTGGGGAATTTTCAGTTGACAATCACACTGGGAGAGCCTGGGAGAGAACGGCTCAGCGCTTCCCGGGCTTGATCCCCCGCGTGCGCGAGGGAACATCGTAGCGGTTCTGCTGAGGTACCACGGCGATCCGATGAGGATGAGAAGACAAAGAGCGCTTCTGTGAGACGCTTTTTTCGGGGCCTGGCCGGTGCTGGCGGCGCGGCCCCGGAAGCTTTTTGTCCAACCCGACTCGGAAAAGATATTGGGGAATGTCGACGATCTTGCCCAGGCGCCGATAGCGGCGCTGCTTCATCAGGTCAAAGACCTTCCCCACCGCCCGCCGGGCGATCTCGTACTTGTACCCCTTCGCCTGCAGTTCCGAGACCAGGCGGTCACGAAAGCCTTTGGTGGCGCGGCCGGGCTTGCGCGGTTGGGACATCTTTTGTTCACCGGACCGGAGCGGCGGGAGAAGAAAACCTAACACGAGAGAAGCCTTCCAGGTAAAGCTTTTTTCGCGGTCCCGCCGACACCGTCTTCCTGCGTAGACCTCCGCATCCGGACTGCGTAGTCTGCGCAGCGGGGGTGCGAAGAGCAGATGGGCGCTTAAATTGATGGGGACTTTCCGAAGACGGAAGATTCTGCCTGCAGGTTGGCGTCCGCCCGCGAGAGCCCTGGCCGGGGCAGGACACCGCCTTATAGTTCTTCCGGGAGAGAGATATTAAGAAAAAGTTTTTCCACAGTCGTCGCGGTCGCGCCGCCGTGGAAATCGCGCCGTTGCTCATCGCTGAACAGTGTGGCAGCTTGGACAGTGGCAGGCACTCGCCCAACTCGGGAGATCGGTTCTTTAATAAATGTCGGTAGCTATGTATGATTACCGACGTTTCGTAAGATCGCATGGACGAACCCATGGTCAAACAGAAGCGAGTTGACCGCGGCTACCGCTGAGGAACATCCGCGAAAGGGAACAATGATGAAGCCCAAATCACGACGCGAAATGTTACGACAACTTGGGATAGGGGCAGCCGTGCTATCGGTCAGTCCAAGCAACCTTCTCTCAGCCAGCGCTCTCGCTAAGCCTTTAACAGGAACCTCGTCCTCCGAGACCTCCGCACAGAGCGAGAGTGGCGCGTCAAGCGGAGGCGTGCTTACGGGTTTGGATGTGCTTGTGCAGAATGATTTCGCTCCGCTCAGAGGCAGACATGTCGGACTGATCACAAACCAGACCGGACTCAGTCGGGATGGAAAGCGCAATGTCGATCTCATGCTCGCGGCGGGGATTAAAGTTCACGCGCTGTTCTCGCCGGAGTCCGGGTTTTGGGGAAAGAGTGAGCAGGCAATCATCCCTAACTCGGTTGACCCGGTTACCCGTCTCCCTATCTTTAGCCTGTATAACGGGAACGTGCGCCGGCCTACGGCTGAAATGCTCAAAGGCATCGATACGCTTGTCTTCGACATTCAGGACGTTGGTGCACGATTTTATACATACAATACTACGATGACCTATGCCATGGAAGAAGCCGCCCGGCTTCACCTCTCGTTTTATGTGTTGGACCGCCCCAATCCCATAACAGGTAATCATGTGGAAGGGCCCGTTCTTGACAAAGATTTGGAGTCGTTCGTGGGCTGCGCCCGAGTTCCGATCCGGCATGGCTTGACCTTGGGGGAGTTTGCACAATTTGTGAACGGCCAGCAAGGACTGGGTGCGGACCTGCACGTGGTCCGGATGAATGGATGGAGACGCAGCGATTGGTGGGATGAGACGGACCTGACCTGGATCGATCCTTCGCCACAGATGACGAGCCTTCCGGAAGCCCTTCTCTATCCGGGCATCTGTCTGCTCCAGGGAACGCCGAACTTCTCGGTCGGGGTAGGGACCCGCGTTCCGTACCAGCAGGTTGGAGCGGACTGGTTGGACGCGCGGAAACTGGCAGGTTTTTTGAACGCTCGCGCAATCCCGGGAGTTCGCGCTTATCCGACACGCTTGCACCCGTCTTTCTCCCTCTACCCAGGCAAAACACTCAACTTCGCAGGCAAAACCATCAGTGGCGTGCGCTTCGTCGTAACCGACCGGGATCGCTTCAACAGCGTGCGTTTGGGTCTGGAGATTATCCATGCACTCGAGAAGCTGTATCCGGGGAAGATCAATGTGGACGTAAATAAAATACTCATTGGCAGTGCGTCTGTGGTTGCCGCCCTTCAGTCAAGCCAGGAACCCGAGGCGATCGAGCGGAGCTATCGGCCGGCCTTGCTGCGTTTCATGCAAACAAGGGATAAATATCTGCTTTACTGACGAGTGGCGGATGCGCTTCCGGCTCTTGTCCGGGGTAAAGTAAAATCTAGGAAAAATTTACCGGGCGCTCTTGTCCAGCAAGCGTTCACTGCCTCATAATGACCTCAGGTGATGAACCTGCCGCATGCACTGACAGTTCGAGTTCCGCCCCGGACCCGGTCAACGACTCAGTTTGCCTGGCGGGCTTCGGATTGTCCGAGATTTCCGAAATAATGTCCAGTCCAGCTTCCATCCTCGGCCTCGAGGAAGCGCCGCCCCGCCGGCTGTTTCCTCCCATTACGCTCAGTCCGCACCGCGACAGCGCGGTTGACGTGATCAAGGGAGTTGCGTGCCTGCTGATGGTGGCCGCGCACGTTTCCTTTGCACACGCGCCCTGGCTCGATGAAGCAACGATGGGCGCCGTGCTCTTCTTTGCCTCGACGGGAATGAACCTGGCGGGTGTGGTCGAGCGGCGGCCGGGAGACGAAAAGAAGTTGGCCTGGAACGCCATTTTCCTGATCTTTGCCGGCTTCGCCAACAATTACGTCCAGGGCACAGGGTGGAGCTGCGATGTTTTTCAGATCGCCGGCCTGTCGATGCTGGCCATGCTCGGCCTGAGGCGGATTTTGCCACGCTCCTGGACATGGCTTTTTCCGCTGCCTTTCCTGCTTCTCTTCGCGAATGAGCATCTGCACTGGAAGACAACCGCAGGCGGACTTGCCTCATTCTTCCTGGCCCCGGGCTTGTTCCCGCTGATCCCGTGGCTCAGCTTCTATCTGCTCGGCGCGCACTTAAGGCGATATCAAAACATACGCCTCGGTTGGGCCATCGGCGCCGCCTCGCTGGCAGGTGTTGGGATGATCTGGCTGTTCCGTCCTTTCCGATTCGATAAATGGTGGATGAGCCCGGACTATTTTCTGCTCGGCTGCGTGGCGGCAAGCTGGTGGTGGGCGTCGCTACGCCGCTGGCTCACCGCATCATGGAGCGCAAGACTGATCGAGATCCGCTTCTGGGGCGCCAATTCCCTGGTCTTTTACATTCTTCACAATTTCGTGCTGCGCGTGCTGGAAATGGCCATGCTCCAAGGCATCGCGCTCTTTCTGCTCACCACCGCGATCACGGCTGTGCTGCTCCGGCCATCCCTCATGCTTCAGGCCTGGGCCGGCCGGCAGAGGCCGGCGATGGTGCTTTACACTGGAATCCTTGTTTCGGCTGCTGTGCTGATGTTCAACGCCGACATTTGGCCCGGCTCGTTCCCTTTGCGCACGCTCGCCAGCTTCGGCCTCACCTTTTCCTTCATCGCTTGCTATCCCGCATGGAAGAACTTCAGCCGTCCCTCAAAGCCCCAGCCGCAATTCCTCACCCTCCAGCTTTCTGGAAAAG
>JAKAWN010000078.1 GCA_021827245.1 Acidobacteriota bacterium | reverse complement strand
GATCTTTGACTTACGGTAAGATAACTATGTCGGGTGTCAACAAAAGTTATCAATTTCCCAGCCGCCGCATTTTCGGCAGGTTACATCTTTGCCTAATTATGGATACGGTCTTAGGAAATCGCAGACCGCAGGACGAGGACCGCCAGTAACGCGTTAACTCCAGCATCAGAGGAGTATAGACTTCAGTTTTGCTGCGGGCATTCGGTGGGTCGAGCATGTGAACTCGATCGATGTGTATCTCAGCCAATGGCCCGTCCGTCAACTGGTCATGGCCTTTGTAGCCAATCCCGGGCTCGAAACCTGCATCGATGGCGATTGCAGCCCAGTCGTCAAGTCCACAGACGGCCTGGTTCGTATCGAAGTTCCGCCCGGTACGCGCCACGTGCGGTTGGTGTATCACAATGCCTTGTTGCTTCCGTCCGTTCTGGTAGCGCTGGCGACGCTGGCTGTGTACCTGCTCCTGTTAATCCGCAGCCGCAGGACCAAACCCACTGTGGCGGGCACTGAACTTCCCGCACCCACTGCAGACTCCGGGCGAGGCGGCTCATGATGCCGCAGCCGTGAGCTCTCAGGAGATTTGGGGAGGCGCATTTTGCCGCGATAAACCCTGCGGACGATTTTCCTGTCAGCGAACAACACCTCAGGCCAGACCATGGCAGAAGGGCTCGTTGTATAATTCTCCGGGTGAGCGGATGCAGGAAGTGACGCGTGGCAAGCGCCTGCCAGATCAGAACCAGTCTGGGCTGAGGGGAGCAAACCGAAGTTGGAGAGTTGCCGCGCGGCGGGGACGAAGCTGGAAGGAGCTGATCATGCTTTCAAAGGAGAAAACTGAGGCTGTAAAGACAAGCGCACCTTCAGTTGTGCTTCTTGCGGCGTTATTTTTGATCACGCTTGCGTTTGTCGCGATCCTGTTCCACGGCCCGGAAGATTTCCGTGTGTTTTATGTGGCGGGCTCGAAGGTCCTAAGCGGCCAGGCGCTTAGCTTGTACGACGTCCGCTCGTACCCACCCAACCTGCCGTTCTTCCGGCCGGCATGGGAGGCGCTTGTTTTCGCCCCCTTTACGCTGCTTTCATACCGTGCGGCATGGGCTCTGTGGCTGGGCATAAGCCTGATGCTTTTCGGAGCTTCGGTGTGGCTGCTGCGAGGTGAGATCAAGTCCCTGCTGCTGGATCGCGATCGAACGCTTCAAAGGTTCGCCCTGGTCGCCTTGTTGCTTCCTGCAGGCCAGATTCTGGCGTTGGGTCAGGATACAGCCCTGTTCCTCCTGCTTCTGGTTATGGCTCTCCGGGCCTCGGTCGAGGGGCGTGAATCAGATGCGGGAATCCTGTTTGGGCTGGCATCGATCGATCTCCACCTGTTGCTGCCAGTGCTGCTGCTGATGGCCTTGCGGCGCCGGTGGGAGATGCTTTCAAGCGTGGCGCTTACGGGACTCGGCCTGTTCCTCGTCTCAACCGCGGTCGCGGGGCCGAGATGGGTCCTGAGCTGTCTGCATGTGCAATTTGCCGCGCCTGGCCTGATTGGCTATGAGACCGTGCGGTATTTGCTTTTCGCAGCAGGCCTTGACCGCTTCTCACCGATGATTCTGCTGGTTGGGATCGCGGTCTGTTTCTGGCTGGTTCGGCGGCTGCCGTTCGACCGCGCCGCCGCATGGCTGACGGTTGCAGCAGTCGCCTTGAACTGGCACGCAGTCTTTTACAACTACGTGGCTGCGCTCCCGGCCCTTGCTCCGCCGGGGGGGGTCGTGACGATGCGTACGGAAGCGGGTAGTAGGTAGCCATCTCTGAAAGCGCGATGCCGTGTCAGGGTGATTTTTAGAGAAATCGCGCCGGCATACTTTCAGGTGATAGGAGACTACCATTTTGCGGCCATAATACCTGTGGGCGATTTTTCTATCAGCCAAATTTTCTGCCGAATTTACTTGACAAACGTCGGCTAGTGTGGTAGCCTTCCCAGACTCGGTTCCGCGAGGCGGGTGCTGCCCGCACAGTCGGGAAGGGTGGTCACATTGAAGCAGCGGGAAAACGCCAGGCTGATGGTGAAATTTCATTCAAGAAAGGTGGCGCGGGTGTAGGTTTTGGCACTCAAACTCCGGAAAAATGAGACAAAAAATATCTATTTTTGCAAAACGAACCGGAGAAGTTGTTGAAAACAAAGAGTCGGGGTGCAAAAACGAACCGGAACGAACCTAAAAACGAAGCGGAGAAGTTGTTGAAAACATTAGAGTGCATAAAAAACGAACCGGAACGAACCGAAAAACGAACCGGGCCATATTGTTGAAAACAAAGAGTCGTGAAAATTCAAGCCGAGCGCGCGTCAGCCGTTTCCCTGGCCCGAACCCGCCGTGCTGGCGGCTGGTTTTCCTCCCTGGTCTCGCCTTGAAAAAGCATCCGTGCCCGGGTGGCTAGTCCGAGGCGGCCCACGCCTCGCCGCGCTGGCGCAATTGATTGAGAGCTTTCTGGACTTCCGCCTGCTTGCGGTTTTGCTCGTCTTCCGTCGCGCCCTCGGGGACTACGATCGGCGGGGCGATAAAGATGGCCGCGCGGCTGAAAGGATGCGGAACCTGCGTCTGGTCCCAGCTCTTCCTGAAGGCGTAAGCGTTTCTGAGAGCAATATGAAAGCAGAGGATGGCAGCGCCCGTCGAACGCGACAGGATCACCGACCCGCGCTTGGCCACGAACCTGGGGCCGCGCGGCCCGTCGATGGTGAAGGCCGCATCGCGTCCCGAGCGCAGGCAGCGCGCCATCTCCGCCAGAGAGCGCCCGGCGCCCCGACTGCTCGACCCGCGCGATGCGCCGTAGCCGTGCATCTCGATGATGCGCGCGATGTACTCGCCGTCGAAATTCTGGCTGGTCATCACCACAATGTCGCGCCGCCGCCAGAACCAGCAGGCGGAGAAGATCTCGCGGTGCCAGAACGTGTAAATGATCCCTTTCCCCGCGCGATTCGCGGCTTCCCAGTTTTCCCAGCCTTCCACGTGCCAACGCAGCGTGCGCCCGATCGCGAGCACCGCGAGATAGCCGACCCAGCTTGCAACAAAGATCTGCGCGCGCTGCCACAGGGTGAATGCGCGCGGGTTATCGGCGAGTTCGACGCCGTTTTTGCGGGTCGCACCCCTAGCCCGCGTATTCACCGTGGTTGCGAATTTTCCAGGTGCCTCTCCCATTCCGCCAATCCGGAGCCAGGCCGTTCTCTGTGGCCGCGCGGTCGCCCCTGCGCGCCTTTACATTCGATCGTAGCGCGGCCCCCCGCCGCCCTCAGGAACCGTCCAGGTAATGATCTCATAAGGGTCCGCGATGTCGCACGTCTTGCAATGGACGCAGTTCGAGGCGTTGATCTTCAACCGTTTGCCGGAGCCTTCCGGGTCGTCTTCCATTTCGTATACGGCGGCGGGGCAGAAGTGCTGGCAGGGGTTGCCGTATTCCCGCGTGCAGCGGTTGTTGCAGATGTCGAAATCAGCAATCTTCAGGTGGCATGGCTGGTCTTCCTCGTGGTGTGTTCCGGAGCGGTAAACGTCCGACAGCTTATCGAATGTCAGCTTTCCGTCGGGCTTGATCTTCACAACGCCGTTCGGCGAAACCTGGCTGAGATGCTTCATATGCTCGTGGTCTTTTCGCAGAGGGTAGCGCGCATGGGCGCCTCTTCCGCCGGTGGCCATCTGCAAGCCCGCGTGCAGCACGCCTGGCCAGAAACCGTGCTCAAAGCCCTGGCGGTAATTGCGAATCTTCCAGAGTTCTTCCTGAACCCAGCTTGCGCGCCATTTCGCCTCAAACTGGCTGAGCGCCGCCTGCGAGCAATCCTGCTGGCGAAGAGCTTCGAAAATCGTCTCTGCGGCCAGCATGCCGGTTTTGATGGCCAGGTGGATGCCCTTCAGCCGCTGGGCATTCAGGAAGCCGGCGGCATCCCCGACAATCAGCGCGCCGTCCGTTGCCGTCGCAGGAATGGAAAAATACCCGCCCTCAGGGATGGTCTTCGCGCCGTAACGAACCATCTCTCCGCCGTCGATCAGAGCTTTCACAAAGGGGTGCAGCTTGAATTGCTGGAAGCTGTTGTGAACATCAAAGCGCGGGTCTTCGGCATCGAGTCCTGCCACGAGACCAACAGAAAGTTGCGTCTCTTCAAGCGCATAAATAAAGCCGCCTCCAAATTGCCGCGAACCGAGCGGCCAACCGGCCGTGTGAATCACCTGGCCGCGGCGGACGCGCCCGGCAGGAATCTGCCAGAGTTCCTTCACCCCCAGCGAGTAGGCCTGCGGGTTCGCGCTCCGGTCGAGGCCCTTTTTACGGACAAGCTCCTTGGCCAGCGATCCGCGCGTTCCTTCCGCGAAAACCGTCACTCTGGCTCGCAGATCGTAACCCGGTTGGAAGTTGGACTTGGGATTTCCGTTCTTGTCGATCCCCTTGTCATCTGTGCGGATTCCCGCCACCCGCTGGCCGTCGTAAAGGATTTCCGCGCCGGCGAATCCCGGGAACAGGCTCACTCCGGAAGCCTCCACCAACCCGCCCAGCCATTTCGCCAGTTTATTGACCGATATGACGTAGTTTCCATGATTCTGCAGAAACGGAGGGATGACCGGCAATTTCCACTGTCCCGACCGAGTGAGGAAGTAGACAGCGTCATCCGTCACCGGAGATTCGAGCGGCGCGTCTTTCGATTCAAAGTCTGGAACAAGCTCGCCCAACGAGCGCGGGTCCAGAACAGCACCGGAAAGGCAATGGGCCCCAATCTCGGCGGCCTTTTCCAAAACGTAAATATTCTCTGGAGAGAGCGGTGGTCCGGAAGGGGGATTCTCATTATGCTGCTGGAACAACTGGGCCAGGCGCAAAGCGCAACTGAGCCCCGCAGGTCCCGCACCCACAATCACGACGTCAGTTTCGAGCATTTCTCTTTCGCCTACCGGCATCAGCAACGGTCCTTTGTTCCAGTGGCAGTGCACGTCGCCTTCCGGCGAAAGGCGTACGGCTGCATCTCAGAATTTATCATGAAAAACTCAGGCGGAAAGTTGCCGCAAGAAAAACGCAGGAAGGCGACCGGGTGCCTTCGGAAGCAAGCGTTGCAACGCTGCGGCCTACCGGGGCAAGCTGGCAAGTTGTTGTTTCAAGACTTCCGCAATCACAGCATCCGAGCCGAACTCTTTCTGGACCTGCTCGTAAATCTCGCGTGCCCGTTTCGGTTCTGTGGCGCGGTAAGCGTCTGCCATGGCCAGCAGAGCCGTTGCACGGGGAACCATCGTTGTGGGATGGTTTGCAAGATCCTGATAGATCTTGGCGGCCTCAGCCATTTTCCCGGTTTTCGCCAGGACCCCTGCCAGTGCAAACCGGGCCTGAGAAGCAACCTCTTTGTCCGAATTCTTGCTGGCATTCTGCAAGGTCTTGATGGCGGCCGTCTCATTGCCCAACTCCGACTGGCAAATTCCCATTTGAATCAGGGCATACGCGCCCGCCTTTGTGCGAGGATAATTCTTGACGACTTCGGAAAATTGCGTGAGAGCTTTCTGATACTTCGCCTTGGCCGTGGGAAAGCTTTCACCGGCGCCCAGCAGGTTGCTCTCTTGCCCGCTGCCAACGTATGCCTGGAAGGTAGTGATAGCCGTTTGCAGCTCGGCGTTCGCGGCGCCTTCCTGCTTGGCGTAATAGCTTTTAATCCCCCACACCGCTCCGGCCACCACAATCACCGCCACGCCAATCATGATGATCTGTTTCAGGTGCTCCTCAACAAAAACTTGAAGCGCATCCATTTTTTCCTGGAAGTCATCATGCTTCAACTGATGGCGTGTATATCGATCCACGGTTCTTCCTCCATTACTTTCACTTACGTCATCTTAGCAACCGGGTCCAATGGAGGTCAATTGAATACAAACTTCCAGAGGAGCAGGCTGGCCGTTGGAAGCCGGTGCGCGGCAAAACGGCTGGGACTCAGAAGGCCCATGGCTGTGTGGAATCGCGAGTGGGATTGGGGGACAACTGTTTGTTGACAAATTGCGCGGCGTGCTTTAATGTAAATTACTCTATGCGGTACGCACCGGCACATCACCATCACCATCATGGGAACCACAAGGTGTGGTGTCAGTGGGTGCTGGCCTAATCGAGAATTAAGATCCGAGTTGAGTTAGAGCCCGCTGACGATCAAGGTTAGCGGGTTTTTTATTTTTTACGCAACGGAGCATCGAGAAACATGGACTTAAAGTTTCAGGACAATCTCATCCCGGCCATTGTTCAGGACCGGCAGACCGGCGACGTGCTGATGCTGGGCTATATGAACGATCAGGCCTACCAGATGACGCTGAGCACCGGTTACGTCACCTTCTTCAGCCGCAGCCGGCAAAAACTGTGGACAAAAGGCGAAACCTCGGGCCACAAGTTGCGGGTTCACGAAGTCCGCGTGGATTGCGACAAGGATGCCCTGCTGATCCGGGCGGAGCTTGCGGGCCCCGGCTGCTGCCACATGGGTTACCGATCCTGCTTCTTCCGCAAGGTGACGCCGCAGGGCGAGGAAGTCATCGCGCAGCGGGAATTCGATCCCGATGATGTTTACAGCAGTTCGAAACAGGAGAGCAAAGCATGAGCTTGAAACTGGGAATACCCAAGGGCAGCCTCCAGGAGGCGTCCCTCCAACTCTTTCGCCGGGCAGGCTACGAGATTACGGTCAGTTCACGGTCCTATTTCCCCGTCATTGATGACAGTGAAATTGAATGCATGCTGATCCGCGCGCAGGAAATGTCGCGCTACGTCGAAGACGGAGTTCTGGATGCCGGCATGACCGGCAGAGACTGGATTCTTGAGAATACCCAGGACGGCGTGATGGAAGTGGCCGATCTGATCTACGCCAAGAACACTTTTGGAAAGGTTCGATGGGTGTTGGCCGTGCCCGAGAAATCGGACATCCAGAGCGTCAAGGATCTTCAAGGAAAAGTTGTTGCCACGGAACTGGTCAATGTGACCAAGCGCTATCTGGCCAGGAACGGGGTCAACGCCAAGGTGGAATTTTCCTGGGGAGCGACGGAAGTGAAGCCGCCGGTTCTGGCCGACGCCATTGTTGAAGTCACTGAAACCGGCTCGTCTCTGCGCGCCAATGGTCTGCGGATTGTTGAAACCGTGCTCGAATCGAACACCAAGTTCATCGTGAATAAGTCCGCCTGGAACGACCCCTGGAAGCGGCAGAAAGTCGAGACATTGGTGATGCTGTTGAAGGGGGCGATCGACGCGGCCGGCAAGGTCGGCCTGATGCTGAACGTCAAGCGCGAAAGCCTCCAGGCGGTACTCGACGTGCTGCCTGCCCTGAAACGGCCGACAATTTCAGACCTCAGCGATTCCGAATGGGTCGCGGTCAACACGGTGATTGAGGAAAAGACCGCGCGGGAAATCATTCCGCGACTCAAGGCAGCGAATGCGCAGGGCATTGTGGAATATCCGCTCAACAAAATTGTTCTCTAGAGGTACGAATGGCCCGGTCATGGCAAACGGGGCAAGAGGGATATCAAATGGCGAATCAGAGAGTTTGTGTTTATTGCGGGTCAAGCCGCCAGTGCGACCCCGCCTATCTGCGAGCGGCCGAGCGACTGGGCCAGGTGCTTGCCCGGAACAACTTTACCGTCGTTTACGGCGGGGGTGCTGCCGGTTCCATGCGGAGCCTCGCCGACGGCGTGCTGGCCGAGGGCGGCCGCGTGGTCGGAGTGATTCCGGAATTCATGATCAAGCTGGAATGGGTGAACCCGCACATACCGGAGACCATCGTGGTCGGGGACATGCACGAGCGCAAAAAGCGAATGCTGGAAGGCGCGGACGCGGTCATCGCCCTGCCTGGTGGGTCAGGCACTCTGGAAGAGTTAATGGAAGCGATCACCTGGAAGCGGCTCGGCCTCTACCTGGGAGCCATCGTGATCCTGAATACGCAATCTTATTACCAGCCGCTGATCCGTCTGCTTGACCGGTGCATCGGGGAGCGCTTTATGGATTCAAGGCACGCCCAGATGTGGACCTTCGTCACCGAGCCGGAGGAAGTGCCGCAGGCTATTTCTGCAGCCACGCCTTGGAGCGAGGATTGCCGGGACTTTGCGGCGTTGAGGTAAATAGAGCAACTGGCAATGAGGGAGCCACGTCCGGAAAGCCTCTGAAACAGAGATGCAAAAATGATCCCAATATTTCGAAGCACCGATACCAGAAATCTCAAGCGAATTCTCCGTTCGGGAGAGGTGCAGCTTAAAAAGGCTGAATCCGCCGCCAGGCGCATTCTGAACGACGTTCGCCGCAACGGTGATCGCGCGCTGCAGCATTGGACTCTGGAGCTGGACAAGATTGACCTTGACCTGGGCGGGCTCACCGTCAAGCGCCGGGAAGTCGTCAAGGCTTATCGCCTGGTCCCGGAAGGATTCGCGGATGCCGTCCAGGCCGCTGCTCGGAACATTCGCAAGGCCGCTCGCGAGCAACTACCGCGCTCGTGGCAGATCACCAACGGCTCGGGCATTGAAGTCAGCCAGATTGTCCGGCCGCTCGACCGTGTAGCGTGCTACGTGCCCGGCGGCCGTTTTCCCCTGCCATCAACAGTCCTGATGAGCGTGATTCCGGCACAGGTTGCGGGCGTTCAGGATATTGTGATCACTTCCCCTCGGCCGGCCCCCGCTGTCCTGGTCGCCGCCGACATTCTGGGCGTCAAGAAGATTTTCCGCCTGGGCGGAGCGCAAGCCATCGCGGCTTTTGCCTACGGCACGGAAAGCGTTCCGCGCGCCGACAAGATCGTCGGTCCTGGCAATCGCTATGTTGCCGCTGCCAAGAAGCTGGTGGCCGGCGACTGCGGAATCGACTTTGTCGCAGGCCCCACGGAACTGGTGGTGGTCGGATCGGAAGGCAATGCCGGGTGGATTGCGTCCGACCTTGTGGCGCAGGCCGAACATGATCCTGACGCGGTGGCCATTTTCCTGACTCCATCGCGCAAGCTTGCCCTTGAAGTTCAGGGCGCCGTAGAGAAAGTGCTTGAACAAGTCTTCGAGCAAGACAAGGCTCTCGCGGCTAAGGCGTTGAGCAAACACGGAGCGGTGGTCATAACGAAGAATGTCGAAGAGGCGATCGAGCTGGCAAATGTCTTCGCTCCCGAGCACCTGACGCTGCTCAACAGCGCAACCCGGATGCTGGACCGCATACGCGCGGCGGGATCCATCTTCCTGGGCGATGCCAGCCCCGTGGCGGCCGGCGACTACGCTTCCGGAACCAACCACATCCTGCCCACCGCCGGAGCCGCCCGCCTGCGCGGCGGGCTGAGCGCCGCCGATTTCGTCAAGACAATTTCAGTGCAGGAATTGACCCCGCAGGGTCTGGGACGCATTCGCAAGACCGTCACTACGCTGGCCCGCACCGAGGGCCTGAAGGCCCACGCTTACTCCATCGAAACGAGGTTTAAGGTTCATGGTTCGACCCCGAAGAGCCGTTGAGCGGCTGAAGCCATACCGCCCTCCACGCGAGGGACGCGGCGGGAAACTTCGGCTCGATTTTAATGAAAACACGGTCGGCTGCGCCCCACAAGTGGTGCGAGCTTTACGCAACAGACTCAACAGCGACTGGCTGTCGCGGTATCCGGAATATGAAGAAGCCCGCGAGACCCTCGCCAAATACTTTGGCGTATCCGCGGACGAACTGCTCCTCGCAAATGGCACTGACGATGCCATCAAGATGGTTTGCGACACCTTCGTAAGTCCGGGCGATTACCTGGTAGTTCCGGCGCCCACGTTCCCGGTCTATGAGTTCTTCCACAATGTCGCCGGCGGGCGCACGAAACGTGTCCGATACGATGAGAATTTCCGGCTTACGGCCGACATGCTGCTCGCGGCCGTCAACAAGCGCACGCGCTGGATGGCCATCGCCAATCCAAATAATCCGACAGGAACCACGGTTTCAAAATCCCACTTGCGCAAGATTCTGCAGGAAGCTCCAGACACGCTGATCCTGGTGGACGAGGCTTACGTCGATTTTTCTGGAGAAACCGTCTTGCCCTGGATTCGGAAATTCCCCAACCTTGTCGTCACCCGGACGTTTTCAAAGGCTTATGGTCTTGCCGGGCTGCGCCTGGGTTGTATCCTCACCAACCCCGAAATCGCCGATCCCATGCGCCGCGCACAGAATCCTTTTGCTGTGAATTCGCTGGCGCTGGCCTGCGCGCTTGAGGCAATCCGTCATAACCAATACGTGGCGCGTTACGCAAGACAAGTGTGCAGCAATCGAGACAGATTCTGCCGCTATCTCGATGCCATCGGCATCGCCTACGTGCCGAGTTCCTCGAATTTCGTTCTGGCGCGCGTCGGACCCAGGGCATCGGAAATCGCGCTCAAGCTGCGGAAGCAGGATGTTCTTGTTCGCGACTGGAGTTATGACCCACGCCTGCAAGGCTACCTCCGTTTCACCATCGGCTCGTCAGCGCAGACACGCCAGTTGACCGATGGGCTTTCAGAGTTTAGGCCTATGATGGAATCCAGCAACGGAACGTACGCCCAAGTGAAGTCTTCAAAGTGTGCTTCAACAGGACGATCCTCATGAAGGCGCGCGTAGCATCGCTGCATCGGCAGACCGCCGAAACCGACATTCGCGTCCGGCTCGATCTTGATGGCCGCGGGCGATACTCGGTTTCCAGCGGCATCCGGTTTCTTGACCACATGCTGGAACTCTTTGCTCGGCACGGCGGATTCGATCTCGATCTTAAAGCTCGCGGCGATCTTGACGTGGACCAGCATCACACCGTGGAAGATGTGGGGATTGCGCTCGGAGAAGCACTGCGTCAGGCGCTCGGTTCAAAAAAAGGGATCAACCGCGCCGGCTACTTTGTGATGCCGATGGATGAAACACTGGCGATTGCCTCGATCGACTTAAGCGGCCGGCCTTACCTGGTTCTTCACGCACCGATCCGCGCTCGCCAGGTTGGTGACCTCCAGTCAGAGCTGCTGGAAGATTTCTTCCAGGGCTTCGCGTCGAGCGCCAGAGCCAACATCCACCTCAAGATTGCCTATGGCCGCTCGAGCCACCACGGTGTTGAGGCGTTGTTCAAGGCGCTTGCCCGCGCGCTGCGCTACGCGTGCTCGCGCGATGCACGCCTGAAGGACCAGCTTCCGTCCACCAAAGGACTTTTATGATCGGTGTTATCAACTATGGCGCGGGCAACGTGGGCTCGGTGCTGAGAGCCATTCAATATCTCGGCTTCCCGGCGGAACCGGTCGAGGACGCCCACCTCTTGCAGACCGCAGCCAAGATCATTCTGCCCGGCCAGGGACATTTCGGCGCCATGATGGAAGCACTGGAGGCGAAGAAGATGATTGCACCACTTCGCGACCAGATGACCTCCGGGAAACCCTTTCTGGGAATCTGCCTGGGCCTCCAGGCGCTCTACGAGGCCAGCGATGAGGCTCCGGGCCGCGCGGGTTTCGGACTCCTGCCGGGCCGTGTAAAGCGCTTTGAGGGAGTTTTCAAGGTCCCGCATCTGGGCTGGAATCAGTTGGAGATTCGCTCTAAGGATGGCCTTTTCAAAGGCGTTCCGAACGGGAGCTTTGCCTACTTTTGCCATTCATACTACGGACCTGTGACGGCGGAGACCACAGCGATGACTGAATATGGCCAGAATTTTGCTGCGGCGATCCGAGTGGGTTCGGTCTACGCCGTGCAATTCCATCCCGAAAAGTCGGGTGATGTCGGATTGAAGATTCTGGAGAATTTTCTGAAGCTCAGAGACTGAAGCCACATTCGAACTAACTCTATGTTTGCCAAACGCATTATTCCCTGCCTGGACTGCAAAGACGGCCGAGTGGTCAAAGGCGTACAGTTCATCAACCTGCGCGATGCCGGCGACCCAGGCGAACTCGCCGCGATGTACAACTCCGAAGGCGCTGACGAACTGGTGATGCTCGACATCTCTGCCTCACGCGAAGGCCGCGCAACCTTGATGGACACCGTCAATCGGGTAGCCCGAAGGCTCTTCATCCCGCTGACGGTGGGCGGCGGTGTTCGAACAGTGGATGATGCCCGCCGGTTGCTTTCAGTCGGCGCCGACAAAGTGGCCATCAACACCGCAGCCGTCGAAAAGCCCGAAATTGTGCAACAGCTTGCTGCACAATTTGGCCGGCAAGCCATCGTGGTGGCGATCGACGCCCGGCGGCAGCCCGTGCGCGAGCAGGAAGCCACGCGGTGGAACGTCGTGACTTACGGCGGCACAAAAGATACGGGTCTTGATGCCCTCGAATGGGCGCGGCGAGTGGACCGGTTGGGCGCAGGAGAAATCCTGCTGACTTCCATGGACGCTGACGGTACCCAAGCAGGATTCGATTGTGAATTGACGGCCGCGATTGCCCAAGCAGTGCCGATTCCCGTGATTGCCTCGGGCGGTGCCGGAAACCTCGAGCACTTCGCTGACGTCTTCCTGCGCGGCGCAGCGGATGCGGCGCTGGCCGCTTCAATTTTCCATTTCGGCACCCACACCATTCGCAGCCTCAAAGAATATCTTCGTTCGCAAGGAGTCTCAGTCCGCCTGTGATTATTCCCTGCATTGATCTGATGGGCCGCAAAGTGGTCCAGCTTGTTCAGGGCAAAAGCAAAGCCCTTGAACTGCCCGACCCTTTCGCGGTGCTTGAGAAGTTCAAGGACTATCCGCAAATTCAGGTGATCGATCTCGATGGCGCCATGGGGCGCGAGCCACAGGCCGACATTGTTCGGGAGCTTTGCAGGCGCAAGCCCTGCCGCGTGGGCGGTGGAATTCGCAGCGTCGAGCGGGCGCTCCAGGTTGAGCAGGATGACGCGTATAAGATCATCGTGGGCAGTTCGGCGTTCACCTCCGGCGGAGTCAGCACGAATTTCCTCCGATCACTTTCCGAACGTATCCCGCGTGAAAAGCTGATGATCGGCGTCGACTGTTTCGGCAACCGCGTGGCGATCCACGGCTGGAAAGAGATTCTTCCGCTCACTCCTGCCGAAGTCCTTCCGCAGCTTGAGCCTTACTGCTCGGAATTTTTGTGTACCTACATCGACGCCGAGGGAAAGCTCCAGGGCACTGACCTTGAGTATTTTCGCAAGCTGCGTAGCATAACCAACCTGCCTATTACCGCGGCAGGAGGCATTACAACAGATGATGAAATTAGCGCGCTTGAGGAGATTGGCATGAACGCGGCCCTGGGCATGTCCATCTACCGCAAGGTGTTCCCCGAATTGTTTGCCCAAGGCCAGAAAAGTTAGCTGCCGGCTTTTGTCGGCGGAGAATTCGTCCGGATGTCACAGTACACCTCTGACTCCCCCCTCACGCCCTGGGGGAAACCCGCAATGAAAGTTATCAAGAAATGGTATGAACGCGGTGAGAGCCAGAACGCGAGATCAAGCGAACCAACGAGGGAGCAATGGTCGCGACACTCTCAGGAATCTACATAGATGCGTGGTACTCGTCTGCCGATCGAGCAGAGGACTTCATAGGGAACTGTGTCAATCAGGTCGGCGATTTCGAGCGCTGTAATCGAACAGCCGTCTGCATTGCCAAGCAGGGTGACTTCATCACCGATATCGAGACCTGGAACATCCGTGACATCGAGCAACGTCAGGTCCATGCTGATGTTGCCTACGATGCCGGCATAGCTGCCGCGCACGATGGCGCTCCCTCGGTTTGAAAGGGCGCGGCTCAAGCCGTCAGCATAGCCGACGGGCACGGTGGCAATGCGCGACCGGCGACGCGTGTGGAAGGCAGCGCCATATCCGAGCGGAGTCCCACAAGGAACGTCCTTCAGAAAAACAACTCGCGACTTTAGAGTCAGGATCGGTTCAACATCCGGTGGATCTGGCATCTGCCTGCCAGGTGGTAACACAATGGGCAGGCAATAGCCGTAAAGCAGCGCACCGATCCTAACCATGTTTTCCGGAAACGCGCAGCCCGCTACCAACGCAGCACTGTTGGCAACATGAATCCACTCAGGCTCAATCCCAAGACTCCGCACCTGGCGAAGAGCTTCTTCAAGGCGATCCGCCTGGTCCTCGGTTTGCGACGCAATCAAATCTTCCGCGGATGCGAGATGCGTGGACAAGCCTTTCAACTCGAGCCCTGAGAGTTCGCGATAATGCTCGACAAACGCCCTCAGACGATCCGGAGGCAGTCCCAATCGGCCCATTCCAGTGTCCACATGCAGGTGGAATTCGATGGGCTTGCCGTAGCGGCACGCGCACTCTGCGTAAGTATCCAATCGAGCCGTGGATGAAACGGTAGGCGTAAGCCGGTACTCAATCAAGTCGGCCGGATCACTCATATAGAGGCCACCCAGAAGCAGGATTGGTTTTTCCACGCCAGCAGCGCGCAACTCGAGAGCCTCTTCGACCGTCGCCACGCCAAACCAATCGGCTCCGGCTTCCTCGAGAGTCCTGGCAATCGCCACGGCGCCGTGCCCGTAGGCATCAGCTTTGACGACAGCCATCACCCGACGCGCGCCAGCGACTCGCCGCACATACTCGAAATTCCGTCGAAGTTTCGGAAGGGAAATTTCCGCCCAGGTGGGCCGCAAGAGATTTTCGGCGCTTACTTTTACCGGATTTCGTGCTTGCTGGATTTCTTGTTTGAGAGTCATCTGTTCAGCAGGCTTAATACGATTCCTGGTCCCGGTCGGTTGCCATGTTTTCAAATCGAACATAGGGCTTCATAAAAACGATGGGAACCTCTCCCGTCGGTCCATTCCGTTGTTTTCCAATAATGAGCTTGGTTTCTTCCCCGGCATTGCCTTCTTCGCCGTCTTCGTTTGATCGCCTCTCGCGAAAAATAAAGATCACCACATCCGCATCTTGCTCGATTGAACCCGATTCTCGGAGGTCGGAAAGCTGCGGCTTCTGCCCCGAACGCTGTTCGGGCGCGCGGCTCAATTGCGAAAGGGCCAGCACAGGCACGTTCAGCTCTTTGGCAATACTCTTCAGCCCTCGGGAAATGTAGCTGACCTCCTGCGTGCGATTCTCATATCGCCCATGCCCAGTAGCAAGCTGAAGATAATCAACAACCAGCAAGTCCAAGCCCTTCTCGGCCTTAAGACGCCGCGCCTTGGCCCGAATCTGCATGATGCTCAGTGCTGGCGTATCCTCGATGTAGAGGGGCGCTTCCGCCAGTCGGCCCAGCGCCTGGGTCATCTTGGGCCAATCTTCCCGAGTGGTGAAGCCAGAGCGCAGCTTGTGGCTGTCAATACGCGCCTCGGAACAAAGAAGACGAATCGCCAGTGACTCTTTGCTCATCTCAAGCGAGAAGACTCCGACTTTCTTCCCGCACTCGACGCACGCATGAGCGGCAATGTTCAGCGCCAGGGCCGTCTTGCCCAGCGAGGGCCGGGCGGCAATAATAATCAGTTCGCCCGGCTGAAAGCCCGAAGTCATGTTGTCCAGTTCGACAAACCCGCTTTCAATGCCGGTGACGCGATGGCCGCGATCGAGCAGAACTTCAAGCGTGCCGAAACTCGACTTGACAATCTGGTGAATATCCATAAAACCAGACTGAGTTCTCTTCTCCGCGATCTCAAAAATCTGGCCTTGTGCCAGATCGATCAGCGTCTCAGGGTCATCGACTCCCTCGAAGCACCGGGTGATGACGTTGTTCGAGGCGTTAATCAGGCGCCGAACCAGCGACTTCTCCTTGATAATTCGGGAATACTCGTCAATGCTTGCCGAAACTCCGATGGGGATGCCATCCGTCAGAGCCGCCACGTAACCGGCCCCACCCACTTTTTCAAGCAGCCCCTCGCGCGAAAGGTCCTCTGAAAGAGTCACCAGGTCAATGGTGCGGTTCTTTTCGGAAAGGCCAACCATCTTTTCGAATATCGTACGATGGCCATCGGAGAAGAAATCGCTTTTATCGATCAGCTCAAGGGCCTGGTTGAGGACACCATTATCGAGCAGGATTGAACCCAGCAGCGCACGTTCGGCCTCAAGGTTGTGGGGGAAGGCTTTCTCGCTAACGGTCGCAGTTGCCATGGAGATCAGACCCAGTCGGGCGTTAGAGAGAGATTATACCAGCGTGGGGGATAAACAAGAACAATCTTCAAAACGTCAGCTTCAGAAATTCGCTCTTCACTGAAGCCAGGTTTCCGGGAATCATGACGACTACGAGGACTGCGAGGTGGAGTCATCGCTCGCGAGTTCGCTGTCGGTTTCGGCTTTGGCCGTGCCCTCGGCCTTGGCTTCAATCTCTGCCTCGGCTTTGGGTTCACCTTCAGCCGCGCGCTCAAGCTCGCCTTCCGCTTCAACTTTCACCTTCACCTTGACTGTTACGTCACGGTGCAACCTGACCGGCACATCAAATTCGCCCAAGACCTTCAAAGGGCTGGCGAGCTGAATCTTGCGTCTGTCAATCTTAAAACCCTGGGTGGCAAGACCCTCTTCGATGTCCATCGCAGTAACAGAGCCGAACAACTGTCCCTTTTCACCAGCTCGGCGAGTGGCCACAACCTGGATGCCCTCCATAAGCTTGGCGAGGTCCTCGGACTCGGCCCGTTCTTTGGCCTCCAGTTTCAGGAAGCGCGCGCGCTGCTGCTCGATCCATTTTCGGTTCTGAGGGGTGGCAGCAACCGCCATTTTCTTAGGCAGTAGAAAGTTCCGGCCATAGCCGTTTGCAACCTTAACAACCTGGCCGCGTGATCCCAGCTTTTCAATATTTTCCAAAAGAATGACTTCCATATCCTGATTCTCCAATAAGCGACATGATTGTCGCTGAATCCTTACCCGGCCGCGAAACACTTATCCTCCAGGGCAGTCTCCGCGTACCGGACGCGGGTTAAACTTCCGCCGCGAAGGGAAGAAGAGCAATGTTGCGTGCCTGCTTGATAGCCCTGGTCAGAGCCCGCTGGTGAGGCGCGCAGGTCCCGGTCAACCTCCGGGGAAGAATTTTCCCCCGCTCCGCGACAAAGGGCCCGATCAGCCTAAGATCCTTGTAGTCGATAAATTCGACCTTCTCCACACAAAACTTGCAAACCTTGCGGCGCCGGAAGTACTGCCTGCGGCCCCCAGTCGGTCGCCTGGCATTGCCCTCGCCAGGCTTTGATCGATCGTATGCCATAACGGTTCCACTCCCTAGCTCTGAGATGCTGTTTCCGTCCCGGGCTGGGCTTCGGAAGCAGGTGGCGGGACTGCCTGCGGCTCCTTGGCAGGCTTGGCTTCTGCCGCTCGCTGGATCCGCTCGTCAATCCGCACCGTCAGGAACTTGATTACCGAATCGGTAACCTTAAGCCGCCGCTCGAACTCGCGAACGGTGTCCCCATTTCCTTCAAAAGTAAAGAGAACGTAAAATCCCTCGCGCTGCCCCTTTACCCGATAAGCCAGCCTACGCCGGCCCATCTTGTCGATCTTTTCGGTTTTCCCGCCCGCTCCTGCGACCACAGTGTCCATCTGGGCTGTCAGCTTCTCGATTTCTTCCTCAGGAACATCCGGCCGGGTGATAAACATCATTTCATATTTCGACATAAATCCTCACGACTCCTCTGCTGAAACCTTCCGATTGAAAAGGTTCATCGCCTTCTCAACACCTTCCCTCAGGATGACCCCAACAGCCTGAACGGCCTGGCCGATCATCTCTGTTACTTTCTCGCGGTCCCTTTCGTTGAAAGGAGTAAGAACGTAAGAGACCAGATCCTCGATCGGTTTCTCAGGCCCCACTCCCATTCGTACCCGAGTGAAATAGTCCGTTTCCAGGGCAACGATAACAGACTGCAATCCGTTATGGCCGCCTGCGCTTCCTTTGCGCCGAATCCGCAACGAGCCCAGCGGAAGGTCAACATCGTCCACCAGGACGATCAGATCTTCTACGGACAGGTTCAGACTCCGCAACAAACCAGAGACAGAAGCCCCACTGAGATTCATAAACGTCTGAGGCTTCGCCAGGACAACCTGCCGTCCGTAAAGTCTTGCCGAGGCAATGACTGCCCTCGCTTGGCGGCGTGAGAACTCTGCCTTACAGATTTCCGCCAGGCGGTCGACGGTCATAAACCCCATGTTGTGGGGCGTCATCAGGTATTCGCGGCCAGGGTTGCCGAGGCCCACAATCAGTTTCACGCCGCTTTTCCCATCTCCTTGGGCGCCCGCAGCAGAACCCAACGTTCACTTGGGTTCTTACTTCTCTTTCTTGCCTTCAGGCTTTGTCTTTTCTTCCCGCTCAGGCTTCTCTTCCGCGGCACCTTCCTCCTCAGCCTTGCGCTTTCGAATCAACTCGGGTTCAGTCGGGGCTGGAGCCACCTCGGCAGCCTCCGCAGCGGGTACCTCCTCTGCTTTCGGCGCTGCTACATGCGCGACAACCCTGCCGGGCTCAGCCAGTACTTTTACATTCGCGGAGACTGGCAGTTCGGAAACCCGGAGCTGACGTCCTATCACCAGGTCGCTTACATCAACCATAATATGTTCCGGGATATCATCCGGCAGGCATTCGACTTCAACTTCGCGCAGGACGAACTCGAACACTCCACCCTGAACCTTGACGCCTTGCGGTTCACCTGTAACTCGAATTGGTACTCGTACCCTCAGCTTTGCATCCCGGGCAATCCGAACCATGTCGACGTGTATAAGATCGCCCCGGGTGGGATCCCATTGCCAATCTCGAAGCATGACGCGCGCCGGAGTCTTTTCCGGAATCTGGAGCGTGAAGATTGCATTGTGTCCTGCTTCAGAGCGCAAAATGCGCACGATAGCGTTAGGATCGATGGCAAGCGAAATGGAAGGCCCCCCGCCGCCATAGACAACCGCCGGAATACGCCCGGAATGCCGCAGGCGGCGAGCGGCATTCTTGCCGAAAGTCTCGCGCGCCTCGGCTTGAACATTGAAAATCTCAGCCATAATCGTTCACACCTCAAAACATCTGACAGTCGAAACCCTTCTGCTCGATACGAAACTAAATAAACAACTTGCTCACTGAAGTTTCCTTATAGATTGACTTGATGGCTTCCGCCAGCAAGCTTGCCACACTTAATACTTTGATGCGCTCGCATGACCGGGCCTCAGGCAGCAGCGGAATCGAATTGGTCGCCACAACCTGTTCGAGCGGAGACCCGCAAATATTATGGATCGCGTTTCCGGCAAAAACCCCGTGGGTGCAGCATGCCAGAACTCTGTTCGCGCCCTTTGACCTCAATGCCTTCGCGCCCTTGGCGAGCGTGCCACCCGTACCGATCATGTCATCGACAATCAAGCAGGTCTTACCCTCAACTTCTCCGATGACGTTGAACATTTCAACGACGTCCGCGTCCTCGCGCCGCTTGTCGATGATCGCCAGGGGAACTCTCAACCTCTTGGCGAACGCCCGGGCCCGCTCAACTCCGCCAGTATCAGGAGAGACAACCACAAGATTTTTGAGTCTCAGCCTGCGGAAATAAGCTACAGTAACCGGCGTCGCATAGAGGTGATCAACCGGAATATCGAAATATCCTTGAATCTGCCCCGCATGCAGATCGAGCGCCAGAATCCGGTTTGCCCCTGCCGAAGTCAGCAAGTCGGCAATCAGCTTGGCTGAGATCGAGAT
>JAKAWN010000610.1 GCA_021827245.1 Acidobacteriota bacterium | reverse complement strand
ATCCAGCTTCGGAAGACGGGATTTTTCTCCGATGGCGAGCCACACTTCGAAAGGCGACTGAGTTGTGAGATCGTGAAAGCGTAGGGCTGAGAGCAGACACACCACCCCTTTTGGCACGCGTTTGGCCGCTTGGGCAAGGCTATGATGCTCGGTCGGCTTTGCGCCCCGAGGGACATAGAGGCCTCGCCCGACCCGGACGATGGCTCCCTGCTCAACGGCCATTTTGAGGTATACGCGAGCGATGCCGTGTGCGTCCAGATCACGCGGGCGCAAGATTCCAGTTCTGCGCGCGAGGTTCACTAGTTTCGTAATGCGCTGATTGGCCATGCAATATCTTGCCGTAGTCTTTACTAAACGTAGGGGGATACGTGCAACTACCGACGGATTGTAAAGCACGCCGCAAGGGGAAGTCAACCTGCCTGCCGCAAAAGTTTCTGTACGCGGGGCCTTGCCAGAAGGGCGCTGATACGCGACCCTCGTCTGCGGCGATCCCACTTCCTCATTGGCCGGAGTCAGGGATAAGAACGCCGTCGGCAGCCCCGTCGAGCCATTCGATGATGCCGGGCAGACGGCGCTCAGCTCCAACAAAGCCACCATGCCATATCGCTATGCGGTGCTGGGCATCGACCTCAAAGGTACCTCTCGCGGTGAGGTCGCCGGGAACCGGCGGTGACAACCGGCCCGGCTCAGCAAAGAAATGTCCATCGGCACCGAACGCCGAGCAGACTTCCATAGCCCACAGGTCATACCTAAATGCCATTGGATCAGTCCTGTCGCCGGCCAGATCGAGGATCATCACTGGCAACTGACTGTTTCCCCGACTGAACCGATTCTTCAGCGCTCGATTTACATGCACATCGCCGAAACCGTACCCGCCGATCAAGATCGCATCAGCCATGTAGACGTGGCGCACGAGTGTCGCGTATAGCAAATGAAAAGGTTCGACGAGCAATTGGTCGAGCTTGAACCCGCCGGCAATCAGAGTCGTGATTGGGAACGAGCGACCCTCTGACCGTTTATCGTTCGACCGACCCTCCGAGCCATCGAAAAAATGTTCATCTAGGCTCCGCCTCCAACAAATTTCATCTCCAAACTGCTGGCTCAATGAGTGATGTACGCTGCCATGCAAGTGGTAGACAAAATCCCAACGGCTTCTTTCGATGATGACTGATGGCTCAAAAGTACCCATTTCTCCGAATCCTGTGTAAGACCCAGGCAAAGCATTGAGAGCAGCCGCGTCATAGTTGAGGTTATAAATGCCGACATCGAATTTTTCACGCAGGCCCCTTAGCAGCATTCTGTACCGCTCCGCTGCCCCTGTGGCCGGATCAAATCGCTGGCATAACGTGCGCATGTGTTGAGCCAGTTTCTCCAACAGGAAACTCAGTTCGTCCATAAGCTCGATGTACGCACCGTATTTTCCCGTCGGGCTCTCCTCGGACGCGGGGACCACCTCGTCCAACGATTCACCGATCGTCTCGTGCTCAACGTTAACCAAATCGCCCTCGTCGGCCAGCAAATCCTCCACCGCTTCACACTCCGGTTCTTGAGACTGAAAAATCAGTTCGGGAGGTGGTGCGCCGCCGCAGGCCGCCTGCCTCAGCGTGTCTCCCCACGGCGGCGGTTCCATCCAGTGCGCCAAGGCCACCATGTCGCCCAGAACTTTTTCGAAATTCAGCGCAGGTCGAGGCCCGGTGGGGCCGCTCTTGTAGTACATTTCCGCCGACTGCCACAGCTTCCCGAAATGGTCTGTCGTCCCACGCCACGTGGCCCACTCAATGCCCCACTGCGCCATGAGCTGGTCGAGATCGGGCACCGAAGGCATCCCCAGGGGCGTGGAACTCCCCGCTCCCAAAATAACGAGAAGTTTCTTCTTCATTTCGTTGGTGTGATCTCCTCGGTCATTTGGTTCCTGGTGACATTCTACAAGGCCCTCGGAAGGCGCAACCAAAAGCGTCTGATTCCCGGGAAAACCGGTACAGCGAAACCACCCTCAAATGCGACCATGGAAAGTGGCGCAGCGAGGCAAGATGTCGAAATCACGGCCTGTACATCTCAGGTCGTGCATCTCGAACTCTTGCTCACACGCAAGTACTCGAAGTCCGCCATGGTCTGAGCAGCGCTGTCAGGCAGGAATACCGGCTCAGCCATTTGATCAATCAGTTCAGCCGAAAAATTCCCCAAAAATTGTGCGCCGGCTCGAATGTGTACGATTCTCTCCGGGTCGAGGCCCATGAGCCGCGCGCAGGTGGCGTCGGCGGCGACAGGATCATCGGCCAGGATGATGCGGTTGAGACACCGGGGAGTGCCGTTCAGGGGGCCATCTCCTTCCATTGCTACGATGGCGTCGGCAATCACGAAGTGAGCGGGAACTGTGGCGCAGACGTCCAGAATGCTTTCCTGGATTCCCTTCCAGTGAAGGATGTTCTTCGGCCAGCCATATTTCGCTCCAGGCACAACGCCAAACATGTTCTTCATGCTCAGTGTGACTCCCGACCAGTGGTGGGTCTTCACTTTGGGCATGGAAACGATGAAATCGGATTCGAGAACAGTGCGGGGCAGCCACAGGGACTTCATTCCGGTGTAATGCGCGAGCAAAGGTGTCTCGACAAGTTCGTCACGATTCAAATCCACAAAGCGTATTCTTTGCTGGCGGAGCAGGTCCGCAAAGCCGCTTTCGAGCAAGACCAGTTCGGTATCGCGTTGGTGTCCTGGCCCCTCTCCCACGAGCACGGTCTTGGCGCCGAGGCGACGGAAGCACTCCGCCGCAGCGGCAACAAGGAACGGGTTCGTATTGATATGGCTCCCGGGAATGTAATCCACCAGATTGGGCTTCAAGAGAACGGTTTTGCCACTGACATCCAGGTGGAACAGATTTAAGCCTTGCCAGAGGACTTGCTCCAGACGCTCCGAGTAAGATTCGACATTCAGGATGGCTACTCGAGAGCGCGGCCGCCTCCGGATGACGTGGTGTTTGGGCTTGGCAAGCAGCCTGGCGATAGCAGCTTCTGTGACCAATTGGTGCGACCTGGACAGAAGCGTTTGCTGGCCAGTTTTCATCGGGGGGCCTCGAATGGATTGATCCCGTCGGCGCAGCCAAGTGCCATTGTTGTGAGAGCCAGCGTCGCGTAGTCGTCGATTTCTGCCGATTCCGCCAACCCAACAAGCCGCTCGATTGGGCCAGCGGACTCCCGCCCGTAGGCATTGAGGGCCAGGATTGTCCAGGCGAGGCTCCAAGGTGCAAAACAGGTTTCGGCGTGTCTTTGAAGCCAGTCGAGGCTTGTGGATATGAGCTCGCTCTTCGGTTCACCTTGAAGAGCAAGCAAAGCGATGGCAGTAGCGTCCGGATGTGGGGCCAGCGGGGATCCGTAGACGATTCCGTTGCCGGCATTCCAGCCTCCACCAGGACAGATCCGGTCGTAGAAAATCTCGTCCCC
>JAKAWN010000609.1 GCA_021827245.1 Acidobacteriota bacterium | reverse complement strand
TTCCATCGGGAATGAGGACGTGCTGATGGTCATGCGAATAGAGGGGATTCGAGACAAGCACCTTGACCGGGCCAACGGCATCGCCGTCCAGCCGGTTCATCAGGACCGTGTCGAGCGTCGTGCCCTCATAGACAACATACGGCTGGCCCACGGCAGAATCCAGATTGATCTCGGGCGCACGCTTTTGTTGTGTTGACCGCTCACCTGGCGCACGAGGAGCAATCAAGCTGCTTCCTGCCTGATCCGAAAGCGCGTATGGGTTCTGCCTCGGAGCGTAGCCGGTTGGCGCGGTTCCCGCTTGCGTTGCCTGTTGCTGTGGCGGAGGATCGGCGGCCCGGGTGTAAACAAGGTTCGATGCGAACCGAGAGTTGTATGCAAGCTCCCGCTCTTTGGCGGCGAGCTGCTGGGCCTGCTGTTGCTCTGGGGTGAGTTGTTGCTGACCACCGTTCTGCTGTCCGTAAGTGGCTTGCGGACAAGGTTGGCCCGGAACACAAGGGACAGACTGGCCTGTAGGGCCATAGACAGCGGCGGCGGCCTGCTGTGCGGGAGTTGCGCGCGCAAGCGCAGGATCGTTGGCGGCAGCGAGAGCGGCCTGTTGTTGTTCCTTCAACTGTTCGGCCTGAAGCTGGCCCTTCAAATCGGCAACATTGTTATCGGTATTGTCCTGCACCGTCGGCTGCGGCGGCTGGTTCTTTCCGGCCTGCGTCGCGGGCCTCTTGCCACCGGCGCTGAAGATCGCCGCGATGATGACCAGTACGCTGGCCCCAAGGTAAAGAAATATCTTCAGGTTTTTCTGGAGCACGCCCTTCGGCTCCACCAGCCTGCGATGCAGTTCGGGCAGATCGAAAATGTCAGGGTCTGCCGGTGGTTTTGTTTTTTGGTCAGCCATCGCCGTTACCCCTTGCGCGAAAATTCCATACGCTTCTTGCCGAGCTCCACATAGCCGGAATCCATGACCTTCGGAATGATATAGGTTCCATCGCGGAGGTCATAGTTGATAAGGTTCGGTTTGCCGTCCTTCATCTCATACACAGAGAACTTTTCCGGCGCATTCGTCTTGATATAGGTAAATTTGTCGTCGTGATAGATCGACTGGATATCGAACGGGGCTTCGTTCGCTTTGTAAGTGTAGTCAAACTTGAGTTGCAGGGGATAGGCGCTTTTATACGCATCGACGGCTTGCTCGACATGGGACTGAAGCGCGGCAAGCTGCTGCTTCGACTGCTCCAATTGCACGGCGGGAACATATTGCGGAGGGCCGGACGATGCGACGATGGAGGAGCGATCGGCGGGCACAATCAATACCTTCAGGTCAGGCACTTCGGATGTACCGGACACGTCCTGCAACGTAAAGCTGTAGATGTTGCCTTTGTCGGTAATGAGATTCAGATTGGAGGAAATACCCGCTTTGGCCGGATGCACGAAACAGAAGTTGCCGACAACATCTACCACCCAGAAATCCTTATCACCGGTCGCCGCTTCCATGATTTTCTCGGTCGGTGGCACTTCAATCAGCGTCGTGTACTTCAGCTTGGCGTGAATGGGCACGATGTCCTGCGAGTGATACTGCACGGTGCGGGCCGAAGCGTCCTGAGCAACGGCCACAGGGGGGATGAGAGCCAGAGCGGTCCCGGCGATGATAGTGAGTGTGCGATTCATACGGAAGCTCCTTTACGATTAGCAGTAATAACTTTGCCCAATGTCCGGGGCTGGAAGGGGAAATCCTCAGCGAGACGGCGCAGCCCGTCGGCAATGCCGAAGCGCTCAAAGTAATCGCGCTTCTTCAGGTTGTCGCGAGCATTGTTGGTCGCCATCCAGTGCGAAGCGGAATCGACGTTCAACTGGACCTTTTTGGAAGACTGTGCTTTACGGATGAGCATCTGACCGGGTGGTACAAGCCCGGCAATCAGGTTCAGTTCGGTGTCGTTCAGATGAAAGGCATCTCGGTACAGTTCCCTGTCCATCTCCGGGTTCGCCAGGAAGATTTTGGTGGGACAACTCTCCGAGACGATCTGCAACATGCCCGACTCCTGCAACTCCTTGATGGATTGCGTAGCCAGGATCATGGCGGCGTTGTGCTTGCGCCACGTTTTCTGCGCCTGGACGATGTAGCTGCGGATGGTCTCGTTCTTGATAAACAGCCATGCCTCGTCCAGCAGAAACATCTTGAACGTAGCCAGTTTTTTCGGATCGGTGATTTCATTGCTGGCGCGGTGAAGGACATAAAACAACAAGGGTTCCAACACATCGGGCGCATCGCTCCAGCCGTGGAAGTTGAAGGTCTGGAAGCGCGAGAACGAAAGCGTGTCCTCAGCATTGTCGAACAGAAATCCGTACTGGCCGGCAACCGTCCAGCGGTGGAGGCGCTCCTTCAATTCTCCAATGATGTTGGTGAAGTTGGAGAGAGTGCGTTGGTCCGGCTCCAGCATGTACGTCCGCTCGATGGCGTCCCACAGCTTGCGCTCTTCCTTGAAGTCGAGCCGGTAACGCTGGGCGCTCCCATGATCTTGGCCCTCAATCAGCACGCGAAAGAAGCTGAAGAGAAATTGCTGGTTCTCCTTGGTCGGCGATAGCGAGAATGGATTGATGGTGAAATCCCGCGCCTCCTGGCCCACATTCAGATAGCTGCCGCCAAAGATGTTCGTGAGCGACTGGAAGCTGCCTCCTATATCGAAGATGAAAGTCAGCGGCGCATATTTCTGGGCATTCTGAAGGACGAAGCAACAAAAATACGATTTGCCCGAGCCGCTCATCCCGAGGATGAGCGTGTGGGCCACCTCGCCGTTGTGCAGGTTCAGAAAATATGGGGTATGGTTGTCCGTTTCGAGCACCGCCAGGTACTCCGTACCGAGATGCGGGTTCGTCTTTTCACCCGGCAGGATGGTAAACAGAAAGCTGAGGTCGGCATAATTGGAGTTCAGCAAATACAGCTTGCGAAGATTCAGCGCGTAGTTGCCGGGCACAGTGGCGAAGTAGGCGTTGAGCTGGTTGTAGGTCTCTGCGAAGAGGTTCCCGTCGGCGTTGGTGAAGATGCCGGTGAACTCGCCCACAAGTTGCTCAAGGTCAGGTTTGGAGTGGCCGTACAGGACAATCGTGAGCGAGAAATCTCCCAGCGACTGCCCATCTCCCAGAGCACGGAGACAATCACCTAGATTTTCAATGTCGGCCTGCTTCGATTCATCGACCAGCACATCGCGGGGATTCGTCTTTGTGGTATCGTTTCCCATCTGCGAGACGAAGCCGGTCTTCGACATGTTGAAGTGACGACGGCGCTTGTTCACTTCCTTGCGCGCCTTGTCCGTCGAAAGTGGTGTCCATTCGGTGACCACGTAGAAGTTGGCCGGGATCTTCAGCAGGGCGTCCAGCACCAAAGGCCGCGTCTCTGTGATGGCCTCTTTCATGGTCAGCACGCGGACGAAGTGATCGCCAATCCGCAGATGGTCGCGC
>JAKAWN010000608.1 GCA_021827245.1 Acidobacteriota bacterium | reverse complement strand
TGCCCCTTCCTGACGAAAGCCGATATTGAGTTGCGATATCGGGAACCGATTATATCACCCGAATCAAAACTAAGACAATGCCTACTTGTGATCTGAGGCAATCTGCTGATGGGACTTGGGAGGTGAGGTGGGCTTGGGCTGTGGTTTTTCCGGCTCGCCTTCGAGTACGGCCACCACATCGGACGGCAAATTCCTGGCATTCCCCAGAAACTGGCTTACTTCCCAGATTTGTTTTTGAGTAAACGCTCCCTTGAAGCTGGGCATGCCGGTCAGCCGAATCCCGTTCTTGACTTTCCAGTAGACCTTTCGTCTGGCGGGGCGATAAGGAAGACTGGGATTATAGGCAGTGCTCTCTCCAGGTTTGAAGAATTGCGGCGGGTGCGGGTACAAGCCTTTTGAAATCGCAGTCCGCGATTCATTCGGAAGCCCGTGACAAAGCGCGCAATTTTGGCGGTAGATTTGCGCGCCACTCAGCAATTCGGCTTCAGTGGGCGGCCCGGCATCAGTCTTCGGGAGTTCGTGTGACATGGTAGCATCCATAGCAAGCCTTGCAAGAAAGCGTTCAAATGGCAGCGGCGACGCCGAAGTGGAGACCGGCACATCTCCGGACCGCAGGTACAGATAGAATGCTGCCGGAACCAGAAGGATTCCTGCTATGAACACGATGATATATTTCTTCATAACCCCAATAGCCTCTCATTCATATTAGCAGTTGCAAAGCGCAGGATGTCGTGCGAACTGTCCAGGAAACACCACGGCTTCGTTGTGGAACCTCTTGGCAGGCGCAGCCGGATCTTGACCTCGAGTTGGTCCACCGGTTTTACACCGAGCTTATTGCGGACTTCCCAATCGTCGCTACGCTGAAATAGCATCGATGATGAAAACACGATGTGGCGTTTGGCGCGGGCGTCCTGCTGTGCTGGCTAGTGTCCTCCCATGACAACGGCATACCGAGCCTTGCACTTGACACTTGGCCAGTAGTGCACAGTTTTACTCAGGCCTTTGGCCTTCACGACGAAGTCGAGCGGAGGATTGTGGACCCTTTCTGGCAGGCCGACAAAACGCGCTCTGCCTTCACTGTCGGTTCCGATCTTCAGGTCCATTTTCTTCATGCCCATAAAGCCATAGGCAATCCGGACTGAAATTTCGGCGTTAAAGAGAGGCTGATTAACACTTTGGCTGACAGTAAAGTCCACCGTGCAGGGACCGATGTCTGCGTTGACTTGGGGTACGGGGGCTGACTGTGAAGCCGCGTGGATCCATCCCGCAAAGAACAGGCTGAGAGCCAGTGCTTGCACCAGGCACTGTACACGGCGAATGCTTCTGATTGGATTCAACATCATTACTTGTGACCTCGCTTGAGGATTCCCTTGGAGTATAGGGCATCTTATTCTCAGATTCCTGTCTTGTCCTGAAAGTTGCCGCACAGAATGGGTTGAGGGGCCTGTTTACTCTCCGCTTTGTGTCCGGTGAACGTGCCTTGGGTCACGGCACAGACCGAGACTCCGTTATAATAGACCGGCGAGGGGGAAATTTGATTATGCCGGGCCTTGAGACTCATCGCCTTTTCTACGAACAGGGACCCCACTCCAATTGACTGGAAAAATATTTGCCTCAACAACCTGATTTCCTCACCAATCAGCCTATGGCAGCCGGGATAAGGGTTCTAAGAAACCTTTCGGTCACCATGCTGGTTATGATCCTGCTCGTAGTGGCTTTTATGGGTTGCCTCGGGATTGTGGTATATTTTGGCGACCATCGGGAAGTGGTCTTGCCGAAACCCACCGGTCCGTACTCGGTTGGCCGAACGCTTTTTGACTGGAAGGATCCAAATCGCGTTGATCCATACTCGGCGGCCATCGGGAAGCATCGAGAGCTGATGGTCTGGTTGTGGTATCCCGCCACCGTCCCGCCCGGGTCAAAGCCTGCTGAATACATTCCTGCAGCTTGGGCTTCTAAGCTACCTTGGCGCCCTGTGACCATTCCGAGCCGGGTCCGAGTTCATGCCATTGCTGACGCGCCCATTGCGACGAGCCAGAAACCCTACCCCGTCCTGGTGTTTTCTTCCGGCGCTGGCAATCTGCCAAGCGATTACACTTCCTTGATTGAAGATATCGTGAGTCACGGTTATGTTGTCCTCGGGATTACCAATACCTACAGCGCGCCCGTGGTGCGGTTCCCTGACGGTCGCGTGGCAGACTACCTTGCTTCCGCCTCGTTTCCGCGTGGCTCCGAGCAGGCCATCCAGTCGGCAGGCGATCAGATGGTGAAAGTGTGGGCAGCAGACATTCACTTTGCCATCGACAGGCTGGCCCGGATGGATTCAAATCCTAAAAGCAGGTTCGATGGACGTTTTGACCTCGGGAGGGTCGGGCTGTTCGGCCAGTCTTTCGGCGGAGCCGCTTCAGCCGAAGCGTGCTCCACGGACGCCCGTTGCAAGGCAGCGGTCGACATTGACGGAAATCTTTTTGGCAACGTGCTGAAAGAAGGGATTAAACAGCCCTTCTTGTTCGTTTTGAGCGATTGGAGCCTGCGCCCTCCGTGGCTGCAGAGGACGCTGGCGAGTGTAGCGGTCCAAAGATTTCGCCAGCAGCAGGCCGCGTTGAAGCAGCAGATGCGGGATGTGTGCGGAGATTCATCCCACTGCTGGGAGACTCACATCCCGGGGACACTTCGTTTTAATTTTACAGACCTCGCGGTTCTTTATAGCCCCGGGATGAGGATGATGGGGTTCCTTGGACCGGTTGACGGCGCCAAAGGTCTTAGGGAAACGTCTTCCTGCGTTCGCACTTTTTTCGACACCATGCTGAATGGACAATCTTCGAGTCTGTCCGGCACAACGTTGCGGGCAGGTTGCCACTATCAATCCCTCGGCCATACGCCTGGGAAGTAGCATTTGCCTGTGTGCGAAATCATAGCGTCGTAGTTGGCTACTTTTCTTAAAGCAGCTCTTGCCGGAGTCTGCCGCCAATTATTATCGATTGAATACGTTATTGAATAATTACTGGTTCAGGCTTAGAATGCTGCCTGTTCCTGCCTGGGAGGGGAGAAGCAGCATAAAGGAGTGTCCATGCGGATTGACGTGGACATCAATCTGATCGATCCCAAGCCGTTCGTAAGATCCCTCCGTCCGTCGGGTTTGGATCGCATGGCGGAGAATATTGTCGTCATTCACTTAAGAGGCTCCCTGGTCCAGGGCGCGGCTGTTTCTTTTTTCCTTGAACAGATTCGGTTGCTGGTCGGCCGCGGCATCAGTAACTTCGTGATTGACCTGCTCGACGCGTCAAACATCGACGACAGAGGAGTCGGAGGTCTTGCGGCAGCGTATAACGCCATTCGCGACGCTCGCGGAAAGATAAAATACATACTTGCCTCAAAGGAGCTGCTTTCCGTTTTAGGTAAGAATCACCTCGACCGGGTCTTTGAGATCTTTCAGGATGAAGCTTCCGCC
>JAKAWN010000077.1 GCA_021827245.1 Acidobacteriota bacterium | reverse complement strand
AGGTGTGCAGGAGATAGGCCACCCGCTTGGCAGTGAAGCCATCGGCCCCTCGCCCCGGTCGCGCTGATCCCCCTGGACAAAAAGCTCGCTCGTTGAGGATGACAGCTGATGCCTGTCACTTACGCAATGCGCAAGGCATCATCGCACCTCCGAGGAGATTGCTCCGACAGATTCCCAATTTGACGGTCTTGGAAGTCCCGGAGGTAGAAATCTGCTGCGGGTCGGCAGGAACCTACAGCTTGGAGCAACCCGAAATAGCCTGCAGGCTGGGAGAAAGGAAAGCTCGAAACATTATCCAGACGGGAGCAGAGGTCGTTGCTTCAGGTAACATCGGCTGCATTGTCCAAATCAAGAAATCTCTCGATGCGTTATCCAAGACTTTGCCTGTGCTACATACGGTGGAGATACTGGATGCCGCATACTCGGTTGTTTCGTTGCGAAGACGATAGTGCCACAAGGTTGCTGGGAGGATCGTATTGTTTAGGCAGGTACTCGATCCTCTGCACAGCATGGGGCTCAAGGCACTCGCAGCATTGGTCCCGACATTTTGCTGGTGGTTCTTTCCTTGGACCGTGAATCGCGTGACGGAGCGGCTAGCGACACTTGTCGGAGCGTTTGTAACCCCGGACCTTGTGCTGCTGATATAGCTGTCGACGCAAACTGTCTCGCTGCATATGACCTCGAAAGCTAGGCACCGTATCAGCAATGCAAGGTTTATTCAGGGAATTGGGAATTCGCCGCATAGAGAATCTCTTGTCGATCCGGACGGTTCGAGGGCCTAGCCAAATGACGCAGCCCGGGGGAGCGCGTTCCATGCCCGAGCAGTGCACACGGATGCCTCCCGCGCAGAGGGATCACGCCAGTAGACTTCCACTTCGAGGTCCTTCCTTTCTCCAGGGCCCAGCCAGAAAAAGTTATCTGTAGAATGAAATACGCGTCGCATACAAATATCAGGACCAACATTAATCTCTGTCATTACCGCGGGAAGGTGACCCACATTGTGGACCTGTGCCAACAGACGTGTTCCATATCGACCAGTTTGTTTTGCCGATAAGATCCTCAATATTAATGCTGTTTCTGTTTTGACGACTTCTCGTTTGAGCCACGGACCGCTCCTGAAGAGTGGAAACGGCTGAGGCGATTCGCGGTACTTGCTGCGAACAGCGGGGTCTTCCATCATCTTCAAACAACACGGCCAATAGCACGATCGGGACAGCAATTTCCCTCTTGAGTCAGCGAGCTCCGCAACCACCCAAAAGAAGTGTTGGGTCAGCGATTTGGGGATCGGGAAGTTTCCAAAGGGCTTTCGGGTGACAGACGGCCCGGCCTTAACATCAACCGACCGTTTCCGACTCCAGACAGGTCTAAGTGTGTTGTCATACACCGTGACCGCAGCAGTCGCGTCTTGCTGGTCCTCCAATCCAGAATGGGTTATAACCACGCGAATTGGAAGATGCTCTTTGGGTGCCCAAAGTAAATATGGTAACGTTACTGCAATGTGTGTTGATTCATACGTGCGTTTCAAGAAATAATACGGTGCCGTTGGCTGGCCAAATCCATCCACCAACATGATGCCTACTTGCGGAGACGGGCGCTTGAACACCCAAGGTAGGAGCCCAGCAGTTACGCTATAGTTAGCCTGCGTAATCTCGGAAACAATCTGATAATATTCTCCTGCGCCAATTTGTGTCGCCTCCGAGAGTTGCGTCAGCGTCGGGGTAGACATATCTTCGATTTGAGAGGCTAAACTCAACATGCGGGGAACGCGATCGGCCTGAAATTCGATGAAATGGTGAATGAATTCGGGATGAGATTCAACGAATTCTTTACTAGAAAGATCAGAGAAATCACTGTTCAACTCCTTCTTATCGATGATCCCTATCCAAGACTCAAGGGCGGGGATGTTATGCATGCCAGTTTCACTTATAAAGGGCACATAGGTGTATAACCGTGAAAACCATGTGGGGTCGAAATTGGGATAGGTGTGGATGTCGCCCGCATCAGGGCTAGCGCCTTGGAATGATCGCGTCTGATCAAAGTCCGCCACAGATCGTTCTATAATACCGACCGAATCAGAATTTCCATATGAATATGGATTAAATTCATTCCCTCCACAGTAAACAGCCAAAGATGGATGGTTCCGCAGCCGAAATATGTTCTGCATGACCTGAGATTCCCAAACGTCTTGTGGGTACAAGGAAGTTTCCTCGTTGGCAATTGGGAACTCTTGCCACACCATCAGTCCGAACTCATCGGCAAGAGAGTAAAAGTCGTCATTCTCTAATAGACCAGCACCCCACACCCGCAACATTTGGATTCCTGCGGCCCTGGCCATCCCAAGCAACCATGCGTAAGAGCTACGGGGGAGATTAAGCAGAATGTCCGCAGGCATCCAGTCAACTCCTTTCACAAAGAGGCGACGACCGTTTACTTCAAACTGCCACCCCTCCCACCTGTCTTGTGTTTGCGGCCCCGAGGTAAGCAACCTCTTTATTGTTCGAATTCCATAATCGAACTCTAGCGCGTCGACCTGCATACCTTGCTTTTGTAGCTCCAATCTGACAGCATATAGCGATGGATCTCCCATTCCGTTGGGCCACCAGAGCTGCGGGGAGGGGACGAGGAATTTTCTTCTAACCCAATTCCGTCCTTCCCAGACTCTAATTGGGAAAATCTGGCCCGCTGTCCTAATGCCTCTTTGTTTATCCATGACAGTTACGACCAATTGGAAGGGGCCCGGAATCACCTTTGAGTTCATGGGATTTCTTCGAAACGTAGTGAGTTGTTCATTTTTCCACGGGTGAAGTTGAAACTCCAAAGACTGGACGTCGGCAAGTATCTCAACTTCGAGAGACAACTGAGCTTGATGGGTACCTAATTCCTCCGTGACCAAGAACGGGCGCTCCAAGTGAATGGGCGGAACAATCTCAAGTCGTACAGACCGCCATATACCAAGAGGAAAGAAATCTCTACCTTCGACACCTCCGGCAATCCCCCACGGGATGATAACTGGGCCAGGGTCACGAGGCTTCCAAGCATTCGTTAGGCCATAATTCCCAGCACATACTTCAACAAAGAGCTCATTAGCCTCTCCTGGTCGAAGTGCTGAACTAATCTCGATGTCCGGTCCCCCGAACATCCCCTCATGACGACCTAGCAAGGTTCCGTTCAGCCAAACCCTAGAGTAGTAATCCACGCCGTCAAAGCATAAAAACACGTACTGATCCTTCGCAAGAGCGGGAGCATGGAATTTGCGACGGAAATACCACACCTTACCGTTTGTCCACAAATAGCGACGAGAATTCAAATAAGCGTAAGGGTAGGGGAGCTTTCCGGCTTCATAGAGTGCCCATTGAACTGAGCACGGGATGCGAGCGTCGGTCCATTCTTTGGCCAGATGGAGATCTTTTAAGGAGTTGATCGGTGACTCCCGATAAATAAACTCCCAATTGCCGTCCAAGGAAATATGACCCGTTCCTGCGCGTGGGGAAATATAAAATGGTTGCCAAAGAGGCTTCCCTACCTTGAAACCATTTGATCCCTGCATCGCGCTTTGGGGCACCGAAATTGGAACCAAGGATTCAAAGGAGTCTCCGACTCGGTCAGATATCATACGACCCTTGTGGCCTACCGTGCTAATGGCACATGTCGAGATGAATTCGCGGCGGTTCATCGGAGCCTCCCAGAAAACACTTCCATTATTGTCTCCATGACGTGTATTCGACGTCCCCAAGGCAGCGTTGCCCTGGCATATCGTCGACCTACCTTAAAGACGCTTGTGTTTCTCAAATACCGCCACGGGATCTTCGCCGCGACCGAAATCAACCCGGGCTTCGTCCTCAATTCCCGCTACGCGTTCAGCCTCGGTGAGAACCTGCATAGCGAGGTCCTTAGGAATCACCAAGACCCCGTCTAAATCACCGAAGATAAAGTCCCCGGGATGCACAACCACGGTATCAATCAACTCTCCACTAAGAAGTATCGGAACTTGATATTCCACCATGGCCCACCGTCCAAAGGCTTCAATAGGACACCGGTATCGAGCAAAGACGGGAAAACCCATGGAGATCAGCTTTGCGCAGTCGCGGCTGCCGCCCTCGACTATGGCTCCTACTGCTCCGTGAGCGCGTGCGGCAGTTGCACTAAGCTCTCCATAAATGGCCACTCGGTGTGAAGTACCCCCGTCACGCACTTCCACACAGGGATAACGCATTTCTTTCAGCATGCTGAGTCGCTTGTAGCGGCGGCTCTCATCTCGCTCGCAAGTCGATGTTCCCTTGACCGTAAATGCTGGTCCGGCAAGCTTCATTTCGGGTGAGAGGGGGGCAACTTCATGGGCTAAAACCTGATGCGGGTACCCCAAATGCTCGAGGATATCAAAAACCAGCCCGCCGTAAAGCTTAAGATATCTCTGGCATACCTGCTCAATGTTGTCCAAGTGTTCCTCCTTTTTACTGCATAGGATTGAAAATCTGCTTTGGCTCCTTCGCCATCTCTATTGGCAATCTTTTTGTAACTTCGATGAGCTTACGAAAGTTCTATGAACTGCGAGGCCCATGATATTGGCCGACGAGTCGCGTAGAAAAGATGCCGCTCGGTCCTGTATTTCGTCATCGTTGACTACCATCCCGGGTTAATTGGAAACCAGTCTGGGCGACGCTCGTCTTCGTGGAAACGCGCATAGTAGTCTCCTCTCTTTTCAAAGAGCTCCTGGTAACGCGCCATCCGGTCCTCGTCAAGTTCAACCCCAAGCCCCGGACCCTTCGGCACTGCAATGGATCCATCCTTGTAATTCATCTTTCCGCCCACGATCACGTCGTCCAACAGATGATGGTAATGCGCGTCCACATCGTAGGTGAGATTGGGAAGGGTTGCTGCAGTATGGAGCATAGCGGCTAGTGTGACGCCGAGTTCGCTGCCGCTGTGCATAGACAACCCCCATCGAAATGACTCACAAATACTGGAAAGCGCTTTGACACCACGAATTCCTTCCCAGTAATAAATGTCGCTCAGGACCACGTCCACGGCATTTAGCGCGACTCCGGGGGCAACTTGGTCGAAGTTCGTCACGCACATATTTGTTGCCAGTGGTATTGCTGTACGCTCCCTCACGCGAGCCATGCCCTCCAAGCTCCACGTGGGATCCTCCAAGTACTCCAGCGAGTATGGTTCCAGAGCCTTCGCGACTCGTATTGCGGTCCCTCTGGACCAGAAGCCATTCGGATCGAGGCGCAGTCCGAACTGGGGACCAAACGCTTGGCGTAGTGCTGAAATCACTTCGACGTCATTCTCTGGACTCACAACCCCACACTTGAGTTTGGCTGAGCGAAATCCGTATTGCTGCACCAGATGACGAAGCCAATCCACCATTTCTTGAGGTGTTGTTTCGCCGCCAGATGTTCCTTCAGAATATCGATAGAAAAGATACCCGCAGAAGGGAACATTGTCGCGAATCCGCCCGCCTATCAGATCGGATACGGGTCTGCCGGTGGCCTTACCTTGGATGTCGAGGCAGGCAATTTCGATGGATGCATAAAGCCGGGGGTTTGACAGATAATAGATCTGGCGAAGAGTTTTTTGTTTGATTCTTTCCAAGTGAAAGGGATCCTCCCCTAGCAATCTAGGTTTAAGTCGCAGAAGAGCATTTCGCTGGTCGCCTCCACCGACTTCTCCAAGACCCACCAATCCTTCATCCGTAAACAGCTCAAGGATGGTACGAACAAAATAGCCGGGATGCACGCCTGTCGAGTGCCGCAAAGGGGCTTCAATTGGCACAGCGACCGTACGCGCTCTCATCCCACTGATTTCCATGGTTCCCAGCTCTCCTTATCTATATGGTGATAAACACTCTGAACTTTTCCCTCTTGGTCGTTTTCCCATTAATGAAATTCAATTGTGAAATGATTAACTGAGTCAGACACACCTTCGCCCGTCTTTCTTAAATGAATAGTTTCGGTGACGGTCTTTCCGGCATGCGATGCGGTCAGCGAAAATTCTCCGTAAAAACCGTGAATCATCATCTCGGAGGAATTGCCGCTATTGCGTTGCACGCTCGTGGACCACTGCTTATGAATAAGATCGTAGAGGACATGAAATGAAGGCTTGGGCGACATATCTTTATGGAGCAAGCCTCCCTTCCAACGATTTTCTCGAGGATACGCTGTGCCATCCGCTAAGTTCCACCACGTTATCGCCTCCATGTTTCGGCAACTAAACCACAATCGATAAAGATTCCTGACCACTGTCGCCTGCTCTTCTTCTCCCTGGGGTGTAGAAAGCGTGGGGATAGTAATCTCGCTAATCAAAAGCGGTAGTCCAAGGCGAGAGTACTGATCTATCACCCGAAAAAGTTGCTCAGGTGTCATAAATGTCCCGGCCAACAGGTCCTTGTACTTCTGCCAAGAAAATATATGGAATTGAAGACCAAGTGCATCGATACGCGCTTTGCGCAATAAGAGGCTTTGGACGAGCAGGTAAAACGGGCTTTCTTCCCAGTGGAAATCCGTCCACAATGAAGTGGTTTCGTTAACCATTAATGTGTCGTCGGCAGGAAAATCGCGCCCTGCTTCCTGCATGGCGGTATATACGTAGTCTTTCGGTAGGATTACATTGATGGGCCGATGCAGGGGCTCATTGACAACATCCCAATATCGGATCGATTTCCCATAGCGCGAAGCAATTTGTCTGAACCTCTCACGCATCAATTCAGTAACCTGGGCTTGATTCTTGGGCAACCACTTCGGATACCATGCGTGCCAGATCAGGTTGTGCCCTTTGATAGCAATTCCGTGTTTTTTGCAGAATGCCACGACAGCATCGGGCGGAGGACGACGAGCGACGAATGGACTATTGATTCCAAAGCGGAGAACGCCTGGCTTAGGTTCAAGATCTGACCAGTAAAATGGTGCTGTCGCAAAATTGAAAAGGGAAACGAAGGCCTCCTTGTAGCGACGATTTATCTCAGGCGAAGAAGAGCCATTTAGGTAGAAAATGTCGCTTCCGAACTTGAAGTCGTGGGTTATTTGCTTCAGGTCCACTTGGACGTGATTCAAAGGCTTTCCTTGGGCGTCCACGAAATTGAGCGTCAACCAGCCCATCCGGTTAGTTTCGATCCCCATTTGAATTCGTTGTTGCACCTCAGGACTGTTCCAGAGCTTGTAGTACAGTGGACTTTGCCCATTTGCGGTTTGGGAACATGTTCCAATCATCACGATCGCTGATAGGGCAGTGGCCACCCAAGAAAGAAAAGTACGGATGTTTCCACGCATGACAGATCCCTTCTTTGATTTGCATTATCTTTTGGAACTCAACCTGTCCGATGATAAGTAACTTAAAGACAAACTCATTCAGAGAACGGCTTTGTTCAACTGGTTATCAGTTCGCTAAATTCTTGATCGCATGTCAGCCTGCACCCGTCACGACTTTGGCTCGACCTTGAGCACGCTGAGGCCACCTCCAGCAGATTTGTCGCGACCGACGCGGCAATCGAGTCCACCTAATAATTGAGCCTCCTGCAAAACCTTGGTTTCTCCCCCAGGCCACAAATTGCTGACAGAGTAATTTGAGTGGCCCGCTAAGTGCGTCTGTGTAAGCGGGATGCGGAGCTTGAGCTTCGCGTCGTGATTCACGTTTCGATTTGCCGCGATCACAATGGCGCTTCGATCATTCCATCGTACATACGGAGTTGGCACAGCAATATCCCGTTGGTAATCCAATGCCATGAGTCTGGGCTTTCTATCATCTTTCTCCACCCCTAGAACATCGGGTTCACGCTTGCGCACGGCAATCATCTTCCTTACATCTTCAAGCATTTCTCTATGTCCGGAAGCCTTAAGTTCTTCCCAGTTAAGCATGCATCCGTAAAGCCATCGGCCCTTGCCGGGAGTTCCGCTGTAGTGGTCAGGAGTTAGCCCGGGAATGGGATGAAATGTGGCGTTGAATTCCTCTCCGGAAAAAAAGATCGGTATCATCGGCGTCAAAAGGACCGAGTAACCGAAAAGTGCGCGGCTGCCTTGGGCCACATACGGATTCTCAGTCGGACGAAGTCCGTGCCCGTTATCGTGACAGCTAAGTTGTACCGAAGACCAACCATGCCCGAGTGTGGCCGCAAAGAGCTTCAGTGATGGCGGCTCGCCCTCAATTGCTAACGGACGGCCGTGATAGATGGAACAGCGCAGTTGCCACCGCTGCCCAGTATCGTCAGACACGATAATGTTCTCTATGGGCCTTGTTGCAACATGGTCAACTGTAATCTGAACATCAGGGATTCCATCGGGTTGATCGTCACCCCATCTTCGCGAGACTTTGTCTGGGCCAAGTCCGTCTAAGCGAACAAGAAGTGGACCCTCACCGCGGGTCGTGCCAACAGTCCTGCTTCCGTCATCCGAATATTGAATGACGACTCGGTATTCCCCTCTCTTGCCAAACTTGCGAGCGTAGAAACCAGGTATGTTGTCGACCAGGATATCGTTTAGAGCTCCGGTTTGATAAGAGGCGAGGCCGTTCTCGTCCTGGGTGAAATCAGTCACGCCGGGAATAACCGCATTGGCTTCTTCGAAAATCACGATTTCATGCCCAGCAGCTGCTGCATTCTGCCGGATCCGCTCCCAAAGATCAGGCCGGAAAATTGCCACATCTAGGCGAAACCCGTCTACTCCATATTTGGTGACATATTCCGTATAAATCTTCACCCACCAGTCATCCAAATCTGTATGTCCGCCGTACCAATCATAGTCAGTCATGTGCCAGGATCCGCCTCGAAACCACCGGGGATGATTCTTGATCAGCAGGCTCTGGTTCACGACTCCGTGCGTGATGACATCTAGGAAGACTCTTATCTCGCGGCGGTGGGATTCATCAATTAAGGCCTTAAAGTCCCTTTCGGTGCCTAGGGTCGGGTCCAGTTTGTCAGGCTGAATAACTGCATATTGCGTCCAAATGTTGTGGAAATGGTGTGGGTCTGCGAGCGAATAGCCACTCAACCATATGCCTGTAACGCCCAACTCCTGGAGGTACGCAAGCTTTCCCCTGAGGCTGTTGAAAGTGCCGCTCTGGGGTCCGTCCGGCGATGTGAAGCCTTTGGTAGCAATCTGATAGATAATCAAGTCCTTGACCCACCGGGGAGATGGAGGTTGAGTGAGGGTTGGCATGGCTGACCCCTCTTTGATCATCTGCTCTCCAAAACTGCCAGTCCGTAATGGCATGATCAGACCTGCTGCCGACCCGGCACCGACTTTAAGAAAATCCCTTCGCGAAGAGCGCATCGCGCAATGGCTATTCTCTTCCATTTCTTACTCCTTAACAGGTTCTCAAACTACAACACTCTTGCCTACCCTTGCTATTGTCGAGCGTCTATCGCGCATCACGGACCACAGAACTAATGCTGCTAGAAGATGCATCGAACCCGCGACCAGGAAGACTGCCGCATAGGAAAAATGAGAAAGGAGGAATCCAACGAATACAGTAAAAAGCACGCTGCCGCCACTTCCAGCAGTCCCGATAAGACCTTGAACGGAACCAACCCATTGCTCAGGAAGCAGATCTGAAACCAGCGCTGTTGTATTGATGAACCATATGAAACATATAAAAGTTACGACGGAAATGAATGTAAGTGCAATGAGTGGCGACCGAGCCCAACCCGCTAGAACTCCAATAGGGGCCACACAAGCTGAAGCGTACAGCATACGTCGGCGGGCTGAGGGGGCAGAAAGGCCAGCCCTTGTGAGCCAGTCCGACCCAACGCCACCAAATATTCCCCCCACGTCAGCAGTTAAGTAAGGAATCCATCCATAAACACCAATTTCAGCCAGGCTGAAGTGTCGTGCTTTACTGAGATACTCCGGAATCCAGAACAAGTAGAAATACCAAACGGGGTCAGCCAGCAGCCTTGCAAAGAAAAGCGCCAACACATTTCTGTCTTTCAGCAAATCAACCCATCTTATAGGAACAGCACTCCTCCGAGCGTCATCCGACTTCTCTGACGAAATACGAAGAGGCGAATTATCTTTGGCGCCGCCATCTTTGTACTGTGGTGGACGTTTGTACAGCCATATCCACACCGCAACCCAAATAAGTCCACCGAGTCCGGGCAGTACAAGAGCATATCGCCAGCCTAAATGCAACGTCATCCACGCAATGAAGGGAGGAGCAAGAACCGCTCCGACTGCGCTTCCCGAGGAATAGATGGCAATAGGCAAACCACGTTCCTCCTTCGCAAACCAGCTTGTTGTGGCCCGAAGTGCAGCAGCATAGTTTCCCGGCTCTCCAATTGCCATGAGGAACCGGTAGACACCCAGACTGAAGGCTCCACCAGCTAGACCCTGCAACATCGTGGCGATTGACCACCAAATAATGCAGGCCGCCATTCCGACCCGTTCGCCAACCCAATCCACAAACCTCCCTCCAACCGTGTACATCACTGTATAAGCCAGCATAAACACAGCGACAATGTTGGAATACTCCTCGGTGGTAAGTTTGAGATTGCCGCGAAGGAAGGGTGCGAGGACCGATAAAGTTTGTCGGTCCATATAATTCAAAATCGTGGACAACATGAGCCATGCGATGATAATCCACCGGAGCTTCTTCAATTGCAATTTAGCCAAGATAACCCTCGGATCGTGCGTGTCCGAATATTCAGATAGGCTTTCCCTGACAGTCGATCTCATGCAAAGCCAGAGAATCACGCTGACGCGGTTTGCATCTTCCCACATGTGCCCCCACGTATAGCGGCACAACGGCATGCAGCTGACCGCTCATAAGGAGCATAAGTAGCACAGTTCTCGTTAGACATCCCCCCGGCACGTTGGCCTCCCGTACCATCCTTAACTTTCCTTTCGCGAACGCCAATCGCGCGCCCCGCCTATACCCTTCGCGCAATTGATATGCACCACAACGTTCGTTTAGAACATCAGCGGGGACAGAGATAGCCTCGGGCCGAACCGCAGTTCCACTCATTGACGGTCAACAAAGAATTCCGCCTTTCGAGTCTTTGAGCAGATTACGGTTCGACGGGTTCCTTAGAACTGAATTTTAGCCGCAAGCTGGATGATCCTTGCCGCTCCGGCGGAGCCGATTACGCCGAAACTGCTCGTACCGAAAGTCGTTCCTGGCGAACCGAAGTTAACGTTGTTGAAAGCATTAAATAGCTCTGCCCTAATCTGGAGATTCGTCTTCTCTGTAAGATGAGTGTTCTTAAAAAAAGATAGGTCAAAATCGACAAACCCGGGCCCCCGCACATTTGGAAGAGTTCGTGAAGCGTTGCCAAAGGTGAAGGCTGCAGGCTGTGCAAAGCAACTGGTATTGAACCATTTGTTGAGGCGGCTCTCGGTGGATGAGTGGAGCGCCGGGTTGCACAGCATGTTCGGACGTGAACCACCACCATACGAATGAGTGAGATTGTTGGCTGTTGTCAATCCAAGCGGCACCCCGCTCTGGAACGTGTTGATGCCGTTGACCTGCCAGCCGGCAATGAGCTTCGACAACGGCCCACGGACCCCGCCAAGGAAATTATGTCCAGGGCCCATTGGAAGCTCCCAAGTGTAAGCCAAGACGAGGCGTTGGGGCATGTCATACTCCTGCAGGGCATACTCTCCGTGGAGATTGTTGTTGTCCTGGTACCCGGGATTGGCAAAGCCAATCGAGAGTGCCGCAGGAACATCTCCCAGCGCCTTCGAGAAGGTGTAAGCTCCCAAGAAACTTAGTCCATGACTAAACCTACGTTCGACTTTGAGTTGCAGTGAGTGGTAATTTGATGAGCCTTCATGGGTACCGTAAGTAGTAACGCCTGTGAACTCTGGGAAAGGCAGAAGCAACTGCCCGGCTGTCACTGTCGGGAGACTCAGTGGGCCTGTCGTGACGAGGCTTGCGAAGGGATTTGTCACCTGGCTAAGGAGAGCGGATCCCAGCGCGAGGTCCTTATCAGGCAATTGGTCCAACTGAGCTGAGATAGGTAGAAAAGTTCCTTCTGACCCCTGGTACGCAATGTCGAAAAGAATGTTGCCGGGTAGTTCTCTCTGAACGTCAAAATTCCAGTTTTGAGCATAAGAGTAGTTCTGGCGAGGCAAGACAGCACCCAAAGACTCCCCAAGCAAAGTCTGAGCCCCGAGGCTGCTGCCAGGCGGATTAATCAGACCGTTTGGGAACGGGTTGCTGAGTTGGTTCGCCGGTGTCAAACCACCGTCGGTTGAACTCACAAAGGGTGTGGTAGCAAAAAAACCTGCTGCCCCTAGTGTGCTACCAACTCCATCTCCAGTTCTTGGTAAATAGAACAGGCCATAGCCCGTCCGGATCACGGTTTTCGGGGTAAGCCGGTAAGCCAAGCCGACGCGGGGAGCAAAACCTTTGGTCAAGTTTTCCTGCCTTCTTCCGTTCCCGTTGACGCCGGGAAACTGCAGGCCGCCTTTCAAATTCGGAATCCCCACTTGGCTTCCCGCCGGATTTGCAATAGCAGGATTGAACCAGCTTAGGCGGTTGTACCTTTCGTTCCGTGCCGTCTCCATTTCGAAGCGTATGCCTAAGTTCAGCGTAAGCTTGTTCGTGGCACGATAGTCGTCTTGTACATAGGCCCCGAGGTAGTTGGACGATACAGAAAGGGCGGGATTAAAATCTGTTGATCCAGAGCTTGGATAACCAAGCAGGAATGAAGCAATGCTCGACCCAGATGTAGAGCTGCTAGCCAACGGGTTCGCTCCGGTGAACCCAGTACTGAAATTGAATACCCCCTGAGGAGCACCGGGCTGAAGCTCGTTGAGGGGAATGTACAACAGCTCAGCGCCGGTTTTCACGGTATGCCGTGAAAACACCTTCGTGAGGGTTCCAGCCCACTGAAATGTGCTATCGTATCGATGAATGAGGTCTGATGTGGATGCGGCCAGAGCCTTATAGCCCGAAGGTTGAATTGAAGGAAACGCATCCCAGTAAAAGCCGTGGGCAAATTGGGCAGGGTACCCTAGAGTCGTTAGATCGATTCCGGTGAGAGCCGGATCCTTGAAAATCACCTCTCTGACATAACCAGTAGTCAGGTTAACGACCGTCGTTGGGTTCACCGTCCACGTATAGCCCAAATCAGCATTCTTCGCACCGAAAAGTAGTGGGACACCACCCCCCCCGGGATTAACCCAGCCCGTCCCATTATGAAAATAGTCAACAGCCCCACGATCATTGTTAGAGGACGAAAAGCGAAAATAAAGCTCCTGACTCGAAGAGATTGATTCGTCGACTCTCACAGTGTACATGTTCTCTGTGTTAGGCGCCGTTCCGGTACCAAAAAAGTTGTTGGCTCCCGACGCAGTCCCTGCAGTATTCGGACTTGGCCAATAGGTCCGAACTTTTGCGGAAACTGGGTCGATTCGATCGGGAGGTATTATGTTTCCCAGAAACGCGTCGCGTATGTATTGGCCGGGATTGGCCGGGTCAGGGCGCGTCGTCAGCGGATCGTAAATCGTCACCAGACTGCCCGAACTGTTGAATGTCTGTGAAAAGTCACCATTCAACTGTGTCGGAGTAGGAACGGTCGTGAGTAAGGTTTGGCCTTCCCGGTCTCGCAAGCCCTCGTAATTGAAAAACCAAAACGTCTTGTTACGGCCATTGTAGATATGTGGCAAGACAACTGGTCCACCGCCCGCAACCCCAAACTGGTTCATATTGCTAAAAGGAATAGGCTTGCCCGCACGATTGGTGAAAAAGTTGTTGGCGTTCAAGACGCTATTGCGGAAATACTCGTAGATTGTTCCGTGAAGTTGATTTGTTCCTGACTTTGTGACGATGTTAACCACTGCCCCCCCGGTGCGGCCAAACTCCGCTGGCAAGTCCGCCGTTTGCACTTTGAATTCTTGGACGTCGTCCGGAGAAGGGACGAAAGCGGGAGCGTTGAAGAGAGCTTGGTCCGCCGGAATTCCATCGATCAATGTCGAGTTGGTAAGGACCTGACTTCCTCCCACCGAAAAGAAACCCTGATTGTATGCGTTCGTCTGGGCAGGTACGCCCCCAAACGCCCCGAGCGGTTGTGTTCCTGGTGTCAACTCGACCAGCGCAAGCGTGTTCCGGCCCACCAAAGGGAGATTTTCGATGTTTTGACTTCCCACAACCTGACCTAGAGAGGAGGTGGCCGGTTGAAGAAGAGGAGTCTGGGCCGTCACTTCCACGGTTTGTGTAACGCTTCCGACCTCCAGCACTGGACTGATCACGATGTTCTGGTTAACTTGTATGGTTAGCCCACTTCTAACAAACCTTTTGAACCCCTGCTTCTCAACCTCCAGCCTATAATTTCCAGGAGTCAACTGCGGAAAGGCAAAAGTTCCGGCGCTTTTTGTGGTTTGTTGCTTCTCCCCGCTGGTCGCCGTATTCGTTAAGATTAATTTTGCGCCGGGGACCACGGCGCCGCTGCGATCTTTGACGACGCCGCTGATTGCGCCGGTGAAAACCTGTGCGGACCCGACAGCAGCAAAAAGGCCCACCATGACAAATAGAATAAATGGCGACTTCCAAACTCTTCTGCTTGCCATATGTTTTACCTCCGTGTTCCGTGGCCTTCTCAGGTCACGCAGCATTTCTTCGGGTATCAAACGCAGCCTTAAATATCAGAGACCGTAGTCCGACGCAAGCGAATTATTTGGAAGAATTATTCACTTTTAGTTAAGAATAGGATATAGCGGTTACACTTAGCAGGAGGTTCTATCAGAGTTCTCCTGGTCGGTTCGAGTATCATCGGGCGGGCCGAATTGGTCGCTCAGTCGCTTGCGTTGAATCTCACGGTTTTGGGAATAGATACGCTTCTGGTCGCCGTTCCTCGCCCCTGCTTCCCGCCACCCCAATAACGTAGGATGCCAAGTGTACCTTGACCTCCGCGTTGCGCGTGTTTCCGGAGAAGTGGTTATGGTCAGGCAGTCTACAGGCCCTGTTTTTGGAATTTGAGATCACCCACAAGCCCAGCCTTCCTCTGCCTACGGGGAGTTCGGGCCGGCACAAAGCACGGATGCACATCTGCAGTGACGGTGCTCGGTGCGAACCAAAAGACTCATGCCCCTCATCAGGACTCGTAATTTGATGTTGCGGAGAGGCGCGGATCGTCAGTCGTCAACCTGAACGCTTTTGATATTACGCCACATTCTTTAAAACCTGATACCATCATGGTCCGAAGAGGAGGGCCCTATGACCATGATTACTCGCAGAGATTATATTCATGGAACACTGGCGGGTTTGAGCTTAGCCAATCTCTGGACTGCGCCTGTTGGCGCTGCGCCGGATGCTGGAAAGGCAGCCAAGGCGCCTCGTGGCGTAATCAAATTGGCCGAGTTGTTCAAACCGCAGGAAGATCGGAAGATCAAACTCGCCGCTCAGATTGGTGTCAAACACGCGATCGTTACGGTGAGCGGCGCGCTGAGCGAGGTTCCACGCGAGCGTTACGCGGAGACGCTGGGGAAAATCAAGGCAGATTTTCAGGCCTCTGGAATGACCGTCGCGGGTGTGGAAAGCCACCCTGTACCGGCCGAGAAAATCAAGCTGGGCTTGGCGGGACGAGACGAGGAGATTGAAAACTATATCGCTGCCATCAAGGCGCTCAGCCAAGTTGGAATTGACATGGTTTGTTACAACTTCATGGCAGGTCTTGGCTGGTACCGAACGCGGACTGACATTCCCACACGTGGTGGCGCACTGGCCAGCGAGTTCGACAATCGAGTGGCGAAACAGCAGGGGGTAACGGAGTGGGGCGAAATCGGCGAAGACAAGATCTGGTCCAACATCGAATACTTCCTGAAGGCGGTGATTCCCGCTGCTGAAAAAGCGAGAGTGAAGATGGCGCTCCATCCGGACGATCCACCCGTTTCTCCCCTGCGCGGAATCGGTCGCATCCTGACGAGTGCCGCCAGCTTCCGGCGCGTGTTGAACATGGTTCCTAGTTCTGTGAACGGAATCACTTTTTGCCAGGCGAATTTCAAGCTGATGGGTGAAGACATTGCCGCACTGGCCCGAGAATGGTGCCGTGAGAAGAAAATCTTCTTCATCCATTTCCGCGACGTGCGGGGCACTCGTGAGCATTTTGCCGAGACTTTCCACGACGATGGGCCAACGGACATGGTCAAGATGTTGCAGGTTTATGGAGAAAGTGGCTTTGATGGGCCAATGAGGCCAGACCACGCTCCGACTATGGAAGGAGAGGCGAACGATCGGCCGGGATATGCGATGGATGGAAAGGTGTTTGCCATTGGATACATGAAAGGAACAATGAGAGCGCTACGTATCCCTTACGAATGAACGATGGCGTTCACCTCACGTGGCCCAGCTATAGGAGAGGCGCAATCAGCCCACTCGCAATCACGATGAGGAAGTCATGATTAGAAAGAAACTTAAGAATGTGGGGTTCTTTGCGTGTTTTTTGGTTTTGGTATTTTGTTTTGGGTTTCTTTTGCAGGCCGAGCCCCGCACGACAGGGAAGACCTCTTCGAAGGTTGACATCTACGTCGCACCATTTTCGCATCTCGATTTGTTCTGGGCGGGCACACGAAAAGATACTTTGGCGCGAGGAAACAAAATCATTGCCACGGCAATACAGATTGCCGAATAGCATCCAGAGTTTCGCTTCTTTTTTGAGAGCGACAACTTCCTGGCCAATTTCGTAGAAAGCCACGTGGGCTCGAAAGAGGTAAAGGAACTTAAGAATCTGGTTAAGGAAGGGCGGACCGAAATCGCGCAGAATTGGACAGACATATTCATAAATCTTCCGAACGGCGAAGTGCAAGCACGGAATTTGCTATATGGAATGCAGTACGCCCACGATGTCTTTGAAGTGAACCCGCAAGTCATTGCTCCTGACGATATTCCGGGTTTTGTTTCACAGTACGCGCAGATGCTTCGTGAAGCAGGCATTCCCTTCATGACCATGAGCCGCATGGGACCTAGGGACAGGACGCTCTTTAACTGGGCAGCGCCTGATGGCTCTCGCGTGTTGGTTTGGAGTGAGCTATACGGCTACTGCTGGGAAGCAAGGCTTGATCTTCCTGACATACTCAACCCGAATAAGCGGCAAGTTCTGGCGAAACAGATTGAGTGTGGCCATGCCGCATAGCCAGGCCCATTCTTTATGAGCACGGGCTGCGATCTCTGGGCGCCCACTCCCCAATTGATCTCAAACCTCAACGCGCTCAATAAGGACCTTCCTTCCGACCATTTTTTTTGGGCGATACCGCGAGGTTTCTTTAGCAACGTGGCAAAAACACATGATCTCCCGACGCTTTCTGGTAGCGTTCCTATGGGTTGGCCGCATGTAGTGGATGGAATTGATCAATTGTGGCAAGAGGCGGTTCCTGCCAGAAATACAGTGACGACGGCAGAGGAATTTCCAGCCATCAATTATGCGCTGGGCTACGTCCACTATCCCCAAGGCGATCTAGACCTGCTGTGGAAGAAACTGATAGAGTCCATGGATCACAACCATGATGGGCAGAAAGGCAAAATCGGTGATGCACGTAAGAAAGAGGATTCTGAGATTGTAATGATGCGCGGAGGCGAAATCCTGCGGAATATGTTGCGGAATATTGCGGAGCGAGTCCAGAACACTGTAACAAAGGATATTCCCATCGTGGTGTTTAACGGGCACGGCTGGCAAAGAGATGATCCTGTCAAAGCGCACGTGACGATCTATGGCGGCGGCGTGCCGGGGCATATCAGCGACTACATGAAGGGGATGAGCTTGGTGGATGCAGCCGGGAAGCACGTTCCCTTTGCGATCGAGAAAACCAGCCAGAGCATGTCCGAGGCTCTCGACCTCGCCTTTGAGGCAACTTCTGTCCCCTCATTGGGCTTCAAAACGTACTATCTCGAGCCGGCCACGCAATCGCAATCGTTCCCGCTTCCCTCTCAAGTCAACCTGGATAACGAAAATGAGCCACGCGGTCCGCTTGGTTCCGATTTTCTGGAGAATCGTTTCTACCACGTCACGGCAGACGATGCGACTGGGACTGTCACTGTCTTCGACAAACAGCTCGCTCGAAATGTCTGCGACGGCATCAAGATTGAAGGCCAGGAAGAGCGCGGCGCCAACAATATTCAACCCGAGTCGAACACCGGGCTTACATTTCCGATGGCGGTTCACAAAACGGCTCTCGAAGAAAACAATGCGGTGAGGACGGTCCTAAGAATTCCCGGCTTCGTCGCTGACATCCCCGTCGTGCAACGCTTGATTCTTTACCATAGTCTAACCCGGCCTAAAAAGGCTGGACATAAAAAACACGGTGAGGTGGACGTGGGGAGCACCTTTCATCCGGATTGAGCAGCTCTTCACTGTCGAGTAACCGAGCGCGAAAATGCTTTACGGAGTTCCCTTTGGAGCTGATTCGGTAGGGAATCTCCTGCCAGGCTCGGGGTCGCACTCACGGGACGAAATCCAACAAAGCACCTGGGAGCAGTATCGCGAGATCCAAGGCTGGGTCTTCGCGGGATCCCCCCAATCGGGCATAACAGTGGCTGCCGACCATCAATTGGTGAGGCTCCAGCCGGGATTGATTATCGGCAATATGCTCCGGGGCCAGCGTTACACTTCAGCGAAGATTCTGCAAGGCGGGAAAGTGAGTTCGACGCATTATCCTCCAAGCGGGCATTATGTTTTAAGCACTATCTTTCCTCTGGTGCGGGAGACTGGACAGCTCAGCACTCCTATGAAATGAGAGCTGATTTCAATAACCTGTTGATTCCGGTGGAAGTGTTGGACAACGTTTCTGCGAAATCTCTTCCTCCGGAGCACTTGTTCTGTAGTGTGCATGCAGATGATTTGGTCATCAGCGCCCTGAAAAAATCGGAAGCAGATAGCTCCATCATCCTGCGCCTGTATGAAATTCAAGGGAAAAAGGCACAGACGCCGGTCTATTTCCTTGGCAAGCAGCGGAGCTTCCGCGAGACGAACCTGCTTGAGCAGGATTTAGGAACCGCGAGCGAGCGGCTTCTGCGGGTCAACCCTTATGAGATCAAGACTCTGATGTTGCGGACTTGATCGTCATCACGGAATAGGTAGACTTCCGTGCACGCTGGACGGTGAGTTCGGAGCCAACGCGATGTATCTTTTCCATTGGTGTGATCGAAAAATGATGCGACATACCGGGAGATGTGCGAGGAATGTTCCGAACGGTGCGCGGGGTTCATTAGGTTTGTTGCAGTCCAGACTTACCTGATATATTTGGAGCGCAGTTCACAGGAGATATTTAATAGGAGGAATATTTATATGTTTAAACCCAACCGTCGAGAGTGTATCCAGGGAATGTTGGCAACAATTGCCGCAGCCGCTGCCCCTGTCGTTTCGAGCTGCTCATCAAGTACGCCGCCGAGCAAGGCACGTTCGGGGAACGATTCGTTAGGTTCGCCGAGCACGGCAAGTCCAGGGAACGGTGCCTTCAAAACATGCCTGATCTGGGGAGACACAGATCCACAGCTAGTCAAACTATCTGAGCAAATCGGTGTTACTCACGCAATTGCCGGGACGGCAGGCCCGCTCAGCCGTGTTCCTCGCTCCCAGTACGTTGACACGGTTGCGAAGATCAAGGCTGACTATGAAAAAGCTGGCCTGACCATCGCCGGTATCGAGAGCCATCCCGTGCCTGCAAACAAGATCAAACTGGGGGTGCCGGGACGCGACGAAGAGATAGAAAACTATATCGCCGCCATCAGAGCATTGGGCAAGGTGGGCATTCCCATGGTCTG
>JAKAWN010000607.1 GCA_021827245.1 Acidobacteriota bacterium | reverse complement strand
AAGGGGGCGGTCCGCCTGAGCAAGCCCAGGGCTCCGCGGCCCGCCCCCTTGCTCCACCGCCCCACCTGGGGCAAAATATCGACCCCGGACTCTACTCATAAACGCGCCTACGTTGGGGGGCAGACCACCCGGGATCGTTGACACGCCGCTGGTCGCGCGCGCGTTTGGGCATACCGAGGCGATTCGCGAGACGATGCATCGTTTCCATCCGCTCGGCCGGATGGGGCAACCCGTCGAGGTCGCGAAGTGCGTGCTGTTCCTGGCCTCCGATGACGCGTCGTTCGTCACCGGTCATGCGCTGGTGGTTGACGGCGGGATGTGCGCGGGCGTCGGCAACACAGGCGGCATCACGGACAACGAGTAAACGGTCTGGCGCGCACGCCGCATGCGTGATTCTCTTCCCTCGCGCGCAGCAGTCAAAATGAAATCGCGCCGGGCCTCCCGGCGCGGATCTTTCACTTCGTCAGACTTCGTTCAGGATGATTGATTCAGTACCAATAGTCCGAGCCAAAGGGTTTCTCCACGTCGCCGACGCTGGCTTCGATTCGAAAAACCGTGTCAGTCGCAAAGGCTACTGCAAATTCCGCCTCGCTGGCGGTCAGGCCTGTTTCTAGAAAGGCTTGAAAGGTGTTTCCCATAACAACCATCGAGCCCGTGACCTGACGAAATTTCATGTAGTCGGCATAGCTTAGACCAAGGGCGATATACAGCAACGTTTGTTGCATCCGTTCCAACGTGCGCTTCAGTTCGTCCGCCGCAAGGTGAGCCGCGAAATGATCTGGTTCGCCGAAAGGGTCCACCATTGGTGGCTCTTCAACCCGAGGCTCTCGACCGACGATCGCAGCTTTTACCCGACTCAAAGCCAACGCCACTGCCTTTGCCGCCTCTTGGCCTGCTTCATCATAGTTGTTCTGCTCCAACGCTTTCTCTGCGTTGGTTAGAAAGCCCTTGAGATCAGGGCTCTGGATCAAATCCACCTGAGATATGCCGTCGAAGTTGAGACCCCAAACGTTATCAATGGTCTTCACTAGGAAATCCCGAGTATAAACACGGGCGTCAACGATGTCGGTGTCGCTTGGGTACTTCGCCTTGTGCTGCGCATCGTTACGAATCGAGTGCACATGTTGGATGTTCGCCTTATCGGGTAGCGGCGGCAGTCCCGCCGATTGTAAAAGCGATTCTGCCTGTGCCATCAGGCCTTGAAATGCGTCGTTAGGAGTCTTCGAGGGCTCCAAGCAGGCGACCAGGGTTCGCAGCAGGCTTTCCGACGCTAGATCGAAGGATATGAGCGATATGATTCGAGACATTGAAGCGTGATGTAAGGCTTGAACTGTTCCATGTTGGTAAAGTTGGCGAACGAGGGCTAGTTTTCGGTGTGTGATCGGATCCGCTGCTACCGGCATTGGCCCATCCTCTTATTGGAAACAATATACAAAGCGCTGGTTTGAGCCAGAAGGCCACGAAAACCCCTTGGCCTTCCGTTTCTTAACTTCCCGCACTCGACGGCTTAGAGATAGGGGGAGGCGCCAGTTCCCTCCCGTCTGCTGTCAAACGATGGCGCCATCAAGGCGGCTCAAAGCGCTTCAAATCGGCTCCAGAAAGCTTCGGGCTTCTTAGGCCGCTCCACACAATCTTAAGCGGGGCGCTTCCCATCTGATTCGTAGTCACTCTGAATGCTCGGCTTTGCCTTGCGCGGGAGCACTTTCCACCAACACACTCGAGGCACCCGAAGGCGGTGCCGGCAAAGCAACGGCACCCACCCCTCCCAGAATCGCCACTCGACACTGCTTCGCATAATCAGCGTCCGCCTGGTCGGACAAATACTGTGCAACGACAAAAAGATCAGAAGTAGCTACAAGCGCAGTGGACGACCTCTTGGAGGCAGTGATGCATTTCTCTGTGAACTGCACGTGGCGTCCTGCGGGCCGTGAGAGACGGTAGCCGTTGCCGAACAGAACACCCTTGGCGGGCTCGTTAACTTCCTCTCGCTGCAAGTCTTCGTGAATATTCATTTCGAGCTGCCGAAGCTTATCCACATTGATTGGCTTGGTATCTTTGCCTTCAGCTTCGCCGATAAAGCGACCCTCAGCGCATTCGAAAACCACGTCGAATTCCGAGTCTGCTTCCTTGTAAGGAGCGGCTTCGAAACCCAAAAGCTTCAGCGCCTCAATGGTCGCATTCTCAAGTGGCTTGCCCTTTTCGTAGAGCAATCCGCGTAGCCGGGCGGCATTCCGTAGCTCCTCCAAAACCTCCTCTTTCTGCTTGTTCGCCTCTTCAACCTGTCGCTCGGCATCCAACAATGCAGCCCGCAAATCACGCTCCTTAGCCAGCACATACGCAGGGTCAGCGGTCCAGTCTGGCGCGGCGGTTATTTCGATAGCGGAGTGCAGGGCCTTATCAAGAGCTACGACCGACGCCGTCATCCGGGCGGCAAACCGCTGCGCTTCAGCAGACCAACCGGCCTCGCCCTCTTGCTCTTCCGGGAACTCCTCCTGATCGAAATCAATATCCGGGAGAAGAATGAGTGCACCAGAAGAATCCTTGCTTCGAATGATTGCACCTACTGGTTTCTCGCCGTGTCTTGTCGTGATAACAATTTGTTTGATCTCCGATGGAAGCAGAACCTTGTATTCTGAGACCGGGCCGAATTCTGCCCAGAATGGTGCCAGTATTTCGGCACCGACGGGTACTAGCTTCATAGCGCTGCCCGTCGCAGGTACCGGTGTAATCGACAAAGGCAGCGCCTTGTAATTACTATACGGACCGACCATTCGAGTCGTCTGACGATTCCGCCCGGTTCCTGAATATTGGCGTTGCCCAGTATCTATGTACACCTCTTCAAAAGACGTCAGGAAGAAGATCACCGTCTTCCTGCTTTCAATCGCTTGCTTGATCTCTCGACGCCAATGCTCACACGCCTCTGTGAGCTCGAAGGAGTTGGTGTCAGTGAGACAGGGTTTCCCCTTGTATGTGTCTCCGTAAGCAAGGAAGTCGGAAATGTCCGGCTTGAACATTACGATATCCCAGTCCAGGAGCGAAGCTGAGGATAGAAAGGGCTCTTCGTGAGTCTCGTCGGAAGCAAGCTGAAATCCAACGGTTAGTATCTTTTTTTGTGGCATAGTTGTCTTGTCTGCTTGGTACGGTCTTCCGGGGGCGAACATGAGGCATTGTTTAGGCTATGTTTAGACATCGCAGCGGAGAGCAACCTTTCTAGGTCGCGGGATAATCCCCCTCGTGAATGCTTGACCTTTGCGTGGTGCTATTACTCGCGGCCTTCGTGCAGGCCGACAACGGCGGACGCTGCTTTCTAGGAGAACGTAAGCGCGAAGGAGGGCGCGCTCGCTGGTTAGGTAGCGCAATTTCGCAGACCCGATTCGCACAGAGCCTGATATGCACACGCTCATCGGCTCGCGGCAAGTCAAAGCAGCACGGGCTGCAATATTGTGAACCTATACTCGTAGTTAACGGCACCCCGCAAC
>JAKAWN010000606.1 GCA_021827245.1 Acidobacteriota bacterium | reverse complement strand
GACGTCCGATTCCTCGGCGGTGACGAGGGTGTATTCCACCTCGGCCTGGCTTTTCAGGTCGAGCAGCTTCACGCGCGAGCCGTAAGCGGCGCGGTCGCGTGGCAGGTTTTCCAGGTTGAGCATCGCCAGGTCGCCCAGGCGCTTTTTCAGCTGGCCGAGGCGGGCGGAAAGGAAACCCTGGCGCTCCTTGGCGTATTTGTATTCGGCGTTTTCCGACAAATCGCCGTGCGCGCGCGCTTTCATCAGCTCTTTGGGCAGTTCAGTATTCAGCTCGATTTCGATCTGCCGGATCTCTTCCTCGAGCTTGAGACGGATTTTAGCAGCGGCGTCTTGCATAAGGATGTCTCGAATGCGCCCCAGGGGGAATTGCGGCTTCCCAGGAAGCCTCGACTTATTATAAAAGAGCGGCGCGGCGAGCGGCAACGGGCGTTCCGCAGTTTCATCCCTGCCCGATTCCGGCCCTCCAGAGGGCTTTCGAGGCCGATAAAGGCTGGGCGACCCTTCGCGAGGGGTGCACGGGATGGAAAAAATCGCAAAAAAACATGCAACTTTCGCGCTCACTCCTCGATCCAATGTTTCGAGGCCCTGTGGATAAAGGGCGGGCCACCGCAGGAAACATTTCCCGTTCCAGCCTCGTATCTGTGACCATACATGAAAGCTATGCCCGGGGTGGCAACATGACGAAGTTCAACTGGAATCGAGACTGGCGGATCGAAGATCCGCGGAATCATCCGTATCCGGTCGTCGAAAGGCTGCGCACGCTGCTGGCTGATGGCTCGGACGTTCATGAAGATCCGCGCCGGCCGGGCTTCTACGAAGTCCACGACGACGATTCGGTTTACTACATCTACGCCTCGGCGGTCAGCCGAAAAATCTACCTGCTGGCGAGCGGGCAAAAGCAGCTCGCTTCGCTTTCTTTCTCGGCGTAAGGCAAGCCGAACATAGGACAATCATTGGATTCGGGTATGGGAACCGCTCCTGACCCGTTTGGCGAACGGGTGTCACCCATGTGTCCGGTACGGTCTGTTAGCCCTGGCCCAAGTTCGTCACCGTGGCTGTGGTTTAACGATCTTTGGGGCGGGCTCCCTTTCCGAAGCAATTTCTTTCCAGGGCAGCCTCGTCGAGAAGGCGATGTAGTGCAGACTCAGCCCCAGCCTGAGCTGATTCCACTCGACTTATCCACGCTCAGTCCCCTTCCGTGACGAACTTGGGCTAGGACGTCTCGCAATGGCGTCGCCGGGAAATTGCCAGCGTATAGAGGGAAATTCGATCGGTAACGCCCGGACGTGCTTCGCGGGCCGCAAAAGGATCAACTTCAGACTGCCTTGCCTAGCAGGCCGTCGGCATCAAGGGAGTCGAGACGATAACTGGCAGGTCAGCTTTACAGGTTATGGGGCAGGTAGGGGTCCGGCGTGCCTGGCGGAATCGGCGGATAATTCTTCAGCGATGCCAAGTGGTCGGACAGGACCTTGTTCGCCGGCAGCAGCACCCAGGTGCACTGACCTTCGTAGCTGAGCGAGTGCTCCTCTCTTGGGTCCAGGTTGAGATTGAAGAGCCTGGGTATGCTCCATTGTTCGACCGGGGCCGTTCCCGTCGCGAGTTCCCTGAACATCATTTTCCAGTTCCGCCACTTCACCCCGTAGATCTCATTGCCGACATAAACGACGATGGCGTCCCGGTTGGACTTCTCCTGTCCACCCAGCAGGAACTCACTTTGGTCAACGCCATCCATTGCACGGTCTGTCGGCACTTTTCCACCTACGATGGACGCGACCGTTGTGAATAAATCCATCTCATGCACGATCTCATTGCTCACGCGACCGGCGGGAACCTTGCCGGGCCAGCGGATGATGAAAGGAACGCGCAACGAGCCTTCAAGACCGGTAAAGTATGTTCCACGCCATGGACCAGCCCAGCCGTTCCACGGTTCCAACATCTCGGAACCATTGTCGGATGTGAAGATGAAAATGGTGTTCTCTCTGACGCCGAGCTTTCCGATGGTGTCCAGCAGCTCGCCTACGTAGGCGTCGATTTGGGCCAGCGCGTCGGCCCAGTAGCCGTTGCCGGTCTTGCCGTCAAATTCCGGGGCCGGAATTACCGGGTGATGAGGCATGGTGTAGGGGACGAACGCGAAGAATGGCTTCCGCGCCTTGACCTGGCGCGTCATGAAGTCTTTAGCTTTGTCGGTCAGTTCCCGGTCCATGATCCGGCGGCAAGCGAGGTCGTAGATTTTGAGTTGCTTGGGGGTCTGGCCACTCCTGCTCTCCATCACAAACTCGGGCGCCGCCATGGGATGCGAGTCGGGTCTGTACGTCGAGCTATCCGGCCAAAAAGACTCGTCGCTGGAGTTGGGGATCCCATACCATTCGTCGAAGCCCTGATCCGTCGGGTAGCGACCCTCCGAGTGGCCCAAATGCCATTTGCCAAAAGCACCAGTGGCGTAGCCGACATCGGAAAGCATTTCCGCAATGGTGTATTCCCATTGCACGAGACCGTAGCGCGCCGTCCCAATGGGAACTGAGCCGTTGCCGGTGCGGATGGCGTATCTTCCCGTCATCAACGCGGCCCGGCTCGGCGTGCATTGCGCCTCGACGTTGAAATTCAGCAGACGCGTTCCTTCGGCGGCCAGATGATCGATGCGGGGAGTCGGTGCGCCACGCAGGATGCCGCCACCGTAAACCCCTAGCTCTCCATAGCCGAGATTGTCCATCAAGACAAGGACGATGTTGGGCAGTCTCTGGGTGCTCCGTGACGGTCCGGGCATACTTCGGAACGCGGTTTCCCCTCCCCTGACAGGCGTTTCGGCATGCGCTGCATCTGAACGCCGAGACCTGCGAGAGTTTGCGCGGGCAGTGGTTTGGACGGCCAATGGAGAAATATTGCGTCGGCTCATGGTGCGTTGCTCCCATCGCTTGTAGCCGCGAGGAGAAGAAGCCTATCTGACTCAGGCCGGGCGAACCGGCACCTGGGGCATTGCTCGCGGAGCAGTTTTCACGACCTTTCTTCCGTTGTACGCCTGCCAAGTTCAGGAGTCAACACTCCTCCCTGGGAGATTAATGCCTTGCAAGGAGCGTTCGGCGCCCGTTGCGGGAGCATCTGTTTGGGCCATAAAGGAGTCAACTTCAGCACAGTCTTCGCGGGCTAAATCCCGGCGATATCTGGCTAGTGAGCTTTCGGGGATTAGGATTTCGGGCGCTTCGATCTGGAAACTCGGGTGCGGGAATCGCTCGACAACCCGTTCGGACCCAAAGTGTCACCCATGTGACCGGTACATTGTGTTACCCATGTCTCCGGGCTGGACACAGGAAGAGGCTGGCGGAGAGGGGGGGATTCGAACCCCCGACACCGGTTTTAGCCGGTGTAACTGCTTAGCAGGCAGCCCTGTTCGGCCACTCCAGCACCTCTCCGCGAGGTGAGAAAGCCACCGCGGGGAAGTATAACATGCGCGATTCGAACGCGGGCCGGCGGCGATGCGGGCG
>JAKAWN010000076.1 GCA_021827245.1 Acidobacteriota bacterium | reverse complement strand
GGCGACCAGCGGCCGCAGGTACTCGTGAAATTGTTCTACGCTTTGTTTCCACAGTCGGGTGTTCCATCGGATGGGCTCCATGCGCCCATGCTAACTCACCCAAGGGAGAAATACAAGCTATACGTAACATAGTAATACTAGTACTGTAGTACTACTCACAGGGACTGCAGCCGCTAAAGGATTACAAATCCGGGCCGATAAGTTTGGTTGGCTAGAGAGCGCCAGAAGGCAGGAACCCACGGCTGGCCGCAACAGCCCCTGACCGACGAGTGCCTGGAGATCGTCGACCGGTTTCAGGACGCAGTGGAGGGGCTCGTCTTTGGGCTCTCGCGGTCGGCGATAGAGATGCAGCTCGCGCTGTTGACGAAGAAAAATGGCCGGCGGTCGAAGAGACCGCAGGCTCGCACTCTCTTCAGCTAACGCATTACCATCGACGCAGGCAATTCGAAGTCTTCTGACTTTCTGAACCATACAAGGACAAGGAGATCAGCCGACCGGTTCTGCCAGCGATGGCATTGGAGGAGGCGGCGCCGCGCCGTCGCCTCCGGCTTCTGTGCGGGGAAGCAGCCTTCCGCATTTCATCCGCACCGAAGCTCCGACAAAAACAAGTGTGCCAGGAGCGATTTCATGTCAGAACAATCTGCGGCTGCGGCCGCCAGAACAAGCGCCATCGAGAGGATCTGGCGATCCCTCTCGTTGATCGTCGAGCTTGGGGATATGAGCGAACTGCTGGCGCCGAAGGCGGGCAGGTATCGGACAAAATCGGGCTACTTCAACGACCCTCGCGAACTTGCGAAAGCAACCGCCAAGCTCAGCGGCAAGGTGGAAGGCGGATACTTCACTCTGAGCCCCGTTTTCCCCCGCTCCTTCCCCGCGTCCAAAACAGGTGCAAGCCCTACGCCGATAGCTTAACGAAGGAGGGACGCTGATGTACATCACTGAGCCCGGCAGGCGCCTTTGCTCGCGGCAGGCCAAGGAGTTCGTTGTACACAGCAAGCGGAAGCCGGCCTGGCTGGTCAGCCACTCGATGACCTATGACAACCATGGCCGACTAGTTCCAAAAGCTCCTCGAATGGCAGGCTCCAGAAGAGGAAATATGGGAGATGCCCGAAGAGCTTCTGCTGGAGACATGCTTCGCCAAGGTGAGAGGATCGTGGCAGGAGAGGCTGTACGGGACGGCCATCAAGGTGGCCAAGGGGGCCAACTCCCTGAAGGTCCTGGGGCGCGACGACGTCGTTGAGGAGACGGGACCAGAGGTGGCGATGAGCTTCCTGCGCCGCAGGCGGCTCGAAGGCTGGTGCGACGAACTCCACAAGGCCGAAGGGCTCTTCCACGAGAACATGGCCGCGCAGGATGGCTTTGCCCGTTTCAATCTCGCGCCGGAACTCCTTGCCGCTCCTGGGTGTGAGGTCATAGTTCGAAACCTCCCAGAAATCCTGGAAGTCGCCGTTCAGGATGAGCCAGTTGGGACGCTCCCGGCGCAGAAACAGCTTGAAAAGCCAAAGCGCCTTCTCATCGTGGAAGGGTGCCCGGAAATTGTTGGCGATGACCGCGAGTTGATATCTGGACTGTTTGGATCGGGGACGCGGCACTACCACAGCATGGAGGCAGGGATGAAAAAGGCGAGGCGGGATGGTTTTCCGGAGCGGACATAAGCTACGAGAATCCTTACGCCCGAGGCCGCTAAGATGGCGCGTGCCGCAGTACTGATCCTAAAGAAGCGAACCTTGCCTGTCCGGGTGGTTTCAAACCATTCCGTAGTGTAACGATCAGGAGGCAAATCTTCTTCCATGCGAAATGCCGAAACGAAGAAGTCATGATTGATTTCCTGCGGCTTCATCGTGAGCTTGATTGGTACTCCCACCGTAATATGCAGCGCATCGATTTCCCGCTTGCCGTTGGAGTGTTCAATGCGTCACATCTGCTCCTTGCCGACCACAAAAATCTTGGTTGCATCCCGGGGTGGGCGGGCATCATGAACCATAATATCGGCACTCCAGAAATAGCGGAAGTGGATAATCGAAATTCTGGCCAAGTGCTATAATGAAATGTAACGAAGCGAATCAAAACTGAGGGGAGCGGTCGCCATTCTTGCGTAGTGCCCAATTGGGCTCATGGAGACCGTGGAAGGCAAACTGCTCGGCGCCGATCTCACCCTAGTGGGAACCTTACCACGAAGGAGGGAGTTGGCCAAGCACTTTGGAGCCGATGGATTTATCGACTTCAAATACTATCCACGCCATTCTGAACCACACCGGCGGGAGCGGCGTAGACTCCGCGATCGAGGCCATGGGAATGTGAACAAACGTCGTCGCATGCGTTGGGGCGACTCGCCCAGGTGGCCCGATCTCTAATCTGGGGTTATCACGGCCATGGCGACTACCTTCAGATGCCGCGCCTGTAGTGGGGAGTCGGCATGAGCGATAAAGTCATACGCACCGGGTTTTGACCAGGGGAGCGGAACGGATGAAGCGCCCAATGCGTTTCATTGAAACCGGTCGCATTGATCCAACGATACTAACGACTGATTCTTTTTGAGTGAAGGGGCCGGACTTTTTGAAAACGAAAACTGGGCATGCTCGCGGAGAGAGCATGAAACTCGGGCCGACTCAGGCTGTCGATTGTTTGACGCTTCGCTGAAGTGAGCGAAGGCGAGGTATCTTTTCGGAACGCAATTCTAATGAGCTTCCGTGGGGCTGGACCGTAGACTGCGATCCTGATGGTAAAGTGTCCTTCCTCTGGAGGGCGTGGCCCTGGGCAATCGGAAGCCACTAGACAGAAGGCGGCATTCGGCTGCCGTGTTTCGAGCGGCGATTTCTCTCGGTCGCCACAGGTTCTAGTCGCATCTTAAGGAAGTTAGTCTCGCTGAGGTGGGTGCTCCATGTATGTCGTCATGATAGCCTCAGAGTGCGCCCCCGTAGCTCAAGTGGGAGGCTTGGCGGACATGGTGGCCGGACTCGGCCGCGAGCTCGAGGTTCGCGGGAATGCGGTCGAAATCATTCTTCCCAAATATGACCACATGCGCTACGACCGCATCTGGGGCCTCACAATGGATTACCGGGATTTGTGGGTGCCCTGGTATGGGGCCGCGATCCACTGTTCCGTCTACTTCGGTTTTGTGAACGGACGCAAGTGTTTTTTTATCGAACCACATTCGCGCGACAACTTCTTCCACCGGCCCCGCCCTTACGGTTACGCCGACGATGTGATGCGCTACGCGTTTTTCAGCAAGGCGGCGCTGGAGTACATGCTCAAAGCGAACAAGCGTCCGGATGTGATCCACTGCCACGATTGGCAAGCCGCGCTGGTCCCTGTGCTGCTTTTCGAGATTTACAAGTACCATGGCATGGAGAACCAACGCGTGTGCCTTACGATCCACAATTTCGGCCACCAGGGGGTGACTGGCGCCGAAGTGCTGTGGGCCACCGGACTGGGAAGGCCGGAGTATTACTTCCACCCGGACCGTTTGCAGGACAATCACCATCCGGGTGCGCTGAATTTTCTCAAAGGCGGAATCGTCTACTCGAACTTCGTGACCACAGTTTCGCGCCATCATGCCTGGGAGGCCATGAGCACCGATCAGGGGATGGGCCTCGGCCACACGCTCTGGATCCACCGGAACAAGTTCGGCGGCGTGCGGAACGGCATCGACTACGATGTGTGGAATCCGGAAATCGACCCCTTCATTGCGCGCCGCTATTCAATAGATTCTGTAAATCTCAAGTACGATAACAAGCGGGCCCTGCGCCAGCGTTTCTGGCTTCGTGACAGCTTCAAGCCGATCGTAGCCTATGTCGGACGGCTGGACAGACAGAAAGGCGTACACCTCGTTCGGCATGCGCTCTTTTACTCATTGTGGTATGGCGCTCAGTTTGTTCTGCTTGGACCGAGCCCGGATTCCTCGATTGACGGCTATTTCTGGCACCTCAAGCACTATCTCAACGATAGCCCCGATTGCCACCTGGAGCTTGGGTTCGAAGCGGAGCTGGCCCATTTGATCTATGCGGGCGCGGATATGCTGGTGATGCCCAGTAGCTATGAGCCATGCGGCTTGGTGCAGATGATCGCGCTGAAATATGGCACCGTACCCATTGTCCGCGCGGTAGGCGGCCTCGCCGATACCGTCATCGACCGCGACTACGCAAACCGCCCCTGGGGGGAAAGAAACGGCTACGTCTTTAACGACCTGGATTATGCCGCGATCGAGTCTGCTCTGCACCGGGCGCTCGGGCTCTGGTACGCATACCCCGAAGAATTTCGGAGGCTTATGGTGAACGGAATGAGGTACGATTATTCGTGGAATCAGCCAGGCCAGGACTATCTCAACATCTACGAGTACATCCGTCACAAGTAACCGGAACTGACTCGTTGGTTGTGCTCTGGCACCATCAATGGGAGTTCGTTTATGGCGACTTTGCCCGAGTACATCGACGGTTTACCCAACATCTGCGGTTCTGAGCACTTGATTGAACAGAAGGTTCAGCACCGCGACGGAGGACCGGTGTTTCCAAGCGAGAATAGCTTGGATTTCGGCCAAATTAGTAGTGCGGCCGCAATCGCCCTGCACATGCACCAGCCTTTAATCCCGGCTGGCGGCACTGACCTTCGAAGTGCCGCGATCATCAGCAATTTGAAGTACATGATGGACAATCCGCAGATCGGCGACAACCATAACGCTCAGGTTTTCCACTGGTGTTACAAACGGATGGCCGAATTCATTTCGCAGTTGGCCGGCGAGGGCAAGGAGCCGCGTGTCATGCTCGACTACTCGGGCACGCTCCTTCACGGTTTACGCGATATGGGCCTGAACGACGTCTTCGATGACCTCCGAAAAATTACCTGCGAGTCCACTTATTCCCGAATGGTCGAATGGCTGGGAAGTGCTTGGGGGCATCCCGTTGCACCTTCAACCGCAGCGCAAGACTATCGCTTGCACGTGAAGGCCTGGCAGCATCACTTTGCAGCGATCTTTGGCCTAGAAGCACTCAGACGGGTCCGTGGATTCTCGCCCGCCGAAATGGCGCTGCCGAATCATCCGGACGTCGCCTACGAGTTCGTCCGAACGCTGCGCGATTGCGGTTATCACTGGGTTTTGCTCCAGGAACATTCCGTTGAGCAACCGGATGGAAGAGGCCCCGACCGCAAGCATCTGCCGCACCGGCTCATCTGCCGGAATTCCGACGGTGAAACGGCCTCAATCCTGGCAGTCATCAAGACGCAGGGAAGCGACACCAAGCTGGTTGGTCAGATGCAGCCGTACTATGAGGCAAAGAACCTCCCGCGCTGGGAAGTAGGAGGGAAGTGGGTGCCGCCGCTGGTCACGCAAATCGCCGACGGAGAAAATGGCGGTGTGATGATGAATGAGTTCCCTCCGAAGTACATGGAGGTCGTGTGGGAATGCTCAGGGACTGCCACCCGCCTCCTGAACGTCACAGAGTATCTCGAAAACCTGCTCGCGTTTGGTGTCAAAGAAGAGGACCTGCCTGTCTTGCAGCCGATTTTTCAAAAGCGGATCTGGGATCGGTTTCAGCCGGGCGATGGAGCGGACAGGTTGGCAGACGTGATCGATGAGCTTCACAAGGAGGATTCGCGCTTTCACGTCGAGGGTGGTAGTTGGACAAACAACATCTCATGGGTGCGCGGCTATGGTGATTTGCTAGGGCCCATGGAACGCGTGAGCTCGCTTTTTCACGAGAAGGTGCTTCAGCCTGGTGTGCCCACGCACGAACGTCGCTACCGCAATGCCCTGTTTCACCTGTTGATTTCGCAAACAAGCTGCTACCGCTATTGGGGCCAAGGGCTTTGGGTGGACTATGGGCGCGAGATTTGCCGGAGAGCCACCGAGATCCTTGTCCATGATTTCTGAGGCGTGCTCTCGGCAGAGACTCAGTACCCGCGCCTTGGAGGACCTTGACGACACCAGACGCATCTGTTGGCTTGCGTATGATGACCCGGCAGGACGAAGAATACTCATGAGTTCCAGCAGTAAGCGATTCTCGACGGATAATTTCCTGGCGATCACCTGACGCCCATTGGCCTGCGCTGCGCCCAGGGTGTGGGTGGCTACATGCCCAATCCTGGACTACCGGCTCCCGACGCTGACCCACGCCCCGAGGACCTGCGGAATTCCAATCCAGCGTGAAAGGCATCAATGAGATGCAGGCTGGCTCTTTCCCGGGTCCTGCTGAGGAACCGGGCGCTTGCGGGTTTTAAGAAACGCGACCAGATCGTCGAGTTGTTGCGATGAGAGAATCCCGCCGAAGGCGGGCATGAGCTTTGCACCGTTGACGATACGGATGGTCATTTGGGCCGGAGTCAGGCGGTCGGCCACGTAAGTCAGGTCAGGCCCGCGATGTCCGCCATGGCCGTCAATAGAATGGCAGAACTCGCAGCCTTTCTGGTGGAAGAGGATTCCACCTTCATAAACCGGACCGCTTGTCGCGCCGATCACCTGCGTCTGGAGAGGCTTCGCGCTGAAGTCAGGTGACCACGGTGCGCGCTTTCCTTCAATCCAGAGCGTGCCAATCATCACCCAGATCATGAGTACGCCGCCGATCGCCCAGGGCCTGCGCAACGGGTGCCGCTCGCCCTTATTGCGGAAAATGGGCAGGAGAATGAGGACTGCCCCGAAAAGCAACGGGCCGAATACGATGACGGGAGTTTCAAGACCGGGCGGCAGCAGGGCGAGAACCGCAAAATACCACAGGAAGTACCAATCCGGCCTCGGATAGGCCTTGAGGATGGTAGGATCGGGTGGCGCTGCCAGGTGCGGCGGCCCAACAACAACCGCCAGGATGACCAGAACCACAATCATGGCGACGCCGAACACCACATCGCGCCACGCTGCATCCGGCCAGAAAGGCCGTCCTTCGCGTTTGAGCAAATCCTCGTACCATTTCTTGTAAGTCTTGGGATCAACCGGGCGCCCCGCCACCGGCGGTTCCGAGATGCCGTGCTTCAACACCAGCAGAAGATGAGCCCCGAGGAAAGCAAAGATAACCGCGGGAATGAAGAAAACATGGAAAACAAAGAACCGGCTCAGTGTAGCGCCGCCTACCGTGTCCCCGGCCAGGATAAAGTGGGCGATATACTTGCCAATCAGCGGCACCCTTCCGGCCTGCTCCGCACCCACAATCACCGACCAGACGGCAACGTTGTCCCAGCGCAACAGTTGGCCGGTAAAGGCCATGGCGAGCGTCAGCAGCAGGAGAACCGCCCCGGTCAGCCAGTTCAGCTCGCGAGGGTACTTGTAAGATCCGTACAGGAAGACGCGCATGATGTGGATGCCGATCAGAAGGACCATCGCGGAAGCGCCAAAGTAATGCAAGCCGCGCAAGAGATGGCCCCACATCGCCTGGTGGGTGATGAATTGGAGGCTTTGGTAAGCGTGCGCTGTGGAAGGAACGTAGGCAGTAGCCAGGGCAATTCCTGTGACAATCTGGAGAACGAATGCCAACAGTGTGGCGCTGCCGAAAACGTACCACCACCCTGTCCCGGGCGGCACCGGGTGACGGCCAAGCCGCTCCCACAGTGCGGAGACGCCAGACCGCTCGTCAAATTCCTGCCAGATGCGATAGAGAAACTTCATAGTTAGGTAGTTGTGATCGGCACCGGACTGGTCAGAACCTCAACCTGCCCGTTGCGCACGCGAACGGGATAACGCGGCAGTGGCTTCGGAGGAGGTCCTGCAGCTACTTTCCCGTCCGCGTAGTAGACTCCTCCGTGGCATGGGCACAGGAAAAGGTCCGCGTCCGGCAACCACCTGACCGGGCAGCCAAGATGAGTGCAATCCACCGAAAAGGCGATAAAATCCTCCTCACCGTTACGGCGAAGCCATGCCGCTGTCTTGGCGGCCACTCCCGCCCAGGGAAGTGGGGAGGCATCAAGGAACGTCACCTCGACCGTCGTGCCCACCTTGAACTGCTCCAAGGATCCTACAGGCCGCCAGAAACGGGGAACCTTTTCGATCAGCGGAGCCACCAGGAAACCAATGATGGGAATCCCCACAAGACCCGCGGCGAACGTTCCAAGGCCGATGCTCATCACAGTAAGAAACCGCCGCCGGGTCGTTATCTCCAGGGTTTCTCTTTGCGGAGGATTACCGGCCTCCGGAGTGTCCATGTTCATGACGAACTTCTCCAATCCATTGCGTAATTCCTACGACAAAAAGAACTCCACCCACCAGTGAGAGGAGCGGCGTGGTTACGATCCCCCAAAGCATGCACATGATGCCGATCGCGAGGACCAGCGGTGCATACGTTGGCTCAGGGACATGCGCGCCCTGCGGCTCTGTCCACCCATCCGATTCTGCTGCGGCGCTCTTGCGTGCTTCCAGATCGTTCACTCCACCGTTATTTGCTGTATCCATAATCAAGCCCCTAGCTGATAACAGGCTCAGCCTCCTTCTTGGATCCCTCCGCTGACGTGACGACAACTGGTTGCAGAATAGGAACGGCTGCTGAAGACTCAGCAGGGACTTCCTCCTGTTCGGGCGTGCGGTACCATCTGGCCAGCGTGGCAAGAATGAATGTGAGGTAGACAAGGCATGCTGGAACCCACATGATTAATCCGCCCCATTGCTGGTCTTCCTGAGCTGATATCCCCCACCCGTCACGAATGATCGGTAAAATCCCGTATGGATCGGGCGGGTTGATATATGCCGTATAATGTCCCACCGGTGCGAATGTCAGGATAATGCCCAGGATAGTGTGCGCGAAGCACGCACCGAAGGTGTAGACTACGGCCTTGAGGGGCTCCAATCGGAGTTCCTCGATGGGAGAAATCACCGGCCACCAGAAGATCGTGGAGCAAACCAGAAAACAGAGATGCTCCATAATATGAATCTGTTCATTCGCAAGGGCGGCATTATAAAAAGGAGGCCAGTGCCAAATCCACAAGACTCCTACTCCGGCTGACCATGCCAAAATCGGCTTGCTCAGAAACACTTCGGCACGCCGCACCCACCCATAGCGCATGGCTTTCTGCGCCATGTCCCTCGGAATGCCCAACAGCAGCAGCGGCGGCACCACCAGAACGAGCAGCATATGCTGGACCATGTGAGCGCTGAACAAGTAGATGTCCGAAAGCGTGTCGAGCGGCGATACGAGCGCCAGGAACAGAATAATAACCCCTGCCAGATAGACCCAGGCTCGCTTTGTGAACTTGAACTCCGCTGCCCACGCATAGCCAACAAGCAGACCGATGCAACCCACGATGATCGACGGTTCCCAATCCCAAGCTGTGAGCCAAAAATGCGTCATTGTCATAAGTCACCTTTTAGAAGGCCGCCCACAGATAAATTACCGAGAAGATCAACACCCAGATCCAATCGACGAAGTGCCAGTAAAGAGCAACAGTCTCCACGGCTGACTGGTTTTTTTCCACGAACTCGCCTTTGAGCGCCAGAACAAGAATTACGGAAAGAGCTATCAGGCCCAGCAAGACGTGAAAACCATGAAAGCCCGTCAGCGTAAAGAAGGAAGTACCGAAAATGTTGGCGCTGATCGTATCGCCCATACTGTAAAGGTGAAAATACTCGCGCCCCTGACCAACCAGAAATACCGCCCCAAGAATGATCGTAATAAACAGCCACGTCTTAAAGGCCCGCTGGTTACCACGATGCAGACTTTTTTCAGCGCGCCAGACGGTAAGACTGCTCGACAGCAGAAATATCGTATATATGCCAGCTTTCAGGGGATCGAGGACTCTTGCCGCCATCGCTCCAGTATTCGAAACGCTGTGATAGTACACGTAAGCGATGATCAGGAAGGCAAAGAACGTTCCCTCTGAAAGGAGGAACAGCATCATCGCAAGCCTGTTCCTGTCCCACTTTGGTTGTGGTAATGCTTGAGCTTCAGTGGCCATTTTTCCAATCCGGGTTATCGGGGTGCGTTAAATCATAGAGCGGCCTGCGGCTGCGAACGGGCGGAACGCGCTGGAAGTTATGGGCTGGCGGCGGTGAAGTCGTGGCCCACTCGAGCGACCACGCGTCCCAGGGATTGTCCCCTGCCAGTTCCCCCTCGCGGCGGCTCACGAACAGATTCCAGATAAAGATCAGAGATGAAATGCCCATGATCACTGCGCCGATGGTTGAAACCATGTTCAATGCGCCCCAGCCAGGCAGGTTCGGATACGTGTACACGCGCCGGGTCATCCCCATGAGCCCCAGAAAATGCATAACGAAGAAGGTCATATTGAAACCGATCAGAGTGGTCCAGAAATGCCACTTGCCAAGCCTTTCCGAGAGCATGCGGCCGCTCATCTTTGGGAACCAGTAGTAGATCCCCGCAAAAACCCCGAAGACGGTGCCGCCAAAAAGAACGTAATGAAGGTGCGCCACCAGGTAGTAGGTGTCGGTCACCTGCCAATCAATCGGGAAGGAAGCAAGCGACACTCCGCTTAGCCCGCCAATCACGAAGACTATGAGAAACCCTGTTGCAAAAAGCATGGAGGTCGTAAAGCGAATGGAGCCATGCCACATGGTGGCAATCCAGTTGAAGATTTTGACCCCCGTTGGCACGGCAATCAGAAAACTGCTGATAGCGAACATGGTATCGACGGAATTGCCGAGACCCACAGCAAACATGTGGTGCGCCCAAACCAGAAAACTGAGAACCCCAATGGCCAGCGTGGAAGCCGCAACGTACTCATAACCGTAAATCGGTTTGCGCGAGAATACAGGAATGACCTCTGACATAATTCCAAAGGCAGGCAATATGACGATGTATACCTCGGGATGCCCGAATGACCAGAAATAGTGCTGCCATAATACCGCTGAACCGCCCGACGCCGGTAAGAAGAAATGAGCGTTAAGGCGCCGGTCGATCTCCAGCATTGCCAGGCAAGCATTCAAAGCAGGCAGCGCGAGAATAATCAGAAACTGGGTGACGAGCACCATCCAGACAAAAAGCGGAAGCCGTTTGAGGGTGAGCCCGGGCACCCGGTACCTGAGGATGGTCACGATCAGGTTGATCGCGGCAATGATCGAACCAATTCCGGCAATCAGCAAGCCCAGAGAGTAGTAGTCAACCCCATGGGAAAACGAATAAGGCTTCTCGCTAAGCGGAGCGTAGTTGAACCAGCCCGCCGCTGGAGCCCCACCTGCGATGAAACTGAAGTAGAGAAGCAGTCCACCGCAGATCACTAGCCATAAACTGAGCGCATTCAAGCGCGGGAAAGCAACGTCATTCGCCCCGATCATTAGGGGAACGATATAGTTGGCGAATCCGGTGAGCACCGGCATGGCCACGAAAAAGATCATCGTCGTGCCGTGCATCGTGAAAAGCTGGTCATAAAGCTGGGGAGAAAGGAAGTGGTTCACGGGGCGGGCAAGCTGAATTCGCATCAGCAGGGCCTCTGTACCGCCCAACGCAAAGAAGAACAAAGCCGTCAGCAGATACATGATCCCGATCCGCTTGTGGTCAACCGTCGAGAGCCAACTAAGAAGCCCAGTAGCTTCCGCATTCGGTCCGGCCAGAGGAAGCGCTTCGCCAACTCCCGGAAAGGGGATGTCGCTCATTTCAATGTCTCCAGATAAGCCGCCAGTTCCTTTACCTGCTGTTTGTTGAAATTAAAGTTGGGCATGTAACACCCAGGCTTGTATTTTTGCGGATCTGAAATCCACTTGGCCATGTTCTCCGGCGTGTTGATCAGACGCCCTGCCGCCAGCGTTTCCCTGCTTGCAACGTGCGTCAGGTCAGGACCGATTTCCCCATTGGCTGTGGTGCCTGCAACCGTATGGCAATCGCCACAGGTAAGGCTATTGAAAAGTTTGCTCCCTGCCAATGCTGCCCCTGCGGTTGGCTTGGCGGGAACTTCAAGCTGATGCTGTTCCCACGCTTTGAACTCAGCCTCCGGCTGCGCGATCACCCGAATGCGCATCCAAGCGTGTTCCGCTCCACAGTATTCAGCGCAAGCCCCCAGATAAGTTCCAGGCTTATTCGCCTCAATCCACATTTTGTTTGGATGGCCGGGGATTGCATCCGTTTTGGGGCCAAGATCGGGTACCCAAAAGTCGTGAATCACATCTCCGGCCTTTAGTAGAATCAGCCAATCCTGGCCAACTGGTATGTGGATCTCATTGGCAGTGACCACACCGGACTCTGGGTATTTGGCGTACCACCACCATTGATGGCCGACAATGATCAGGTTTGGCTTTTCACCCCGCGGTGGAGTGGGACTTGAGCGGAACATGGTCCGTATCGTAAGGACAGCAAAGAATGTCACTACGGCCACGGAGCCAAAGGTCCAGATCTTTTCCATCTTCGCGCTGCCAAAAACCTGAGGGGGCTCAGGTGCTCCAGGCCGGCGTCGAAACTTAATCACCGCATAGGTAACCAGAACAATGATTAAAGCCAGAATGGCCGCAAGCACACCGAAAACGATATAGGACAAGTGTGTGACCGCTAGCGCATGCGGGGAGGCCGGTGAAAACATCGAGTTCTTAAACATCGTCGCCTTTTGTTCTAATCAAGAAATGCCAACACCCGCGCACGATCCTCAACCGCCACGGGAGGGTCGCATGTGCCAATTGTGATCTTAGGGCCCCTGAGAATTTCTACAGGTGCTTGCGAACTATAGTGAGTTTTTTTTAGCGGCGCTGTTCTCAGCGCTCAAACGCGCTGATGGGAACTTTTATGCTGCAGCAGGCCGTATCACTGTAATTTGCAATCCTCTGTAATTGCGCCCCATGGATATCTGCGGTCGCTTGCTTCTCCAATTATGCCAAGCTTGAAGCGATCCCCACTCGCCTCGGCCAGCTTTGAACTTCCCTAGATGGGTCTGCACGGCTCCACAGTTGAAAGGACAACCTCGTTGTGGGGAGTGCAGTTCACTCCATTTTGATGTTTCCGGCTGGCAGTTTTGCCCCCGTTGCAAGGGCTCCGCTTTCTGGCAAGTTGGCTAAGCAGCTTGGTTGCTGACCACCGGGACCGGTTACCCTGCAACGATGCGTCTTCCTGAGTCAGAAGGCCGCGCGTGGATTTAGTCCGTGAGTCCCCAACTCAAGAGAGCTATTAAATCTTTTCGATGCGCGCAAGACCAAATGGGTTTCATGAAATCTCAAGTGAGCGAGCACGCCGCCACGCCAGGCGCTTCACTTGCGATAAGCATTGGGCCTAACCTGCATTACTGATGAATTGGCGAATGCAGCACCTTAAAGGGCATCAATCTATCCATGCCGGAATGCATCTCCTCTTATCCTGGTTTCCTCCTTGCCGCGGTGAGCGCAAGCGTGCCCCGGTTGCAAGATTGGCCTCCAGAAAGCAACTGATCGGATATTCGTATATAGCATCACATCTTTTTAGCTGCTCTTTCACCAGGTACAGATAGATAACAAAAATCCAGGGAAAAGCCGGCGTACCAGCATCCCGCAATCCTAAGGCATCACTTTGTATGGAACAGACTGTTGGAGGGAATACGCTTCAACATCATAAGCAATGACGATGCGCGCGTGGGCGTCAGCGCTTCCCGAAGCCGGCAATTGCCTTTTTCACCTTCAGAGAGGTGGCTTACGTGTCCCTGCCGGATGATCCACAACATTTCTTGTACTTCTTGCCGCTGCCACATGGGCACGGATCGTTTCTTCCTGGCCGGCTCTTGCCTGCGGCTCCCAGATCCCTCATCCGCACCCAATTCATCACGTTGGCCGGTGCCCTTTGCTGCTCGAGTTCCGCAGCCATAAACCTCATGTACGGATCAATGTGGTGGAAAAACAATTTGTACCCGGCGCAGAGATAATTAAGGCCGTCCTCGCCGCCGGGAGTCCGGATGAACCTGTGTTTGGGACATTCGCCGTTGCACGCAAACCGCACGTCACATTCCCGGCAATAGCGCGGAAGCGTATCGCGCTTATCCAGGCCGAACTTGCGTTGCTGGGGGGAATTAACGAGCGCGTTGATCGGGCTTTCCATGATGTTGCCCAGTTTATTTTCCGGGTAAACGAAATGGTCGCAGGAATAGAGGTCGCCGTTATGTTCCATGGCCATGGCGGCTCCGCAGGTCTCGCGAAAGACACACAGGCTGGGAGGATAGCCTGCCCAGCTTTCGAGCGCGACGTCGAAAATTTGAACATAACACCGCCCCACATCGTTACGAACCCATTCATCGAATATCGCGCACAGAAATTTTCCGTACTGCAGCGGTTCCACAGACCACTCAGAAACTTTTGCATGCTCCGAAGATCCGGGCCCGATCAGGACCAGACCTTGCTGATTCGGCGCCTCGGCGATTCTTTCGACAATAGGAATGAACTGCATGAATCCGCTTCCGTGTTCCCTCAGAAAGCGATAGACCTCCAAAGGATGCTGGGAATTGTGGCGCTGGATAACCGTCAGCGTATTGAACTCCACCCCGTGCTTTTTCAGGTAGCCAAGGCCCCGCATCACGCGCTTAAAAGTCGGCTGGCCTCCCTTGTCCACGCGGTAGCGATCGTGGAGTTCTTGCGGTCCGTCGATCGAGAGCCCTATCAGGAATTTGTTCGCGGCAAGGAACTCGCCCCACCGGTCGTCCAGCAGAACGCCGTTGGTCTGAAATGCATTCTCGATTCGCTTTCCGTCGGCGTACTTTTTCTGAAGTTCGACAACTCTCTGGAAATATTCCACGCCCAGCAGCGTAGGCTCGCCTCCCTGCCACGCAAATGAAATCTGCGGCACGTTCTGCGCCTGAATGTAGTCCCGGACGTAAGTCTCGAGCACGTCCTCGGGCATCGCCCAGCTCGATTTCGCAGGGTAGAGATTCTCTTTTTCGAGATAAAAGCAGTATCGGCAATCTAAATTGCAGATGGGCCCCATCGGCTTGGTCATGATGTGAAAAGCCGGCAGGTATTCTTCCCCCGTCTCAATCTTTTCGGCGACATTGCTGCGGGGTGAATTGGCCATACTTCGTCAGTCTATTCGATACGCCAGTGGGCTGCAAGTCGGGAGGTCGCGTGCGCGAACCCGGCCGCCGCTGAAACACTTGTACAGGGAAAATCTGTTACGCATTGACGGTGCCCTGGACACGTGCTATTTTCAGGTGCGATTTCACGTTCCGCTGGCAAAGAGGAATTTGATCGCCCCATGATTTCCATCGTGATTCCAACCTATAAGGAGGCGGAGTCTATCCAGGAAGTCATTCGCCGCTCGGGCACGGCTCTGGCTCAGGCTGGTGAACAATACGAATTGATCATCGTGGATGATAACAGCGGCGACGGAACCGCCGAACTCGCCGAGGCACTCAGCGGCGAATTCCACGTGCGGGTGCTTCGCCGTTCCGGACGGCTGGGACTGGCGACGGCCGTGGTCGATGGCTGGAAGCTTGCCAATGGTGATCTGCTGGGCGTCATCGACGCTGACCTTCAGCATCCGCCGGAAATCCTGATTGCGCTGGCGGCTGCCCTCCGCAAGTCGAACGCTGATCTGGCCGTTGCCAGCCGCTACATCCCGGGCGGTGGAACTTCCGACTGGGAATTCAGCCGCCGTGTGATTTCCAGTGGCGCCACCCATCTGGCCGCCTCCGTCCTGCCATTGAAACTCTCTTCGGTCAGTGATCCCATGTCCGGCATGTTTGTCGTTCGGGCGGCGGCGATTGCTGGCGCGGATCTTTCCCCGTTGGGTTACAAGATCCTTCTCGAAGTCCTCGCCAAAGGACGGATCGAGCATATCGTGGAGGTCCCGTATCAATTTGAAGAAAGAACGCGCGGCAGTTCCAAGCTGGGCCTCCGCCAGTACGGCGAGTACCTCGCTCACCTGGTTCGCCTGTCGGTTTCGACCGGGCAGTTGCGCGCCTGGCTTGTGTACAGCCTCGTAGGGCTCACGGGAGCTGCGCTGGATATCAGCCTGATCCATTGGATGGCCGGGACTGCGGGGGCCAGTGTCTTCTGGGCCGTGCCTGTGGCCGTCGAAGCCGCCCTGTTGTGGAACTTCGTGTGGAACCAGAACGTAACGTTCGCGCGCCGCCTGCGGGCCACCTCTGCAACGACTCGAGGGGCGAACCATCTTTGGCTCTATCAGAAAGTTTGCCTGCCGGGCGTGATTCTGAATATCGGTCTCACGCTTTTCCTCGCCTCGCAAGGCGTCCGGCTGGTCGTCGCAGCAGCGGCAGGAGTGGTTCTCGACGGCGCAGTAAATCTTCTCTTCAACATTCCCTCTATCTGGAAAATCTGGGGCCCGCGCACCTCCACTTCCAGCAGCCAGGTTGCAGGACGGCAACAGCGAGCTTGAGTCTTGTCCCGGGTCCACGAATCCCGTGATTCCTCTCCCGCAAGTTCCTGCGCATCGCACCGCTCACCAATCACGCCGAAGCTGCGATAAAAGCCTTGATCGCCGTATGGACACCCACGGCGCAACTTCGGGCGTTTCTGTCTCCTCGCGCAACTCCCGATTCTGGCTTGCTGCCACCGTCGCTGCTCGGCGGCCTGCCTTTTTCGAAATCTGTTTGTATGCCATCTTGCATCTTATTACTCCCTTCGGTGCCACAACGGATTAAAATGGCTATCCGCGCTTATCGGAGGCGGACGATTACTGCGGTCACGGAATGCTCACGATGCGGAGGGTTTCTTGATGCGTTTCACACGCGCGTTCATTGCTATCGCACTGCTTGGATTCACTTCAGTCTGTTTCGGGCAGCCGATGCCTGAGGGTCGTCTGATGCGTTTTCCTGACATTTATAAGAACAAGGTTGTCTTCAGCTATGCCGGAGACTTGTGGCTGGTCCCAAGTTCCGGCGGTGTCGCCCGCCGGATCACCAGCAGCCCGGGGCTGGAATTGTTCCCCAAGTTTTCTCCGGACGGCAAGTGGATCGCCTTCACGGCGCAATATGACGGCAACTTCAACGTCTACGTCATGCCGAGCGAGGGCGGGCAGCCGCGCCAATTGACGTATCTGCCAGACGTAGCGCAGGTCCCCGAGCGCATGGGCCCGAACAACGAAGTGATCACCTGGTTCCCCGACAGCAAACGGATCCTGTTTCTCTCCCGCCGCACCACCTTCAACACCTGGTTCGGGCAGCTTTACAGCGTCAGTATCGATGGCGGCCTTCCCGAGCCTTTCCAGGTGCTGAAGGGCGGCCTGACCTCTTTCTCGCCCGACGGCACCAAGATCGCCTACAACCGCATCTTCCGGAATTTCCGCGCCCGCAAGCGCTACCTGGGCGGCATGGCGCAGGACATCTGGCTTTATGATCTGAAGGCCAACACGGTCGAGCAGCTCACGCATTATAAAGGGTCCGACACTTTCCCCATGTGGCACGGCAACACGATCTACTTCACTTCCGACCGTGGCCCCGAAAAGCGGATGAATCTGTACAGCTACGACCTGAGCACGAAAAAGGTCACGCAGCTCACGCACTTCACCGAATACGACATCAACTGGCCCAGCCTCGGCCCGGACTCCATCATCTTTGAGAATGGCGGCTACCTTTATATCTTCGATCTGAAGGCCCAGAAGGTTCACAAGATGACGATCTACCTGCCGGGCGACTTCGTCCAGCAGAGAAGGCATTGGGTCCACGTAAGCAAGCTGATCACCGCATTCGATCTCTCGCCCCATGGCAAGCGCGCGCTGTTTACCGCGCGCGGAGACATTTTCACCGTGCCGGCCAAGCATGGGAGCATCCGCGATCTCACGCAGACCTCAGGCATCCAGGAGCGCTACGCCACGTGGTCGCCCAACGGCCGCTGGGTTGCTTACGTCTCCGACCGCACCGGCGAAAATCAGCTCTATATCCGGAAGGCAGACCAGCCGCCGGGCGCGGGCACCGAAATCACCACGGACAACAAGGTCTTTCTGCTGCAGCCCGTCTGGTCTCCCGACAGCACCAAGCTTCTCTATGCCGACTCGACTTTGCACCTTTACTACGTTGACATCCACACCAAGCAGCCGGTTCTGATCACCCAGGGCGAGTACGCCGATCTGGTAGACTACGGATGGTCACCGGACAGCAAGTGGGTTGTTTACGCGAATACTGCCCGCAACCTCAACAGCGCCATCTATCTTTACTCGCTTGCGGATAAGAAGATCACGCCGGTCACCTCAAGCTTTACCAACAGTTGGCACCCGGTCTTCGATCCCGGCGGCAAGTACCTCTACTTCCTGTCCAACCGGAGTTATAACGAAGTGATCGGAGTCTACGACACGGAATTCTCGAACCCCAAAGCCACGGGCATCTATGCGGTGACTTTGCGGGCCGATCTGCCGTCGCCGTTCGCTCCGCGCAGCGACGAAGCCACCATCGAAAAATCTCAGCCTACCGCCGAAACGAAAGCCAAGGGCAAAGAGGAGAAGACGGAAGAAGCGCTCAAGGGCTTCAGAATCGATCTTGCGGGGATTGAAAAGCGCGTCGTGGCGCTGCCCATTCCGCCCGGCAATTACCAGAATCTGCAGGCCAACAAGAGCGATGTCTTCTACGTGTCCATGCCGACTCTGGGGCTTTCCGGCCCGCTGCCCGGCCAGGAGCCGGCCATCCACGTTTTCAATATGAAAGAGCGCAAAGACAGCGTTCTGATCGAAAATGCCGACAACTACACGCTCTCCTTCGATGGCAAAAAGCTTCTCTACTCCGCACCTCAAGCTCCCATCCCGGGCGCCAACGCCTTATTCGAGGAAGGCGGCACCGAGCGCGTCTACGGCATCATTGATGCCAAGCCGCCCGCAAAAGAGCCGCACAAAGTGGGCGAAGGAGCTCTGAACCTGGCCAACATGCAGATGGATCTCGATCCCCCGGAAGAGTGGAAGGAGATCTTTAACGACGTCTGGCGGCAGGAGCGCGACTACTTTTACGAGCCGGCCATGAACGGCGTCAACTGGGAAAGAGTCAGGGAAAAGTACGCGGTGCTGCTGCCCTACGTAGCTGACCGCTACGACCTGAATTACATCATCAGCGATATGATCGGTGAGCTTGGAAATTCCCACACCTATGTCGGCGGCGGAGATTTCCCCGACCTTCATCCCGTCAATGTCGGCGTGCTCGGAGTCGATTTCGGAGTGGACACTACTCACGGCCTCTATTTCTTCAAGAAGATCTACCCCGGCGAGAGCTGGGACCCGTCCGTGCGTTCTCCGCTCACCGCGCCGGGAGTCAAAGTCAAGCAGGGCGACTATCTGCTGGCGGTGAATGGCAAGCCGTTGAAGGTTCCGGAAAATCCCTACAAGCTGTTCGTCAACACGGCCGAGCAGGATGTCACGCTCACCGTCAACGACAAGCCCACGACTGAGGGTGCCTGGGACATCATGGTGAAGCCGCTCCGGAGCGAACTGGCTCTGCGCGAACTGAACTGGATTGAGACCAACCGCGAGAAGGTCGAAAAGGCCACCGGCGGCAAGGTGGGCTATGTCTATCTGCCCGACATGGAAGCCGACGGGCTGAACGCATTCGTCCGGCAATACTTCCCGCAAATCCGGAAGGAAGGTATGGTCTTCGACGTGCGATATAACGGCGGCGGGTTTGTGGATCATATCATGCTTGAACATCTGCGCCGCATCCTCGTGGGCATGGAGGCCGCACGCAACTTCAAAAGCGATACTGTTCCTGAAAATGTTTTTAATGGATATATGGTCTGTCTGAGCAATGCCTATACGGCCTCAGACGGCGACTACTTCAGTTACTTCTTCAAGAAGTACAATCTTGGCCCCCTGATCGGGGAACGCACCTGGGGCGGCGTGCGCGGCATTCGCGGTTACATCCCTGAGGTGGACGGTGGATACTTCACTCGGCCGGAATTTTCGCTTTACAACCTGCACAGCAAGTG
>JAKAWN010000605.1 GCA_021827245.1 Acidobacteriota bacterium | reverse complement strand
GAATTGCACCCAGGATAGGCCAGCGCCAGACGGCCGGCGATTGTGTTCGCTTGCGATCTAGCCTGCGCGACGGTCATCCCAGGACGTAGGCGGCCCACCACCGTGAACCAGCGATCCGCTCGCGCCTCAAATTCCTGGGCAGAGCCTGGAACCATCGCCGACCATACTGCCGGCGTCATCCAGACATCTGTAGAGAACAAATTCGTCAGTCCACGGAACTCCCTGGGTGCAATTCCGAGCAGCGTGAAGGTCTTGTCGTCCAACTGAATCGCCTTCCCAACCCAGTTCGAATTGCCGCCAAACAGCCCTTGCCACAGCTCGTAGCTGATCACCACGCCCATCTCGTTGGCGCTGCCATTCGTTTCCTGGAAAAAGGTACGACCCAAAGCCGCTTTCACGCCGAGCACCGAAAAGTAGTTGGGTGATGCGACACTGACTTTAGCGAACTCGTCACGCCCGTTTACGTTCACGAACGCCCCTTTGTATCCGTAGGCAAGGACGCCGGAGAATGCTGTGTTCTGATTCAGCAGGTCTAGGTACTCAGCATAGGACGCTTGATCTTGCGGTGTCCTTTTGGTGCTCGTGAAAATGCTCACCAGGGCCCCAGGGTTCTCGACCGGCCAGGAACGAAGGAAGGCTGAATCAACAATGCTGAAGACGGTCGTGTTCACGCCAATTCCCAGGGCTAAAGAAAGGACAGCAACAGCGGTGAACCCGGGATTGCGACGAAGCTGGCGGAGGCCATAGCGAATGTCCTGCGCAAGTTCGTTGATCGCCCGCACGCCCCAACTGTCGCGGCATTCTTCTTTGACCTGTTCCACGCCACCAAAGGTTCGCAGCGCGGCGTAGCGCGCTTCTTTGGTGCTCATGCCCTTCGCGATGTTCTGTTCGATCTGCTTTTCCAAGTGGAAGCGCAGTTCTTCGCTGAGATCGTCCTCAACCCGCGTCTTGTGGAAGATTGACCGAAGGCGAAGAGGCAATTTGTAGATCCAACGCATCATGGGAGTCCTACGTCATGAATTTTCTAGCACTAGCCCGATGGCGGTCGAGAGCCTCTTCCAGTTTGCTTCCTCACGCTCTAAATACTTTCGCCCCGCCTGCGTCACCGAATAGAACTTAGCCCGACGATTGTTTTCCGACCCGCCCCACTTCGCCTTGATCCATCCGTTTTGCTCCAGGCGATGGAGGGCAGGATACAGCGCTCCCTGATTTACCTGGAGCACTTCCTTCGACACCTGCCGGATGCGTTGCGCAATCCCCCAGCCGTGCATGGGCTCAGGAGCAATCGTCTTCAGGATCAGGAGGTCCAACGTTCCTTGGACTAAATCGGTTGGCTTACCCATTCTCGCTCCCCCCTCAACTATCGACAAGGAATCCTAGCTCGCCTCTTGTCAATAGTCAAGAGGAGATTCTCAGATAACCAAAGGAGGCTTTATGTTCGGACGGATGACAGCAACAGTCCTTACGCGGCTCGATGCCGGAAAGGACCTTGAAACGGCCGTGGCTGAACTCTTGGCCATTGGCGATTATCCACAAATTGCCCGCTGGATCCAGTTTCCAACCGGCGTGGCTGTGTTCCTGGTGGTTCCGGGCGATCCCGAATCTGGGGCCATCTACGTGTACGACCGGCGCGACGGGGTTTGGTACTGGGTGGATTTTGATGACCACAAATATTCCGGTTACAACCTTGCCGACCTCGATGTGCTGCTTGAACAATGCCACTTCCTGCGGCTGGTCGAGAATCCCCGCCTCCTGCGCGACCGGAAGTGGTTCGTGACTCCAGGCCGCACACCCGTCGGCCAACGGGTTGGCGCAAGCTGCTGACGCCGTTCCAATGTCATGGAAGAGACACGGGTCTTGGCCATCGCTTAATGGCTTGATCAGAGCGAAAGTGGCACTCAGTCCTCGACCCGTTATGCGGAGCGGGAATACGGTGGTAACATGAGAAAGAGGGAAAATTCACTATGCCTATCACCCTGCGGCCGGAACACGAGCGGCTCATTTCCGAGGCGTTGCGTTCCGGCGCCTACCAGAGTCCCGAAGAAGTTATCAAGCGGGCGCTCGAACTGCTCCGCGACCGAGACGCGTGGCTGGCCGAGAATCGCGCCAAGATCGAGGAGGGCTACGCCGCTGCCGAGCGGGGGGACCTGATCGACAGCGACCAAGTCCACGCCCAAATGGACGAGAGGAAGCGTGCGTGGCTCGCTGAACAGCGGAAGGCATGAGTCACTATCAGTTCACGCCTCACGCTGTTGATGACCTTTTTGAAATCTGGATTTACATCGCCCGCGACAAGGTTGAAGCGGCTAACCGAATCGAAGAAGCCGTTTACAAGGCGTGCGCCTTCCTGGCCGAAGGGCCTCTTCGCGGGCAGACCCGCGAAGACTTGACGAAACTTCCCCTTCGGTTTTGGACAGTCCAAGCTTTTCCGAATTACATTATCGTTTACGATCCCGCGACCGATCCCCTGCAAATTATCCGCATCCTTCACGGGAGCCGGGACATTCTCGCAATTCTCGGCGAGGGTAATCCATAACCCTCGAACCGCCTTCACCCGAAAAAGCGGCCACACTTAAGGTCTGAATCCGAACGAAATGAATCGCGTTTGGAAACCCGGCCGATAATCTCCGTAACTTATTGGATGCTAAGCAATTAGGCCGTATTTCCCGCCAGCCCTGTTAAGCGCACCGAAAATTTGACAGGAATTCACTTCTGGAGTATCCAAGAATCAGGTTTCTCGCATCTCGCCTCGCCGGGTGCGCAGTGCTCTTTCCGCGTCATCGCCCCGGCCAATTTTTCGATCAAGCTCAAAAGCTTTGCTGAAAGTACCGGCTGCCGCAGAAAGGAGTCAGCCGTGGATTCTCAAGTCTTGGACAAAATCGCTCGCGACTATTTTGACCTCTTCGTAAACCGCCGCGCTTATACCGTACAGGCGAACTGCCCTGACCCGGAAACCGGCCGGCACTATTACTACCGTCCCAGGGCAAAGGGAACCGACCAGCTAATGACGCTGACGCACGAAACCATACGAAAGCACCTGGAAGGCCAACTCACCATTGCCTTATATGCGATCAACCCCACGAGTCAATGCTGCAAGTGGATCGCGATTGACGCTGACTATAAGGAGTCGCTCGAAGATCTTCTGAAGTTGAACTACTACCTGAGCCGGGATGGTATTTCCGGGGCGCTCGAAAAGAGCCGGCGCGGGGGACATTTGTGGATCTTCTTCGATACGCCGCAGCCAGCTCGATCCTGCCGGGTCTATGTCTTTGACCTGGCGCTTCGGCTGGGTGTTCCGGTGAAGGGAAACGGTCTGCCAGAGGGAATCGAAATCTTTCCCAAGCACGATTCACTGAAGCGGGGCGAGTTCGGGAACGCCATCCGCGGGCCGCTTGGAATTCATCGAGCGACGAACCGGAGGTATTGGTTTTACGGGGCAGATTACGAACTCGAAAAGCAAATGGCTTGCCTGGCGCAGCTCCCGAAG
>JAKAWN010000604.1 GCA_021827245.1 Acidobacteriota bacterium | reverse complement strand
CATGATTCTTGGCGTTCTTGAGCCGAGCGCCGGCAGCGTCATTATCGACGGCAAAAATATCGCCTCGCACCGGCGTCTGGCTCTGGAACGCAAAAACTTTACCGCCGTTTACGCGCCGCTGCCGGGCAATCTCACGGTGTGGCAGAACCTGCGCGTGTTTGCTATGATGTATGGAATATCCGCCGTCACGGAGCGCATCGAAGCTCTGCTCCGCGAGTTCGATCTTCTCCCGTTTCGCAACACCAAGTGCGGCGTGCTCTCTTCGGGCGAGCAAACCCGCGTCTCGTTGGCCAAGGCCATGCTCAATCGTTCTCGCCTCCTGCTGCTGGACGAGCCAACGGCTTCGCTGGACCCCGCGACCGCCCGCGAAATCCGTTCTCGAATCCGCGATTTCGCGCAAGGGAACGAAGTCGGCGTGCTGTGGACCTCGCACAACATGTATGAAGTATCCGAGGTTTGCAACCGCATCTTGTTTCTCTCTCACGGGAAGATTCTGCTGGAAGGTGATCCAAAAACCTTGCCCGCCGAGTATGGGAAAGAATCGCTCGAAGAACTCTTCGTGACGGTAGCTCGCGAGCCGCTGACTTTGGAGGATTGACGACGATGCCCGCACGCCTGCGCCGGATTGCCGCCGTTCTGCTTCGATTGTTCTACCTGCTTCGAGGCAGCTCCGCCCGGATCGTGCCGCTCTTTGCCTGGCAGGCTGTGGACATTGTGCTCTGGGGATTCATCAGCCGCTATCTGAACTCTGTCTCCGCCGCCCGCTTCAACTTCATTCCCGCCCTCCTGGGAGCCATCGTTCTGTGGGATTTTCTCGTTCGGGCGCTTCACGGAGTCATCATCGCCTTCATGGAGGACGTCTGGTCGCGCAACTTTCTGAACATCTTTGCCGCGCCGCTGTCGATCGCTGAATATCTCACCAGCCTGGTGCTCTTCAGCGTCGCCACCAGCCTCGTAGTCCTGGCGGTGATGGTGGTCCTGGCAACGGCGGCGTTCGGACTTTCGTTCTTCGCCTACGGAGTGATGCTGGTTCCATACCTCCTGCTCCTATTTCTCTTTGGAATCGCGCTTGGGATCTTCGGCGCGGCGGTGGTGCTGCGCTGGGGCCCGGCGGCGGAGTGGCTGATCTGGCCCATCCCTGCTCTGCTCTCGCCCTTGGCGTGCGTCCTCTACCCGCTGTCGGCGCTTCCCTTCTGGCTGCAATGGGTGGCGCGCCTGGTGCCGCCTTCGTACGTGTTTGAGGGCATGCGCAGGGTGGTGGAAGGCCATGGCGCTTCACTCGAGTCCATGCTGATCTGCACAGCTCTGACCCTGTTTACGCTGCTCCTCGCCTGCCGCGCCTTCCTCGCCGTCTATCGCCACGCGGTGCGCACGGGTCTCATCGCGCGTTACAGCGCCGAGAGCGTTGGTTGAGACCACGACCACCGCGGGGGCGGCAAAGCCTGCCCGAACATCCGCTCCAGGTGTCCATGCCCCTTCTGTGGCTTGGGCCGTTAACCAGGCGTTAAGTCTATTTAGTTGGTGACGAAGGCACTCAATCGTCTTCGAAATCCTGAACAGGTCTCGAGAGCAACCCGGTCAGCTCCGTTTCTCGCTTTTGTTCTGCGCGACCCACGCTTTCACCAGCTTTTTAACAAGTGCCGGCGGCAGTGGCTTATCCGTGGGGAAGTGAATGGTCCCTTTAGATGTGGAGATGCCTTTAAGTTCGTTCTTAAACGCTTCGACAACGGAGGCTGTTGGGGACAGGCTGCAATGGTTCGAAAACGCAGCGAACCACACCATCGATCCTGTGTACTTGAACGCAGAGATCCGATAGCTGATCGTCTCGGTAGCCTCGGGTGGAAGAGCGGAGCGGATCGCCGCGCGAATCTTGTTCAAGGTGCTGCGGGCGGGTTCCGGGACAGCAGCAAGGTATTCATCAATGTCTTTCGGAGGGCCCTCGACTTTCGCCACAGAGCTGCGATTGCCAGATTTCATCTTCTTCATGAGCGCAATGCTAGAAGAACTCTCACTTCAAGTCCATCCCTGAAGCCTAGGTGCAGCCGTTCGACTTGAAAAATGCGGCAGCTTTCTCTGACACACCTTCGCTTTCCAGTATAGTCGCGAAACTGTGGATGTGGTCTGCGCTGCTATTTCTGACGCTCGTGTTTGCATGGCGAGGCACAGAGGCTACCGAAGCTCGGCCGATGAGTGACTTACTTTGATACGCAGGTGTTCGAATTCTTGGACGGCCTGGAACGGGGCGGAAGGAAAGCTAACGGGGGCGGCTAGCTGTTCGATCCGATCTAACGACAAATTGCCCAGGAACTTTGCTGTTTCCGCGATGTGGGGAACACGATCAGGGACAAGGCCCATCAGTCTGGCGCAGGTTGCGTCGGCAGCAACCGGGTCATCAGAAAGAACAATTCGATCCAGCCGCCGGGCGGTTCCCGAAAGCGGGCCATTACCTTCCATGCACACGATTGCATCGGCGATGACGAAATGAATTGGGACTGTCGCTACGAGGTCGAGAATGCTTTGCTGGATACCGCTCCAGTGCAACAAGTTTTTCGGCCATCCATACTTCACACCTGGCACCACGCCGAACATGTTCTTCATGCTCAGGGTCACTCCGCTCCAGTGATGAGTTTTCACTTTGGGCATGGATACGATGAAGTCCGCCTCAAGCACTGTGCGCGGCAGCCAAAGGTGCTTGAGACGTGAATAGTCGGCCCGAAGACGAACCTTCACGACGTCATCGCGATTGAGATCTACAAAACGAATCCGTTGTTCTTTGAGGTGTTGCTCCAAGGCAGTTGCCCGAAGCACGAGTTGAGTGTCCCGCTGATGGCCTGGGCCCTCGGCCACGGTGACTCGTTTGGCGCCCAGACGGCGGAAGCACTCGGCCGCCGCAACGATGAGAAGCGGATGCGTGTTGATCGCGGCTCCTGGGATGTAATCAACCAAGTTGGGTTTGAGGAGAACGGATTTGCCAGTGACGCTTAAATTGAACAATCTGAACCCTTTCCACAGCACGTCCGAGAGTTTTTCGGAGTATTCGGCCACCGGTAGAATTGCCACACCTGATCGCGCGGGCCTGCAATCACATTTGTAAAGTGGTATCAGAAACGGCAAGGAATTCGCGGCGCGAGCCGCGATGCCAAGCGAGCCTCCAAGTCCGGCACGGCTCGTCATGCGACCACCTCGAACGGGTTGCTGGCGACAGTACAATCAAGCGCCAGGGCAACAACTGCCAAAGTTGCCGCGTCACATGTTTCGTGGGGTTCGACGACGGTCAACAGGCGCTGCTGCAGCGCCAGCACCGGCAGGTCATAAGCGTCGAGTGCAAGAATTGACCAAGCGAGGCTCCAGGCAGCGGGGCATGAGCCGGCTTGGTATTCAAGCCACCGCAGACTGCGGCTGATCAATCTGTTCCATGGCTCACTGCGAAGCGCAAGCAAAGCAATCGCCGTTGCATCAATGTGCGGCGCCATGCGCGTGCCGTACACA
>JAKAWN010000603.1 GCA_021827245.1 Acidobacteriota bacterium | reverse complement strand
AAGAAAGAAAATCGTCGTCATAAACGTCCTCGATCCCCGAGCCGTGCGCGGCTCACGATCCTTTTCGCACACTCCGAATTTCCGCCCTGGCCATGTGTCGTCTCACCCTGCGGCCACTGTTTCCTCAGTCTTCGCAGTAGATTCCTCCGGTAGCGGTGCCAGGTCAGCCAATCCCCTCGGAAACTTCTTGGCGAGTTCCTGATAGCACTCAAGAAGTGGCTGGCCGCGATGCTCTTTCAAAAACCGCGTCCGGTAGCGCTGCTCCCGCGGAAACGTTGTGCAAATCCAGTAGTCAAGCGGCGTTGGCACAAGGCAAATCGTCTGAGTCGTCTCTGCCTTTTCTCCGAGTACAAGCAGCGCCCGCGCTGACTGCCCCTTCTGCGGAGCGCTGAATTCCTTTACTTCTCTCACTGCTGCCGGATTGAGCGAAAGGTGCCTGACCAAGGCACTCGTGTCGCCCGGCTGCTGGCCGATGATCTTTGTCGTGGCATTTTTAAGAATTCCAGGCCCGTGCTCCCGCGGTTTCGTTTCTGTACCCACAAAATCTTCCGGCGTCTGGCTGATGCCCCAGACGCTTCCGTAACGTTTTCGGGCAGTCCGGAAGAGCTGAACGACTTCGGGCGCAAGGCTTGGCGAATCAAGCAGCGCCCAGCACTCATCGAGGATGGTTATTGAAGGCTGTCCTGTCTTGCCCGATGCGCGCTCGGAGACCGCGTGAGCGATGACCATGCTCATTGCCGTTTCAAGCTGTGGGTCCGAACTCAGGCCTTCGACGTCGAAGAAAAGCCAGCTTGCGTCGAGCCGCATCGTCGTCCGGCGGTCGAAGAGGTTCGCGTATACGCCTTTGTCGCCCGTCCAGGAACGGAGCTTGATGGAAGCAAGCTTTGCCTCGTCCATCGTCCTCTGCATGCGCTCCTCATCCCGCCAGTTGGCAAGCTCTTCTTTGAGGTCGTTGAAGGTTGGAATGGGATTGGAAAAACGGGAGGCGCATCGCTTGTAAGTCCGGGCGATGGCGTCGCTCAGGAGGTTGTCGAGCAAGGTGTCGTCCGAACGGCGGTCTTGCCCGATCATGTGAAGCGTCAGGTTTTTGAGAAACGCGATTTTGTCTTTGGTGGGCTGCGTTTCTCCAGGCGGCAGATCCCACGGGTTGAGCGTTTCGCGGCCTTCCAGGTCCACGGCAATCGTTCGCCCGCCCATCAACTCAACCAGCGGCCGGTAAGAATCACCGCGCTCAAGGATAGAAATGAGAGGGTTCGCCCTCGCGAGCATCAACAGGAACATCTGGGCCATGAACGTCTTCCCACCACCGCTTTTGGCCATAATTAGCATGTTGGCGTCGCCAAGCGACGAGTCGAACGGCGAGAAGGGAATCAACTGCCGCTCGGGAGTCTCAAAAAGCATCACCGGTGAATGCGGTGTGCCGCGCCAGGGAACTTCGACTGGAAGGAGATCCGCCGCGTGAAGCGTGAGCTGCGGAATCTCGCGCTTGTTGTCGCTCGCCATGGCAGGCAGACTCCCGAAATACAGCCGCTTCTGCGCCAGCATCTCCGCGATGCCGCGCGCTCCGTTCATCCGGAAAAGGGCATGAAGTACTCGCTGGCGCCGGTCGGCGAGAATCCGTTCTGCTTCATCGCGGTCCGCCCGGCTTTGGACCGGCTTCGATGTCCGGACTCCCACGATCAGGCTCGTTTCGCACACCTTGAGTGAGCTTGAGATGACTTTTTTCAGGACCTCGATCAGTTGCTCCTCGGCAACCTGGGCGTCAACATTGAGGCGAAAGCCTCCGTGAATGTCGCGCTGGGCTGCCATCATTTTTCGCAGGCGCGATTTGAACTGCTTCTGGACCTTGGCCTGGTCAGGTAGCGTGACTTCCACGTTTGCGACGAGCGGAAATGGCATGGCGAGAAGTTCCCGTAGCATTCCTGGGAAAGTCGCGTCGGGGAGGTCTTTGAGGCTGATGAATGAGTAAAGCAGACCGCCGATCTTGAGATAGTCATCGGCTTCGTCCTCGATATTGACGTTCGCGGCCTGAGCGCGGGCGCTCTCGTATACCAGTTGATGTTCAAAGGATCTGAAACAGAGTGTGTCCTGAATCAAAGGATTCAGTGCCTGCTTGATTTCGAGGAACAACTCCTCGTGGGTCAACCTCCTGACTCCCACGCCAGTTGTGTTGAGTGTCGCCTCAACGCCGGCCATAAGGCTGTTGAATTCGGCCAGCAAATCTTCGTGTTCGCGGCGCGTGCGCTCAATGCACTTTGTGGCCGCGAGGCTCAAGCCGCCTCCCGCGGATGATTTCATCTTTCGCTTCCACTCAAAATCTGGCGATTGGTGATGGATTCGCGGGTTCCAGATGAAGTAAGCGTGAAGTAAATGCCGGAGATATTGCCCTTTGCCGTCCCTCTCGCGCCACGCGAGAACATGCTCCCTGTCAATCGCTTGTAGAACAACACTGGGGTTGCGTTGCTCCCGGTTGTAACGCGCGAGCAGGTCACCTGTCCCTTCGGCGATTTCAAACCGCATCTGCATCCGCACTGAACGTTCCGGTAGCGACCGGATCAAGGCTTCAAGGGCCTGCTTGTTGCGATTGCGGTCGTCGTCGCTCGCGTAGAGCGCCGTCAGGCCGCTCAGTTCGTAGCCCGCGACGAATGAGCCATCGGTCTGGATCGCAACGTCGTCGAGCAGGTCCCGGATTCGCAGTTGCTCGCTCAGGGCGGGAGCCGTGAGAGAGCGTTCGTACTGGTCCAAAGTGACGGGCATCATTCGTCTCCGTACTTGAGATAAGGCTTCGTGAGTTGCGTGTCAGGTTCGAGTGCCGAATACACGTGGGGCTTCGAGTGGAACTCGACCCAATCACGCAGGTAGCCGCGTTGCTTGCCGTATTTGAATAGCATCAGGCCGGGGACGCTTAGGAGCGGCACCAGATACTGAACAACCATATTCATAGGTAGGCCGAACATCTCGCGGTGAAGGAAGCGACCCAGGATGTTTGAAATAATCGCAAGGGCCAGGATCGCGAACAGGTCTTCGGCCTCGAGCCCAAGAAACGTCACACGTGTCCGAAGGTTTCGCTGCACGGGCGTCACATCAAGTGGCATGAGAAATCCTCCGACCCTTTGGTAATTTGTGAATTTATACGTCCAATCCCCTACGTCACTCCGCCCGCGCCTTGGCTGACGAAGAATTCAGCGAGGCGTAGGAGTCCCGAGATCAACAGGCACAGACCCGCCGTGAGGAAATGCCGCTGCCAACTTTGGCTGTAGTGAACCCGGATGTCGGTCGCGAGTGTTACGCCGCCCGCCACGACTTCGAGCGCCGCGAAGAGCGGCATGATGACGTTCGCAACCCAATTGACAAGCGTCACGATCGAAATCCAATAAACGTTGGGATCGTTCCACGCCCTCTGCGAAGCGAACGTCTCAAGCGCCCTTACGAGGCCCGACCCCATCAGGCAAAAGAACCCTCCGTACATTGCCTGGTAGTAGGCATGGCCGCG
>JAKAWN010000602.1 GCA_021827245.1 Acidobacteriota bacterium | reverse complement strand
CTGGCCCTTGTTCCGCTACAACCCTGCGCTGGCCAAGGAGGGCAAGAATCCGCTGCACATTGACTCCCGGCCGCCCTCGCTTCCACTTGAGAAGTACGTCTACAACGAAACTCGTTACACCATGCTGGTTCAGGCCCGGCCGGAGATTGCAAAGCAGGCCTTGAAGCTTGCCGAGGAAGACGTGCGGTCGCGGTGGGAGTTGTATGAGAAATGGGCTGCAACGCCGGCTGCAGAAGTTGCGAAGGAAGTGAAAAAATGACGGAGCTCGCCACAACTTACCTCGGGTTTGAATTGAAGAGCCCGCTCGTCGCGTCAGCCTCGCCCCTGTCGGAGGAGATCGATAACCTCCGGCAGATGGAAGACGCCGGAGCCGGGGCCGTCGTTCTTCACTCGCTGTTCGAAGAGCAGATTATTAAGGAAAGCGAGGAACTGCACCAGAGGCTCTCAGCGGGCACTGAAAGTTTCGCTGAATCTCTGACCTACTTGCCGGAGGTTACTCAGTACAAGCAAGTGCCGGATTTCGGAGCGTACAGCAGCGTGCCGGATATGACCCGTTACAATCGCGGGCCCGAAGGTTATCTGGAACATGTTCGCCGGGCAGCGGAAGCCGTCAGCATTCCCGTGATTGCCAGTCTGAACGCCACCTCGCCGGGTGGCTGGGTGAAGCACGCCAGGAAAATTGAAGAAGCCGGAGCCTCCGCTCTCGAACTCAATATTTACTTCTTGCCCACAGACCCGAACGTTTCTGGTTCCGAAATCGAAAAGACATATTGCGAGCTGGTCACCCAGGTTAAGAATACGATTCACATTCCTGTTGCAGTAAAACTGGGACCTTACTTCAGCGCTATGGCGAATTTCGCCCGGCAGCTCGACAAGGCCGGGGCTGATGCTTTGGTCCTTTTTAACCGGTTCTACCAACCTGATTTGGACCTTGAAAACCTGGAAGTTGTGCCAACCGTGAACTTGAGCACCTCTCAGGAACTGCTGCTGAGACTGCATTGGGTTGCCATTCTTTACGGTCGCATCAGCCCGGATCTGGCAATCACCGGTGGAGTCCACACGGCAGAGGATGTGCTCAAGGCCATGATGGCCGGCGCGCGGGTCGCGATGATGACTTCTGCGCTGTTGCGGAATGGGATCGGCCATCTGGACCAGGTGCGTAAGGATTTGATCCGATGGTTAGAAGAGCACGAGTATGAGTCGGTCCGGCAGATGCAGGGCAGCCTGGCCTTGCGATCGGTTGCAAATCCGTCGGCGTTTGAGCGGGCCAACTATATGCGCGTGCTCGGTTCTTACAGACTGCACTCTTTCGGCCCCTGGCGAATGGGGATGACGAACGGAGAATGAAGTACACTTGGCACCCCGCAGATTCCGGTTCGTTGACGAGGCGATGCCATAAGGCCCGAAAGCTGAAGTGACGAAAAGGAATTTGAAAAGGAGGTGGCCAGTCATGCGTACTTTTTATGCTTTAGGCATTTGTCTCTTTCTCCTGATCTCCGGGATCTCCTGGGCGCAGGAAACGCAGCCACAGCAAGGCAAGCAATCCACTCAGACGACAACGCCTTCAACCGCAGCTCCATCGGCGGCGCCGCAACAGCTCGTGATCACGCCGGAAGAGAAGGCTCGCAAGAATCCCGTGAAGTTCACTGAAGAGTCGGTGGAGAAGGGAAAAAGTCTGTACATGACGCAATGTGCCATGTGCCACGGCAAAACCGGTAATGGCAAAGGTGACCTGGCTGCGGTCATGCACATCAACCCGTCTGATTTCACCAAGCCGGATACATTAGGCCAGCGAACCGATGGCGAGTTGTTTACCCTCATCGATAAGGGTTCAGCCTCAATGCCTGCACAGGGAACGAGACTAAAGGAAGACCAAACATGGAATCTGGTTAACTTCTTGCGATCGTTGGAAGGGAAGACACCTGAGAAGTCTGCGGAAACACGGGCCAGAACTGCACGTCATTAGCGAGTTTTCAGAACCTCGCATGATAGGGACTATTAATGTCAATTTCCATACCGGTTCCATCGCCACCCGCCAATCAGAACACTGAGACGCGGCGCCAGGTGGCCTAAACCGGGATTAAATTGCGCCGGAGGTTCTGAACATGGTTAACGTTTCTCTATGGAAAAGGCTCCTGCTGGTTTGCTTTCCGCTGATGGCGTCGTCGGTCCTCTTGTGGGCGCAGATGCCATCTCATGTTCCTGTCCCCAAAGACAATCCTCAGACCGCTGCAAAGATTGAACTGGGAAAACAGCTCTACTTTGACCCGCGGATTTCAGTCACAGGGGCGGTTTCCTGCAATTCCTGCCATAACGTCATGTCGAACGGAACGGATAATCGGCCGGTTTCGGTTGGAGCCCACGGTAAACTTGGCAGCCGCAATTCACCCACCGTTTTCAATGCGGCCTTCCGCACGGTGCAGTTCTGGGACGGGCGGGCGGCAAGCCTCGAAGAGCAGGCGAAGGGGCCTCAGACCAATCCGGTCGAGATGGGCATGCCCAGTGGCGAGGCTATCGTGGAACGAATCCAGGCCATTCAGGGATATCAGCAGGAGTTTGCCAAGGTATTTGGCGGTAGCCAGCCTGTGACTTTTGACCACATTGCACAAGCCATTGCCAGTTTTGAGCGAACGCTGATCACTCCCGGCAGCCCTTATGACCGCTATATGGAAGGTAACAAAAGCGCTTTGAGTCCGGCCGCGCAACGTGGGCTTAAGCTGATGGATTCTGTTGGCTGTACCAGTTGCCATAGCGGCTCCATGTTTAACGGACCCGAGCAGCCGATGGGAACGGGCTTCTTCATGAAGTTCCCATTGAATACTGACAATGCGTATGTGAAGAAGTACGACCTGGTGGCGGACCTTGGCCGCTATGAAGTGACTCACAAAGACTCGGATCAACACATGTTTGTCGTGCAGTCGCTCCGGAACGTCGAGGTAACTGCACCCTACTTCCATAACGGGTCGGTGAAAAATCTCGATGAAGCGGTAAGAGTGATGGCCAAGACGCAGCTGGACAAAACGCTTACCGACAACCAGGTTCAGGACATCGTTGCGTTTCTCGACAGCTTAACGGGTGAGTTTCCTCATATCACCATGCCACGTTTGCCGGAAACGGCGAATACTACCGTCCTTGAAAAGTGATCGCTCTCGGCACGCGGGCTTATGTGGATCATGGGACTCCGGCGGGGAAGGTTTTGCTAACCGATTTTTCGCATCACCCGCGGTGTGAGCCACCAGATGAGCTTCCCCGGAGGGCGAGGCGGAAATTCTTCGAAATCGATTCGGCAGCATCCTCCCTTCTTGAACTGAAAATTCGCCCGGGCATTGCCGATCAATTTTGCTACGCCGCTGCTCAGGTCGGGTTCATGTCCGACCACCAGGACACCGCTATGCCCCGCGCGCCTGCCTAGAGAGTTAACCAGCATTTGCAACGAACCACCCGGCCGCAGGTGATCCGAGAATTCGACCTGGATGCCGGGCCCAATAACTTCAGCAACGAT
>JAKAWN010000601.1 GCA_021827245.1 Acidobacteriota bacterium | reverse complement strand
CTCGAATATTTCCCTCTGTCTCCATCTTAATTACCTTCTTTGGAAAACTAACACACGCGCGTGAACCTGTACAGGCTGCGGGCTTCTTTAACGCTCAGGCGAACGGCTGACGCCCGCGTTTCGGGCCGGCCATTATCCGCCGGGATACGTGCTAAAGTGTGCAATGCCGGGCAATTTGTGTTGACATAACACCTTCCATGCGGCATCGTAAGAACATTCTATACAATCCATGGAGTTGAGGATGGGGGCTCAACGTGCGCGAGCGAGACGGCTACTATAGTTGTCGATTTGCCAAGGTGCGATTCCCTCTAGGCGTGACTCTTCTGACAGAGTCGTCCGAACAAAAGGTCCGGCATCCTGCTGTCGTATTGGCACTTTGTGAAACAGGCGGCGAGTTTACCTCAGGCCAGCGGGTTGTCCCCGGTGAAACGATCGGATTCATCCTTCATCCCGATCTTCGCTACGCGGTCCGCGGCCATGTGATGTGGATGCGGCCGGTGCAGGACGGAACCTACTTTGAGTTCGGCGTCGCCTTTGAGGAAAACATTCCAGATTCGCTCTGGGACAGTCTTGCAGAGGTCAAGGCGGCATAACCGTCGGGGTCACGACAAGCTCCCCCTTCCTTGCTTCATCCTCGCAAGGTGTGGCGTTACGTCTGTGCCGCAGCGCCGGGTACGGCAAGAAAAGGCATTTTTAGGAGTACGTCTTGGGGCACGACTGAAAGTCGTACCCTTTCGCGAATTCCATTCTTGCCATGAATAGGCCGGGCTAGTGTGTTCTTGTCACGGCTTGACTGTCTGCTGCAGGTCCGGCAGCCAGGCAGAGAGGTGATTGAGGCTGGGGTAATGGGTGCGGTCGACTTGGAGCGGGGTAATGGAAATTTCATGCGCAAAGATGGCCGCGTAATCGGAGTCGGGTTCAACCCTGCCCCTTTCAAGGGTCTCGTCCAGCCAGTAATAAGGCCTTCCGCGCGGGTCTTTCTTCTCGCACACCAGGTTCTGAGAGATTTTCTGGCTCTGGCGGGTCAGGCGCACCCCGCGGATCTCACCGTTTGGAACGTTCACATTCAGCGCGATGCCCGGCGGAAGCCCTTCCTCCAGGATTCTGCCTGCCAGCTCGAAGGCAAAGGCGGCCGCACCGCTGAAATCTTCGGCTTTGCGGGTGGCCAGCGAAATGGCAAATGACGGCATTCCGTGCAGCGCCGCTTCCTGCGCCGCAGTCACCGTGCCGGAATAGATCAGGTTTTCTCCCAGGTTTCCTCCCGGGTTGATGCCGGAAACGACAAGGTGAGGCTTCTGAGGCAGCAACTGGTAGAGGGCAAGAATCACGGCATCGGTCGGAGTACCGGCCACGGCGTAGTGGTGGTCGTCGACGATCTTGACCCGCAGAGGATGGTGCAAAGTCAGGGACTGGCTGGACCCGCTTCGCTCACTGTCAGGCGCGACAACGGTGACGTCGCCCAGCGTACCGAGAGCCCGCTCAAGCGCTTTAAGGCCAGGAGCGCCAAGGCCATCATCATTCGTCAGCAGAATTCGATTGCTTTCCATGGAGGGCTTACAGAAGCATGCCTGAGGCAGGTCGAACCAACTCCCTGCTTGCTGCTTTACCTTCAACCTTAAAAGTTTAGCATAATTTTCCGCTCGCCGCTTTGATCGATATCCTTCCGGCCCGTCAGGAAGCATCTAATACCTGTGAGGAAAATATGTAATGATTATAGATACAGGCAAAAGAACAAGGAGGTAGCGAAACATGAAGAAACTCGTGTTGCTTCTGATCGTTCCCTTCGCTCTGCTGTGTGGAGTTCAAACGGCAAGCGCGCAGAAAACCAAAAGCCCGCAGCGGGCAACGAGTACAGTGCTGGCTGAGTGGAACTCATACAAGCCGGAGACGATTGAAGGAACAATCTCCATGATTGAGGTGGACCAGAAATTGATAATCGTGGAAGCTTCCGGCGGGGTTCCTTTCGATTTAACCGTCACCCCGAAGACGAAGATCGAAATCAACGGAACCTCTGCGACTTTCGATCAGCTTGTTGAGCAGACCCAGAAGCAGGCAACGGTTACTTTTGTTGCCCGTCCGAATGGCGATGTTGCTCAGAGCATCAGCGTTAGCGACTGAGGCAGTAAGTCTCGTTGGCGCGAATGCGGTTGTCGATGAAAGATGCGACGGGCTCCGATGATTGGGATCTCGTCCGGTGCCCGTCGTTACTTGCGAGGAATTGAAGACAAGTTAGCGTTCCTCGGACCGGGACGGGAGTCTTAGCATTATTTTAACCCAAAGCCTGCGCGGCAACCTGCCGGAAGTTTCTCGAACGTCACGGTCGCAAGGCTGGAAGCACACTTCTGCAAATTATCTTCGCGAGAATCCCGCCCTTGAATTCTGCCTTCGCTTCGCCCAAATCAGAGGGAGGCATTCGGGCCGTTGTGTTCTTCTGGTTGGAAACTTTTGCCCGAACCCCATATAATCTTGCCCATGATGACAAACTCGAATACTTCGAAAAGCAGCTCTCGTTTTCTTCTTACCGGCGCCAAGGGATTCATCGGCTCGTGGATTGTGCGGAAGCTGATTGAGCGGGGCGACACACCTTGGATTTATGATCTTGACGCAAAAGCACACAGGCTGGAGCAACTGCTGACCGGAGAGCAACAGGAGCAGATCCGCTTTGTGCAGGGCGACATCACAAACTTTGACAATCTGGACCGCGCCGTTGCGGAGAATGGAATTACGCACCTGATCCACCTGGCCGCGCTCCAGGTTCCGGCGTGCGCAGCCAATCCGCGCCTGGGAGCGCTGGTGAACGTGGTCGGAACCGTGAACGCGTTTGAAGTGGTGCGCAAACGGCGTGACCAGGTCAAGCGCATCGTTTACGCAAGTTCGGTCGCGGTTTTCGGGCCGGAAGAATTTTACGGCCATATCAAGGTGCCCGAAGGAGCGCCTCTGCAGCCCAACACTCATTACGGAGTGTTCAAACAGGCGAACGAAGGCAATGCCCGCATTTATTACCTCAGCGACAGCATCTCAAGCGTCGGCCTGCGGCCTGGCACTGTCTACGGTGTCGGCAGAGACCAGGGAATCACCTCGGGACCCACCAAGGCCATCAAGGCCACCATCGTCGGCCGTCCTTATACCATTCGCTTTACGGGCGGGTTCGACATGCAATACGCCAAAGACACGGCAGAGATATTTTTGCGCTGCGCAGAGGTGCCAATTGAAGGCGCTAAAACCTATACGCTGCGCGGGGCGGTCACGCAGATGGACGACTTCCTCGCCACTCTGAATCGTCTGCTTCCCAAATCCCAGGAGCTGATCCGTGCCGAGGGAAAACCCATTCCCATTGCTTACGACTTTGACGACAGCGCCCTGACTCGTGACATCGGTAAAGTTGCGCGGACGCCCCTGGAAGATGGAATCCGGGAGACCGCGGAGATCTTCGAGCGCCTCCATAGCGAGGGTGAAATCGACATCAGCGATCTAGCGGTGTAAAGGTTCTTGGGAAAGCCGGCCATTAT
>JAKAWN010000075.1 GCA_021827245.1 Acidobacteriota bacterium | reverse complement strand
TCTTTTGAATAATGAAGCTGGTGCAAACCGCATCGCTCAGCTCACCAATCGCGAAGTCGTCGCCCCGAGCTCCCAGAGCCTGTGCACAATCCTCGATCACAAACAGGTTGTGTGCTTTCGCAATCTTCGAGATCGGGCGCATCTCCGCAGGCTGCCCGTAGAGATGGACAGGAATGACGGCCTTGGTCTTCGGAGTGATCGCCCGCTCGATCAGGTTGGGATCGATGTTGCAGGTTTTGGGCTCGATGTCCACAAAAACCGGCGTCGCGCCCACCAGCCACACCGCCTCCGCCGTCGCAAAAAAGGTGTTCGAAGTCGTGATGACTTCGTCGCCGGGGCCGACTCCCAGCGCCCGTAGCACCAGCACCAGCGCGTCGGTGCCGGAATTGAGGCCAACGGCCTCCTTCATGTTGCAGTACTTCGCCAGTTCGCCCTCAAACAGCTTGAGCTTGGGGCCCAGCACATAGCTGCCGCTTTCAAGAACCTCGTGAATCGCGGCATCAATTTCTTTCTTTAGGTTGTGGTATTGGCGGACATGGCCATAAAAGTCTACTTGAAAAGTTGACACGATCAACCTCCCTTCGGTTGTCCCCTGAATTTTCAGGACGTTAGCTTTCCCGCCTGGGCACAATGGGCGCCTGCCCCAGCCTTCTCCGTGCAACGGAAAGTCAATTATAACACCTTCGTCCACGTGTGCTTCCCGGCCAAAATGGAAAGCTGGCAAGCAGCCCCAGAGAGGACAAACTGCTTTGGCAGTTGAAATCCGCACCAGCACTTCAAAAACGTCGTAATATAAGAACAGTGGTCACAGACAGTTCGACCTCAATGTGGACAGGAAGGCTGGATTAAATCCTTAAACTGCAATCCAACCTGTGAGAGAATGGTGACAGCGTGAATCAACTGTCAAGGCGTAGTCTCAATCCAAGGGTGCGGTATCTCTGCTGCATGCCGCAGTCTGGCTGCACCGGCACTGAATTATGGGGGATAGCAATTCCCCCTGATCTCGGTAACTCAACCTTAGGATGGATGACATATCTAAACTGTGAGGAAAATCGATGAAGAACCTTTTTGTAGGTAACCTTCCCTTTACTGCTACCGAAGACGAGCTCCGGGATCTGTTCAGTGCATTCGGTGAAGTTACGCAAGTCCGGATCATGACAGACCGCGACACGGGCAAGCCGCGGGGCTTCGCTTTCGTCGAGATGACCGATGACGAAGCGGCTGTGAAAGCCATAACGGGTCTTAACGGCAAAGAACTTGGCGGACGCGCCCTCACCATCAATGAAGCCCGCCCCAAACCGGAACGGCGCGGCGGCTTCCGCCCTGGTGGCGAAGGCGGCGGTGGCTTTGGTGGCAAGAAGCGCGGCGGCCGCGGCGGCCCCCGCGGACCGCAGCAGCGCGAACCACGGTGGTAAGGCAGATTTCTCCGCCGTCCGCAGCGCATAGCTGATCAGGGAGTGACGTCAGGTCAGGCAGGGAGGCATGCATCCGCCGAGGGTGAGCCATATCGCAACAGGCACTCCAGGCGCAAAAGCCGGGAAGCCGACCGCATCCCGCCCTTGAACCCGTGCATCCCTCACGACGCGTGGCCTGCCACCTCTGCTTTTGCAGCCGATGGAAATCCAAGCTCTATCGCCATTCGCGGGCTTTCATCCGGCGCAGAATCGGTGTCCCCTGCTCACCTGACAGCCGCCGTCTTATGCCCGGCCCAGGAAGCCTCAATCTCTTCAAGGGTTCGCCCCTTGGTTTCAGGAACCAGCCGGTACGAAAAGATGAAAGCTGCCACGCATGCTGCCGCGTAAATCCAGAACGAGCCCTTTGCGCCCACGGCGCCCACCAGGCTGAGGAACGTCACGCTCACCAGCAGGTCGAAAATCCAGATGGTGACCGAGGCCACCGACATTGCCTGCCCGCGGATGGTGGTGGGATAAATCTCAGAAATCAGCAGCCAGAACACGGGGCCCAGTCCGATCGCAAAGCAGGCGAGATAGGCCAGTACGTCGGCCAGGATCCAGCCGCGCGAAGCGTGGCTGGCGCCGAACATGTAGCCCAGATGTGTAAGGCTGATCGCCATCCCCGCAATTCCGATCAGCAGCAGCGGCCTTCGCCCTACCCGGTCCAGCAGGAAGAGCGAGATCACCGTCATCACCAGGTTGTCCGCTCCCACCAGCACCGTGGCCAGAATGGCGCTGGAAGCTGACTTGAATCCCGCCATCTCGAGAATCGTCGGCGTGTAGTAGATGATGGTGTTCACTCCCGTGATTTGCTGGAAAATGGCAAGGCCAACGCCAATCAGCAGCGCCATCCGGAAGCGCTTCCCGAAGAGGTCCCAAAACTGGAGCCGGTCGGCTTGCGTGACCTCGCGCAACTCTCCCAGATGCCGGCGCGCATCGTCAGTGCTTTCCACCCGGTCAAGAACTCTGAACGCGTCGTCTTCCCTGTCCTGCGTCACCAGCCAGCGCGGGCTTTCCGGGAGAAAAATGAAAGCTACCAGCAGGATGATCGATGGGACCACGGCGCTGATGAACATGGCCCGCCAGTTCGAAGAGCCCGCAAACAGGTAATCGACGTAATAGGCGACGACAATTCCAGTGACAATCGCGAGCTGGTTCAGGGTGACCAGCGCGCCGCGGATTTTGGGGGGAGAGAGCTCTGCAATGTACAAGGGCGTCAGCATCGACGTCACGCCCACGGCGATGCCGACGACGAAGCGCGCCGCCAGGAACAACGGCAGGCCATTGGCCATGCCGGTGACTATGGCAAAAATGCCAAACATGATGGCGTTGAAAATCAGTACCGGCTTGCGCCCAAAGCGGTCTCCAAAGTAGCCGGCAAAGGCCGCGCCGATCACCGCCCCTGCCAGCACGGCGCTGACCGCCACTTCTGTCTCTACAGAAGTCAGATTGAACTGATTGCGAACAAAGAGAATCGCCCCGGAAATCACGCTGGTGTCATAACCGAAAAGCAGTCCGCCCAGTCCCGCGGCCACCGCAATCATCAACGCATAACCACGCTTTCCTAATCCAAACGGATTTTGTTCCATAATGTGCCGTCCATGTCCTTAGATGACGATCGACCCCCGATTGCGTTGCCACCGCTCGCCATACCGGCGCATTTGCGGTATATTGCTACCGTTCCTTATGCAAATGCCGCCCCAATGAGATCAAACCCGTTGATACTACCATTGATTTGCCACAATAATCATGCGTCAAATCATTACTCGCCTTCCCGAGGGGGAGCAGGTCCTATGAGAATTTTCCGTACTCAAACCGTGTTGGCCGTCAGTTTCATTGTGGTCGCGCTGGTTTATATGTGCCGGCCGGGCGTCTTGCGCGCCCAGGCAAGTTCGGCCTCGCGCACCGAAACAATCATCATCAACACCCAGGCGCCAACTCATCCCTTCCCTCATTATTGGGAAAGGATGTTTGGATCGGGGCATGCCATCCTTGCGTTGCGCCAGAGTTACCGGCGCGACCTGAGGGCGGTCAAGCGCGTCACCGAATTCCAATACGTCCGCTTCCACGGTATCTTTGACCGCGGCGTGGGTTTATATCATGAAAACAAGCAAGGCCAGCCCGAATACAACTTCACCAACGTCGACCAGATCTATGACGGCCTGCTGGCCAACGGCATTCGTCCTTACGTTGAACTGAGCTTCATGCCCAAGGACCTGGCGTCAACGTCCGTGCAGCAGGACTTTTTCTACCACCCTTACATTTCGCCTCCCAGGGACTGGAACCGCTGGGGCGATCTCATCCGCACCTTCGCGCAGCATCTGGTTGACCGCTACGGCATCGACGAGGTCTCCAAATGGTATTTCGAAGTCTGGAATGAACCGAACATCGGCTTCTGGGCCGGCCAACCCAAACAATCGACCTACTTTCGCCTTTATGATGTCGCCGCTCGCGCCCTGAAGAGCGTAAGCCCGCGGCTTCGCGTTGGCGGTCCGGCCACGGCGCAGGCAGCGTGGGTCAGCGCCTTCATCGACCACTGCGCCAAAGACAATGTTCCCGTCGATTTCGTCTCCACCCACGTTTATGGCGACGACTCATCGGAAAATGTCTTTGGCACACATCAGAACATCGCCCGGCGCGATATGGTGGTGCTTGCGGTCGGGAAAGTTCACAATGAGGTCAAGGCTTCACCCATGCCGAATCTTCCTATCATCTTCAGCGAGTACAACGCCACCTACATGAACATCCGGAACATCACCGATTCATCGTTCATGGGCCCCTGGCTGGCGGAGACCATCGGCCGTTGCGATGGCCTGGTCCATCTGCTCTCTTACTGGGCTTTCTCGGACGTCTTTGAGGAGCAGGGCGTGGCGAAGACGCCTTTTTATGGCGGATATGGCCTGGTGGCCACCGGCCACATCCACAAGGCTGCCTACAACGACTTCGCTCTCCTGCACCGTCTGGGCACAGAACGGCTAGCAGAAAATTCCGGCCCCGTCATCGTCACGCGACACGCCGACGGAACGCTCGCCATTGCCCTGTGGAATTATGCCCCGCCCGGCAATGGCGGAAGCGCCCGAACCTACAAGCTTTCATTCGAAGGTCTCAGCGGCGCGCATCGGGCCATCGTCTGGACCGTTGACAAGCATCATGGCTCGCCGCTCGCCACGTGGGAAGCGATGGGAAGGCCGGCTTTTCCCAGCCCCTTCCAGCAGCAAATCCTGCGCCAGGCAGCTCAACTTCCGCCGCCCACGATTGAATCCGTCCCGGCGAATAATCCGGCGCTCACTCTCACGCTCGAACCCCACGCGCTGTCACTGATCGAGATCACGAAGTAACAATGGAGAGTTGGAGCCCCATAAGCGTTAACCTGATGGAAGGCGTATTGATGTCGTGTGCGGGGGGAGAGCTTGTTCAGGCCCGGAGGGCCGATAGATTTTAGCCCCTGGCGCAAGCCAGGGGACAACAAGCCACCAAAGGCGGCCCAGCCCGGGAGAGTATGCGTGAGAACAAGCTTGAAGCGGCGTTATGAGGGGCTGGTAGATTGAGGGGCAGCGGGCATCAGACCGCCGTCTTGGCGGTCGGCGGTATCTGTTTTGCCCGAGAGAAACCGAGGACCCCAAACGCGGAGGTCCGCGCACCATCGAGACGCAGGCGAGGGCAAACTCTAGACCCACTCTCCCCGGCGCATGACAGGCTCGACTTTGCCGTCGGCGGCGAGGCCGTCCACGTCAATTTTGTTCGATCCGATCATCCAATCCACGTGGATCAGGCTGTCGTTCGCTCCGCGCGCCGCCAGTTCTTCCTTGCTAAGCTTCTCGCCATCTTTCAGGCAGTTGCTGTAAGCCTGTCCCAGCGCGATGTGGCAGGCGGCGTTCTCATCAAACAGGGTATTGTTGAAGAGCAATCCGCTCGAGGCGATCGGCGAAGAATGCGGCACCAATGACACCTCGCCAAGGCGCGCCGCTCCCTCGTCAGTCTCAATCATTTGCTGCAGCACCTGCTCGCCGCGTGCGGCATGCGCCTCGACGACCCGCCCTTCATGGAACCGTACGGAAATCCCTTCGATCATCGTCCCCAGGTGGGAAAGCGGCTTAGTGCTGGTCACCGTTCCTTCCGTGCGATCTTTGTGCGGCGTGGTAAAAACTTCCTCGGTGGGCATGTTGGGAATGCAGTACTGCCCGTTGCCCGACATCGTGCCTCCGCCCAGCCAGAGGTGGTCATCTGCAAGGCCGACCGTCAGGTCCGTGCCGGGCCCCTTGAAGTGCAGCGCCGAATAGCGCCTCTGGTTCAGCCGGTCAGCCCAGGCGTGCAGTTTTGCGTCGTGCTCTTTCCATGCTGCCACCGGGTCCGGCTGGTCCGCGCGTGAGGCGGCAAAGATGGCGTCCCACAGTCGCCGCATGGCTTCCTGTTGCGGCAGGTCCGGAAACACCGCCTTCGCCCACGCCGGCGTGGCGCAGGCCACAATCGTCCAGTTGATCTCGTGCCGAGTAATCAGCTCCAGAGCCGGCCGGTAGGCCTTTGACGTCGCGCGATTCGCCCGCCCCACCTTTTCCGGATCTTCGCCGGAAAGCAGCGCGGGATCGCTGCCGGCAATCGCGAGGCGCGCCGAACCGCTGCGGAACGCCTGGGCCATGCCTTCATAGAGCCACGAAGCCGCCGCGTCAAAGCTCGCGTCGGGGCCGTAGCGATAGCGTAGCAGCGTCGATTCCTCGTCGCCATAGAGCGTGGTCACCAGCGTGGCGCCGGCTTTGTAAGCATGTTCTGTGATGCGCCGGGCCAGCGGCGCCGCATCCAGCGTGGCGGTCATCACCAGTTGTTGTCCGGGCGCAATCCCCAGTCCAACGCGGACCGCGACTTGGGCCAGGCGATCGAGTTTCTGTTCAAATTCGGGTGTGGGGGCAGACTGCCCTTCGGCAAATGCAGTGGTTGATGTCATGGTTCCCATTATTGCCCGAGGCAGGTTCCATTGGCAACCGGTGGATGGCCCCAATGCTTCTTCCGCGCTGCTGCAGGCCCGTTTTCGCAGGCTGCAAATTCTCAAAGCAGGCGATTTCAACCGAGGGCTTGGCGAATCAAGGCGGGAGGTATATGCTCAAGTGTAAAGAGGAATCCAAGAGGGGAATTCCCACGGCCGATGAGTTGTTCAGCCTGCCAGCAGCGGCACGTTCTCATAAGCGAGCTTCGTTCCAAGGTCCCTCTGCGCCGCGCGCTCATGCTGTCAATACTCACGGTTTTGTCGATGTTGCCGTGCATGCCCGCGTGGCCTGCCCAGTTGCCTCAACTCGTAACTCCAAACTGGGCCCAGGTTTCAACTTACCGGGATGTCAAGTCCTATGTGGACCGCAGCACGGCGGATCTCACCGCTACCATTCCGGACCTCAAGGGCCTTCAACCGGTGGCGAACAAGGCGGAGGGCATGAAAACCCTCAAGCCGCTCCTTGACCGCGTTGGGAAAAACGTGCAGGAATTCTACTCGAAGTTTCCGGACACCACTTCGCTTGAACACATCACCATGCAGAAGTTTGGACCCAACGGCAAAATCATTTCCTCGCGCCATGAGGTGTTCCGCTATCTGGCAATCGCTCCCCCCGGGCGCGGAGTATCCACCCTGTTGGAATACAGAACCAATCAGGCGGGAAAGCGGGTCGAGTCTGCGGGGCTCGAGTACGGGTATGCGGTCACCAGCGGTTTTGCCTCGACGGCCATCTATCTGCATCCCGTGCTTCAACCGGACTCATCGTTCCGCTTCCTCGGCACTCAGAAACTCGACGGAAAAGAGACCGACGTCATCGCCTTTGCGCAGCGGCCCGCCTGGGCCGATTTGACCCTGCAGTTTAACACCGGGCGAAAGACCATCAACCTGCTGGTCCAGGGCTTGGCGTGGGTCGATCCTGGCAGTTACCAGATTGTCCGCATGCGAACCGACCTGCTGGCGCCTTCCCCGGAGACCGGCTTGATGGGCGAAACCACAGTGGTCAACTTCATGGAAGTCCAATTCCCCCAAATGCCCGGAACTATCCTGTGGCTGCCGCGCAAAGTCACGGTCAGCATCAAATCGGCGGCAAGAGTTCCCGTCAAAAGAACCTTCGATCTCCCGGGCGGCGAAGGTCCCGTCACGGCCACCGACTATGTGTGGGCGTATGAGACCTACCGCGACATTCACCGCTACTCCGATTACAGGCTGTTTACCAGCAAAAGCACACTCAAGTACTGATGCAACGGCCCGCACCTTTCTGCACGCAGCGCTTCAGCCTTCATTCCTTTCGAAGTTCGCAGCTTCGCCAGTGATTTTGCGGTAATCTCGCGGCGTGTCAGGAAGGCTCTGGTGTACGGCCGGTGGCGCGCTGTGATATCAACTTGCATTATCAGAAGATTTAACAGCACCAAAGTTCCATTGCAATCCTTCAGGTATGAATGGTATTTGAAATATATAAAAATGTCAGCCGAAGAGGCGACGAGAGCAAGAGCAAACGTAAAGTTCCAAAGGGAGGGGGCTTATGTTTTGCGGTAAGTCGGTGGAAGCTTTTGACCAGAAAGTACAATCGATCCTGGTCAAGGAGTTTAAGGCGGTACTGGAGATGGGACTTCTTTCGGAAGAGGCCCTGCTCCCTGTCGTCGTGGAGATGCGCAACTCGCTCCGCGAGGCTTTCCCGGAGATGTCACCCAAGGAGGCCGAGATCCACCTCCGGCAATTGCAGGACCAGTGCCGGGAAATAGCGTACCGAATTTTCGACGTGACTTACACGACCTACTGGAATTGAGGAGGGGGGCCCGCTGTAGCAGCGGCGCCGCCAGCGCCGCATCGGGCTTGGTGGCCCGGTATTGCGTACAGCGCAGGGGCGCCCCTGGTGGATGGCACACACTTGGCAGGGGCGCCCCTCCGAGGTCTCCAGCGCGAACACAATCCCCGTCCGATCCAGCCTCTCCAACGCCGGCATCCGGCAAAAGTCCTCCTGGTTTTGCCAAACTATCGCCACCACCCGCGTCGGGCGGGTCCAATCGCCACATTCGACGATCACCTTCTGTGGCACGGCCATCTTGGCCGTGTGTTTTGAGCGCATCACGGGCGAGGACGCCCGTGCCACAATCAAATTCAGTCACCACCATCTGGAAGAGAGCGTTGACAGCCCAGCGCTTGGCATGTTACAAACGCGGCCAGTAGCCATTTCAATCGTCACAGAGGATTTACTCATGTCCATATCTCGCCGGCAGTTCCTTGCAGGATCGATTGCAGCCTTGGGAGCCCCGTTGTACGCGCGCGGAGCGCTGGCCCAAGCCGCGGCCGCAGACCAGCTTACTTCCTTTGACGGCCCGGTCCAAAATCTTCTCAACCAGTTGTCGCTGGCCGAAAAGATCGGCCAGATGACTCAGGCAGACCAGATGTATCTTCGCAACCTCGACGATCTTCAAGAATATCATCTGGGATCGCTGCTGAGCGGCGGCGATTCCGATCCCAAGACGGGCAACGATTTCCATTCCTGGCGGGAGATGTACAACCATTATCAGGCGCGCGCCGTCGAGACGAATCCGCGCATCCCGATTCTTTATGGCGTGGACGACGTGCATGGCCACAGCAACGTGATTGGAGCGACCATCTTCCCGCATAACATTGGGCTCGGCTGCACTCGCAACGCCGGACTGGTGGAAAAAGCCGGCCGCATCACGGCCATCGAGGTTCGAGCCACGGGGATTCAATGGGGCTTCGCGCCCTGCGTCACCGTTCCGCAGGACGTGCGCTGGGGACGCACTTACGAAGGCTTCAGCGAATCGCCCGACGTGGTAAAGGCGCTGGGCGAGGCGGCGGTGCGCGGCATGCAGGGCTCCGGACTCGGCGACCCGCTCGGCATCGCGGCCTGTGCCAAGCATTTCGCCGGCGACGGCGGAACAGTTTTCGGGACCGGCTTGCCCATGAACAAAGGCTCGCTCCACTACCCGCTCGACCAGGGCGACACCAGGCTGAGCGACGCCGATTTTCGGCGCATTCATCTCCAAGGCTACATCACCGCGGTCCAGGCGGGTGTCGCCACCGTCATGCCCTCCTACAGTGGTTGGAACGGCGTGAAGTGTTCCGCCAACTACGTGCTGCTCACTGAGATTTTGAAGCAGGAGATGGGCTTCAAAGGTTTCTTAATCTCGGACTACGCGGCGGAAAAAGAACTTCCCGGCAGTTACAAGCAGCAGATTGAGACAACCATCAACGCCGGCATGGACATGGTGATGGTCCCGGACGATTACCGGGAATTTATCCGCCTGCTCACCGAGCTGGTCCAGGAAGGGCGCGTGCCGATGTCGCGCATTGACGATGCGGTGGCGCGCATCCTTCGCGTCAAGTTCGTCATGGGACTGATGGACCCCAACCGTTCGCAGCTTGCCGACCCGGCGCTTGCAAAGCAGTTTGGCTCGCCCGAGCATCGCGCCGTGGCCCGGCAGTGCGTCCGGGAATCGCTGGTGGTCCTCAAGAACGAGGGCTCCGTCTTGCCGTTGGCCAAAGGAAAGCGGATTCATGTGGCCGGCAAGAATGCGGACAACATCGGGAACCAGTGCGGCGGCTGGACGATCACCTGGCAGGGCCGCAGCGGAAACACGACGGTTGGGACCACTATCCTGGCCGCGATTCGCAAGGCCGCAGGCAGCGCGAACGTAACGTATTCGCTGGACGGTTCCGGCGCCGAAGGCGCTTCGGTTGCCATCGCCGTCATCGGCGAAACACCTTACGCGGAAATGATGGGCGACCGCGAAAATCTGAATCTTGACCCTGAAGACGTGGCCGTAGTGGAAAATCTCAAGCGCAGCGGAGTTCCCGTGGTCGTCGTGCTGGTATCCGGCCGCCCGCTGGCGATCGATGACATCCTCCCCAAAGCAGACGCCTTCGTCGCCGCCTGGCTGCCCGGCACGGAAGGCGACGGCGTGGCCGATGTGCTTTTCGGCAAATACAAGCCCACGGGCGAACTTTCCTTCACCTGGCCGAAAGGGTCTTCCACCAGCTTCCATCTGGGCGATCCGGGCTACGAAACACTTTTCCCCTTCGCCCACGGCCTGACCTGGGCATAGTGGGTAGCGAGGACCACTGGTTTTGCGGTCCGCGGCTTTTTTCTCCTCCGTGCCTCGGGTGGCGCATACATCGCGGTGTATGCGATGTGTGCGATCAATGGTCGGCGGGTGGCGCATACATCGCTGGCTGGCGCAGACGCCGGTTTGTGGAGTCTGCGTAGTCCCGAAGTGGGTAGCGAGGACCGCCGGTTTTGCGGTCCGCGGCTTTTCTCTGTCTCCTCCGTGCCTCGTAAGCTTTCACGCAGAGCGCACGGAGCGTCTCTGTGGCCTCCGTGTTGGAGTTGGTAGCGAGGACCGTTGGTTTTGTGGGCCGCACCTTTTAGCTGCAATGTGCTGCGGGCGTTCGTCGTGGGTGGCGCATACATCGCCGTATTTGCGATGTGTGCGTTCAGGCCTCCGCACGCATCGCAGAACACACGATGCGTGCACCATCCGTCTGCCCATCGACCGCGTGCTGCCGCCTTCGGACCAGCGGACGCGAATTTGAAGAGAAAAGCCGCGGACCTCAGAACCGGAGGACCGCGCTACCCGCTAACCGCACACCACAACGTTGCCCCTAGAGTGGGTATCCCTGAATATCCAAATTGCTAAGTCCGCACGCCCTAGCCCAATCCACAGCCTCCCTGTATTCGGAGCGTGTAATGCGGCGGGCGATTTTCGGGTATTGTGACGCCTTGAAGGCGGGCGTGTATTGAGACATGAGGTTGAGAAAAGTGTCCTTGGGAAGATTCTGCGCGATCCACTCCACAACGGACTTGGTGCCGCTCACTCCGTTGGGCATGACCAAGTGGCGGATCATCAGTCCTCTGTACATCAAGCCATCCGGAGCGGGATGTGCCACTCCCACCTGGCGGTGCATCTCCAGCAAAGCGGCTTTCGTGATCTCGGGGTAGGTCTCGGCGCCGGAAGAGTATTCAGCGGCCACCTTGCCGTCCGAATACTTGAAGTCAGGCAGATAGATGTCCACCACGCCGTCGAGCATCTTGAGGATCTCCAGCCGTTCCCAGCCGCAGGTATTGTAGACCAGCGGAAGTCGGAGCCCCCGGGCTGCCGCAACGTCGACCGCCATCAGGATGTGCGGTGAGTAGTGGGTGGGCGTGACAAAGTTGATGTTATGACAACCCCTTTCCTGCAGGAGAAGCATCATCTCCGCCATGCCTTCCACGGTCTGGGCGGGCTCATTGCCGCCCTGGCTGATTTGCCAGTTGATGCAGAAGACGCACCGCAGGCTGCAATGCGTCAGGAAGATGGTCCCCGAGCCGCCCCGGCCCACCAGGGGTCCTTCTTCACCGTAATGAGGGTGATAAGCGGAGACCTCGAGTTTGGAAGTGGAGTGGCAGAACCCTCTTTCCCCCTTGAGGCGATTTGCTCCGCATTGCCGGGGGCAGAGCTCGCACCGTCCCATAATGGCCCACAGTTGCTCCGCTCTTCTTTTCAGCTCGCCCCTTTTGTGCAGGTTCAGATAACCAGGAGTGAATGCCGGGTCGATGTCCGCGGTTCCCTGAGTCCTCGACCGCACCCTGCTGGATTGTCCAGGGCGGCTCGACGTTGGCTTGCTCTTATCAAGGCATGCGGGGAAAAGCGTAGCGTAAGCAGAACTTAAGGCGGCTGCTGACCAGCACAAACCGGACTTAATCCATTCCCTCCTCGACAGGTCGCCCACGTCAAGCTACCTCCCGCGCGCGAGGGTCCTTGGGTCCGATTATCTGAGATCATGATAGCCCGGTAAGCCGCTTTTTCAAACTACTTCCGTGTTGCGGCCTCCAAAGCGGGTAGCGCGGACCGCCGGGTTTGCAGTCCGCGTCTTTTGGCTGGAATGTACCGCGAACGCTCCTTTGTCTGGATCGCGGGTGGCGCATCCGCCGCGTTGTTTGCGATGGATGCGATCAAGCGGAATTTGCTTGACACATGTCGGCTAGTGTGATAGTCTCCTTTAAGCTTCTGGAAGGATGTGGCGTCACAGGTAGACCATGGAGAAACGATGGCAGGATTTCATCCACGCTGGGCTAGAGGCCTGCACGCGTTGTTGCCGGAAGACGGCAGAAACCCTGCCCGAGAGCGTCCAGGCAGTGGGACAGATGGGACAAAAAATATCTGTTTTTGCAAAACGAACCGGAGAAGTTACTGAAAACAAAGGATCGGGGTGCAAAAACGAACCGAAACGAACCTGAAAACGAAGCGGAGAAGTTGTTGAAAACATTAGAGTGCATAAAAAACGAACCGAAACGAACCGAAAAACGAACCGGGCCATGTTGTTGAAAATAAATGACGGCCTAAAAACAAGCTGCAGACGAGTCGGAGATTTCGCGGGGGGCCCTCGGGAACCGATTCTAGGCTACGGCAGGTAGGCATCCCGATCTTGCCGGCCCTGAGTTGCCCTCCGCCGCGGTCGTGCCAGGCACGCCATTGCTGGCAGCGAATGCGACTGGTATACTGCAGGCTGGACCCTGCACGTCAGCGAACTCGCCGCTGAAGCGGCGCTTCCCATGCCGAAAGATCTCTCAACGTCAGAGTCTCCGTTGCCAGCAGAAGCCGGCCCTCCGGCTGGACGCCGTTCCCGCCGCACGCGCCTCCCAAGCGCGGAGGAACTTGCCGAACTGGAACGCCTGCTGAGTTTATGTGAAGTTCAGTCTGTCCGTTCCGGAGTTCCCTTCCCTCTGGGGGCAACCATCAGGGCCGGCGGCGTCAACTTTGCAATCTTCAGCCGGCACGCCACGGGTGTTCGCCTGGACCTGTTCGATCGCCCCGAAGATCGAACGCCGGCCCGCACGATTCTGCTGAATCCGGTGCGCAACAAGACAGGCGATGTGTGGCACGTGTGGCTGGAAGGAATCAAGCCCGGCCAGCTTTACGGGTATCGTTTTGCCGGGCCGTATTCGCCTCATGAGGGCCACCGCTTTAATCCAGACAAGCTGCTGGTGGACCCCTGCGCCACGGCCATTGCCCCGGCAAACCATCACAGCTACCGCCTGGCTCTCGGCTACGATCCGTCCTCGCCGCTGCGCGATATCTCCATTTCCACTGTGGACAACACTGTCACAGCTCCAAAGTGCGTTGTTACCCACCCGGACTTTGACTGGCAGGACGACCAACCGCTCCGGCTGCCGTGGGAGTTGACGGTCATCTACGAACTGCATGTGCGCGGCTTTTCCATCCACCTGAGCGCTGGAGTGGCGCATCCCGGAACTTACCATGGCCTGACAGAAAAGATCCCGTACCTCAAGGACCTTGGCGTAACAGCGGTTGAACTGATGCCGGTCCAGGAATTCAATGAATACCACATGCCGCGGATCAATCCCAGGACCGGCAAGCGCCTCAGAAACTACTGGGGGTACGACCCGGTCAATTTTTTCGCCCCCAAGGCATCATACGCGAGCGTCCGCGAAGAAGGCGCGCAGGTGCTGGAATTCAAGGAGATGGTCCGTGCCTTCCACCGCGCGGGTCTCGAAGTCATCGTCGATGTTGTGTTCAACCACACGGTTGAAGGCAATGAGATGGGACCGACCGTGTGCTTCCGCGGAATCGACAACTCAATTTATTACTGGTTGGCGGAAGATAAGCGCTACTACCGCGACTTCACCGGCACCGGGCAGACCGTGAACGCCGCACACCCCGTCGTGCGCGACCACATCCTGGACGCGCTGCGCTACTGGGTGATCGAAATGCACGTGGACGGCTTCCGCTTTGACCTGGCCTCGGTCCTGGGACGGGACCGCAACGGCAACGTTCTTTCAGACGCGCCCCTGCTGGAGCGGATCGCCGAGGACCCGATCCTTCGCGACGCGAAGCTGATTGCTGAAGCGTGGGACGCTGCCGGGGCGTATCAGGTGGGAGGGTTTTCATTCCGCCGATGGGCCGAATGGAACGGCCGCTACCGCGACGACATCCGCAGGTTCTGGCGAGGGGATGAAGGAATGACGCCTCACTTTGCCAGCCGCATCAGTGGAAGCCACGATCTGTATTTCGGATCAGGCAAGGGGCCCGAGTGCAGCATCAACTTCGTCACCTGTCATGACGGTTTCACGCTGAATGACCTGGTCAGCTATTCACAGAAGCACAACGAGTCCAATGGCGAGGGCAACCGCGACGGTACGGATGCGAACTATAGCAGTAACTATGGCGCGGAGGGCGAATCCGGCGACGCGACGGTTGAAGCGGTGCGCGGGCGGCAGATCAAGAACATGCTGTTCACCCTCGCCATTTCACGCGGTGTCCCGATGATTCTTGCGGGAGACGAATTCCGCCGCACCCAGCAAGGCAACAACAACGCCTATTGCCAGGACAACGAAATCAGTTGGATAGACTGGTCATTGCTCGAGCGGAACCGCGAGATCTTTCAGTTCGCCCGGGGAGCGCTGGCGCTTCGCAGGGCGCATCCGGTCCTGGGCCATGTCGCCTACTATACTGAAGAGGAACTCCGCTGGTTCGATCCGAAAGGAAAGAGCCCTGACTGGTTCGATCCTCGACAGAAGTGCCTGGCGTGCTTGATCTGCGGCCAGGACGGACCCAGCCTCTACCTGATGTTCAACGCGGACAGCAGGCCGGTCAGGTTCGTCCTTCCATCCCCTCCCGCCGGGCGATGGCGCCTTGCCGCTGACACTACACGACCCACGCCCCGCAATTTCTATACCCCGGGAGCAGAAACTATTCTTAGAAACCCGTCGGGCTATCTTGCCGCAGCCTATTCGGCTGTAGTGCTGGTTGCCCGCTAACTAGACCGGCTCAATACCCCAGATCTCGCGAGCATACGACGCAACGACGCAGTCGCTGGAGAATTTGCCGATTCGTGCCACATTCAGGATTGACATCGTGGTCCATCTGTCCCAATCACAATATGCGGCCCCTGCCATTTCCTGGGTTTGCAGATATGGACCAAGGTCCGCCAGATGAAAATATTCATCGTTTTCACTAAGGATATCTTCGAAGACCCAATCAAAGAGGCCTGCCTCCTGAGGGGAAAACAGGCCGGAAAGGAAGGCGTCTGCAATCCGCTTAATGCGTGGGTTGCGCTCATAGAATTCCCGCGGCCGATAAGTATGCCGGAGGCTCATGTCCTGCAATTCCGAGGCCTCGCGGCCAAAAATGAAGATGTTGTCAGCACCAACTTCATCCCGAATCTCGATGTTCGCTCCGTCAAGGGTGCCGATGGTGACTGCGCCGTTCAAGGCCATCTTCATGTTGCTGGTTCCTGAAGCCTCCATGCCCGCAGTCGAGATCTGCTCACTCAGATCGACCGCAGGAAAGATTTTTTCCGCCAGCGAGACACGATAGTCGGGTAAGAAAACCACCTTGATCCATTCATGCGCTCGCGGGTCGCTATTGATCACGCGCCCCACGTTGTGGATGAGTTTAATGATCTGTTTGGCTTTCCAGTAACCGGGTGCGGCCTTGCCCGCGAAGATGTACGTTCTGGACACGGGAGGCTGCAGGCCGTCGTCGATCAGCGAAAGGTACTCGTCAATAATATGCAACACGTTGAGCAATTGCCGCTTGTAAGCATGAATGCGCTTGACCTGAACATCAAACAAGGAGATGGGGTCCACCTTCACCCGCACGCTCTCCTGGATAATCTGTGCCAGCCTCTCCTTGTTGAGTGTCTTGATCTTCCGGAATTCCTCTCGAAAACTCGCGTCGGTGACGAATTTCTCCAGACCCCGAAGCTGAGGGAGGTCCGTAATCCATCCGTCACCAATCGCATCCGTCACCAGGTTCGCAAGCCCGGGGTTGGCTTTCAGCAGCCAACGGCGCGGCGTAATCCCGTTTGTCTTGTTGTTGAATTTCTCTGGCCAGAGACGGTAGAAATCCGAAGCAAGCGAAGTTTTGATCAGTTCGGTGTGAATCGCAGAAACCCCGTTCACCGAGTGAGACCCTACAATGGCCAGGTGGGCCATGCGAACTCGCTGCGGCTTGGATTCCTCGATCAGGGACATGCGTTTAAGCAGGCCGGCCTCGCCCGGATGCACGCTCGCGACCCGATCCAGGAAACGGCGATTGATCTCAAAGATGATCTGAAGATGCCGAGGAATCACGTATTGAAGCAGTGGTACCGGCCACATTTCCAGCGCCTCCGGTACCAGCGTGTGATTGGTGAAACCGAACGTTGCGTGAGTGATGTCCCAAGCCTGCTGCCAATTAAGGGCTTTCTCATCCACAAGGATCCGCATCAATTCTGCAACCGCCAGGGAGGGATGCGTATCGTTTAGCTGGACAGCAACCTTTGACGGGAACTCACTCAGATCATCGTGGTCTTGTTCGAACCTCCGGAAGGTATCCCGTATGGCGCAGGCAACCAGGAAATACTCCTGTACGAGACGCAACTCCCTGCCGGCGATGACCGCGTCGGACGGATAGAGCACCTTGGAGATCGTCTCTGAAGCAATCTTCTGCTCAACGGCCTTAAAGTAGTCGCCGTCATTGAAGATCTGCATGTCAAAATCCCGTGATGACCGGGCTGAATACAGACGCAATATATTGACCGTCTTCCCCCCGTAACCGGAGACGGGCACATCGTAAGGGACGCCAATCAGGACCTTCCAACCCATCCACATCGGGTTGTAGTCGCCCTCGCGATCAAGTTCGTGCTCGATGTGACCATAGACAGGAACAAGACATGCTTCATCAGAGCGGCCGATTTCCCAGGGGCTGCTTTGGGCGAGCCAGTTTTCAGGCTTCTCGCGCTGATATCCGTCGTCGATTTCCTGCTTGAAGAGGCCGTACTCGTAATTAATGCCATAGCCATAGGCCGGCATCCCTAAAGTGGCAAGGGAGTCCAGGAAACAAGCGGCCAGGCGACCCAATCCTCCGTTGCCCAGAGCGGCATCTCCTTCAGCCTGCTCGAGGTCCTCCAACCCAACTCCGAGGTTCCCGAGCGCATGGCGATATAGTTCGAAAACGCCGAGGTTATGCAGGTGGTTTGTCAGTGACTGGCCGATCAGGAATTCGATCGAGATATAGCTGAGGCGTTTGGGGTCCGCTTGGCGATATCGCTCCTCCGTTTCCAGCATCCGCTCCACTAACAGGTCGCGAATGGAAAGGGCCACGGCTGTGAGCAGATCGTTAGTGGAAAGATCGCGCCAGGCCTTTGCCAATGAGTACGTCACGTGCCGGCGGATTGATTGCTCAACTGCAGAGACTGAATCCGCGTGTGGATGCTTCGCAAAGTCAGGCAGAACCTGTTTCTCTTCCATGCCGCTACCTTACCGCCGGCAAGCGATTTGAAAAGTCTCTGCCGCCTGAAACCGCTGCGTCCGGCACACGGGGACATCTGAAATATAATGATACCAGACTATAGAATGGTCCTTCACGGTCCCCATGCCTTAGACAGGCGATTAGGTCTCAAATGCGCGCACTGCTTCCTCTCTGGTAGGGTAGATATCGAAGATTCTGTGCATGCGAACAAGTTCAAAAGCTGCCTGGACCTGCTTCGACATGCAGCAGAGCTTCAAGTCCCCTCCTTTGGCGCTCAACTGCCTGAGGCACGACAGAATAGCGCCCAATCCGGAACTATCCACAAAATGCAGCCGGCTCATATCGAGCACAAGCTTTGTGTTGGTCTCCACCACAGGGGTGATGTCACGTTTGAACTCTGGCGCGTTGCTGGCGTCCAGTTCATCCACGGGCACTTCTGCAACCCCAACTTCTCCTATTTGGTCAACAGCTACTTCCATCGGCGCGTCTCTACCTCCCTCCTATGAGTTTCGCATCTTAGCTAGAGCAATACAGTTCATCCCGCGCTCGTCGCGATAGTATCTCACGTCATCGGTACTCTTGGAAATAATATACGTACCAAATCCGGACTCCCGTGAGCCATCCAGTAAAGGAGGAGGGAGTCCCGAAGGGTCAAATGTCTCCCCAAGGTGATAAAGACGGATGACGACGCGGCTTGGAAAGGCTTCGCCTTCCAGGTAAATCCAGCGGTCATTCCTCCCATGGTATGCATGCTTCATGATATTACACGCCGCCTCGTTGACAGCCAGCCTAAGCGCACTGACGCTCTCAACGCTCATCGGCTGTCCGGGAAGATTACGGCAAAAAGAATTCACGAATTCCCGCACGCGACACAGTTGCTTGAGATCGCTGCGAACCTCAATCTCTGTCCGCGCAAGCGGGGTCTCCCGGCCTTCAGTTCTTACGGCGACGCTGGTCAGATCGTCACTCAAGCGTTCACTCCCAGAGAACGTAAAGACAGCGTTCCGAATAGCCTCGACGATTGCAGCAGGCTCAAGTTGGCCGTTCGCCTCGATCCATTCGCGAAGGCGCTCCGTGCCAAATAGCTCTCCCGCCTGGTTACGCGCCTCAGTGATCCCGTCTGAATAAAAGAGAAAGAGATCTCCCGGCTCAAAGGGTACGGAAATCTGATCGTAAATTTCACCTTCGCGGACCCCAAGAGGCAGGTTTTCGCCGTGCAACACGTCGCAAGCACCCGATTGGCCGTGCATGTGAACGATCCCTGTGTGTCCGCAATCGACAAGATCAAGACGGCGCCTGTCCACATCTAATCGTGCATAGCTCAACGTTACAAAGCTTTCCAGATCAATCAGTTGTCGAACCACCTCGGCGTGAGACAGCATCACAATTTCCTTGGGTTCGGGGAGCTTGCCATTTCTGGAAAAGGCGTTCAAATGGCTAAGTGCCTTCAGGAAATAGCTCTTCGTGGCAGCCCCCACCAACGCTGCAGGTATTCCCTTGCCCATCACGTCACCCACAATGATGTCCAGGCAATGCTCCCGGTGCCGGAAAAAGATGTAAAAATCCCCGCCGATCCGCTGCGATGGAATTGTCAGCGCAGCCACCCGGAGGCCTGGGACATCCACCGGCGGTTGATCAAGCAAAAGAGTCCTTTGGATTTTGAAACCGACATCGGCTTCTCTCTCATGCGCCTGCTCAAGCGCCACGGTGGCGGCCTGCTCTCGCACAAGAAGTTCGTCTTTCAGCATGTTTGCCGCTTGGAGTTCAGCCGTCCGCTCCTTGACACGCTGCTCCAGCTCGGCATTGAGTTTGCGAATTTCCGCCTCGGCCTTTTCACGCTCTGCCCTCGTTCGCAGGGCCCTAATTCCAAACGCCAGGTCCGCGGCAAGTTCAGTGAGAAGATCAACTTCCTCGGTGCCAAAGGCATCAGGCTCTGGCGCATAAATATTGAGAGCCCCAAAAACACCCGAGTTCACCAGCAACGGAATCGAGATGCTCGAGCCATAACCACGTTTCAAAGCTTCTTGCCGCCAAGGGGCCATCAAAGCGTCCTGTGCAATGTTCCTTGCAAGCACCGTTTGCCGTGTACGGATGCTTGTGCCTGTTGGACCCCGGCCTCGCTCAGAATCCGCCCAGGTGATTTTCAGTGTGTTCAGGTAACCTTCTTCAAAGCCCGCCTGCGCCAAT
>JAKAWN010000074.1 GCA_021827245.1 Acidobacteriota bacterium | reverse complement strand
GATGCTCATGCCACTGGACGTGGGACAGCCGTGTCCGGTCAACGCGAATTTGCCGGGGCGAAAAAGGCGAACAATGGGCGAAAGGGCTTGACAAACGATGGCTACTATGCTAGTCTATCTTGTGTTTGGCACGCTGGCTGGCTTCGATCGTTGGCCAGGAAATAGACAGTCTGGCCAGACTTCTATTTCGACGTTAACTTGTTGAAAATAGGCTGTCGGCTGGTTTGGCATTAAAAATATGAGACAAAAAGTATTGTTTTTCATAAACGAACCGGAGAAGTTGTTGAAAACAAAGGATCGGCCTGAAAAACGAACCGAAAAAACGGCCAAACGAACCTAAAACGAAGCTACCGAAGTTGTTGAAAATCTTAGAGGGCCAAAAAAACGAACCGAAAACGAACCTAAAAACGAACCGGAGCCTGCCTAGCCTATTTTGTGCCTGTAAGGTTGCCCCTTTTACCCTGGTTGAGTTGATCGAAATGAAAAAACGTGTGGCGGCGGCTTTATGCCGCCATACACCTGAAAAACGTGTAGCGGTGGCTTTATGCCGCCATACACCGATTGAAAAGGCTGAAGTTATGGCGACCTAAAGTCGCCGCTACGGCTCAGGCACTGAATTTTTCAGCAGCCCGCTTGGCCGAAGAGAGACAGAGGCGAGAAGGTGCGTGGCGCGGATAGCGGCTGGCTGCTTCGCGAGCCGTTGCGCCCTGCGGTCCCTTTCCGCTGGAACAATCAAAAGCGAGAGCCGTTTGATGTATGCAATGCCATCGCGGTAGTGTAGAAGAATGGACATAGAAGGATTTCCGAGGGGACTTGCGCGATGGAACTGGTAACAATTCATGATGTTGGCTCGGAAGTAAGCCTCGATTTCTACGAGCAACTCGAAGCAGGAAATATTCTGTTCATGGACTTCATCCCGACGGATTTCTCGCAAGAGGACTACGATTTCCTGATGAGCCAGCGCCAGACGGAAGCGGCCTACCGCAAGAACATTGCCTACCGGCCCTCACAGGACAGGCTGACAGGCGCGGCGCGTGGCAGCGACGAGGAAAGGCTGCGCCGACTGATGCGCGGTTTCTCCCGGCAGTCTGTTCAGTTGCTCTCGCGACTCCTCCCGCGATACGCGGCGGGATGGAAGACGGATTATGCAAGTCTGCGCCCGTTTGAGGAAGAAGGCCGCGCCCTCTCGCTCCATGCACGTAACGATCTGCTCCACTTTGATGCTTTTCCCACGCGTCCGACGCACGGTGACCGCATCATGCGATTCTTCATTAACCTTCATCCCAGCCGCCCTCGTGTCTGGCTTACCACGGACGGCTTCGAGGCGCTGGCCGGGCGTTTTGCGGACGAAGCCGGGTTGCTCACGATGGGCCGCCGCGCTGCCTCACCGGTAAGCCGGGGATTGGCCAGGCTCGGACGCCTTGCCCGTTTGCCGCAGGCGCGCCGCTCCCCTTACGATACGATCATGCACCGCTTTCATAACTATCTGAAGGAAAACGAGCCCTTCCAGAAGGGTTGCGCCAAGCAGCGCTGGGAGTTTCCACCGCGGTCGAGCTGGATTGTTTTTACTGACATGGTCAGTCATGCTGTGCTTTCCGGACAGATGGCGATGGAGCAGACAATCATTGTTCCACGCCGGCTGATGTTGCATCCTGAGCAGGCGCCGGCTAGCATCCTGGAACGGCTCGCGGGTGCGTCCCTCACGTGGTAGAAGCAGGTAGCAGGTAGCGCAGACTTACAAAACAACTCTGCGCTCCCTGCTCGCTTGACGAAGAGACAATTCACGCGGACGCCTTGAAACAAGGCCGGCAAATTCAAGTTGTCATGCTTGCTTGCGGATTAGCTATTTGGGGCTGGGCTTTTTCCGGCGAGATCAGTCAAGCGCCCACTCAAAAGTCTTCTGGAGCAGGGCAGACGGAGAAGCTTCCCGATGTTCAGTTGCGGCGCATGTAATGTGATTGAAATCGGATGGGCGGATTTCGAACGGGTTCCAGCGAGTTAGCTGGATGTTATCTCGACTTCGTTTTATTGATTTCCTCGATCAAAGGAGGAACGATCTCAAAAAGGTCAGCGGCAATTCCATAAGTCGCGATTTCAAAAATCGGTGCCTCACGATCCTTATTGATGGCGACCACGGTTCGCGAGCCTTTCATTCCCACCTGGTGTTGAATCGCGCCTGAAATACCCAGGGCAATGTAAAGCTTGGGAGCTACTGTCTGGCCAGAGCTTCCGATCTGCCGGTCCATGGGCAGCCAACCGCTATCGCAGACGGGCCGGGAGGCACCCAGTTCCGCCCCCATCGCTTCGGCGAGTTTCCGGGCCAGTTCGAGGTTTTCGGGTTTCTTGATGCCGCGACCGACAGCCACGATGATTTCAGCCTGGCTCAAGTCGACCGCCTGTTGCGCTTCCCGGAACTTTTCCTGGGGCTTGGTGCGGATAGCTTCGGGCGGAATGGAGAAATCCAGTGCCGTGATCTTTGCTGGCGTTGAACCTCGTCGGACGGAATCTTCCCGAAACGCTCCTGCCTGGAACGAAACAAAGTACGGCGGCTCGCCCGAGAATTCCACATCAGCCAGGAACTTGCCCTGAAAAACCTGCCGGACAAAAATCGTCCGCTCGCCTTCGCGGCGATAGCCGAGCGCGTCTCCGATCAGCGCGCGTTCAAGCGAAGCGGCAAGCTTTGGAGCAAAGTCCCGCACCTGGTAAGTGTGGCTGAACACTACAAAGCGAGGCAGCCATTTCTTGATCACCTGCTGGAGGGCCTGGGTGTAACCGTCCGCCGTGTACTCGGCGAGTTGCGGGGACTCGACAGTCAGCACTTCCTCGAGATCGGCGCCGGCCAGTTCTGCTGCGAGTGGGGTGATGTTTTCTCCAAGGATCACAGCGACGCATCGCGCACCGAAATCCTTGGCAAGTTGCTGCCCCCCTGCTACCGATTCCCATGCGGGCCGCCCAAGCTTGCCTTCATGAAGTTCTGCGTAAACGAGAATTTCGTCAGCCACGGTCTCGTCTTCTTTCCGATTGGATTATTGCAATCCTCTTTGGACTGCTAAAAAACTCGTGCCTCGTTCTTCAATTTATCCACAAGCTGGGCGGCAATTTCTTTCGGGCTCCCCTGAATGAACTCAGCCTGCACTGTTTTCGCAGGCGTATACACACGGGAAATCTCCTGGCGCGGTTTCAGCGCTTCGGCATCGAGTCCCAGGTCCTGCGCCGTCAGTTTTTGAAGTGGCTTGTTTTTCGCCGCCATGATCCCTTTTAAAGTGGCATAACGAGGCTTGTTGATTCCTGACTGAATGGTCAGCACGGACGGCAGCGGCATTTCGATCCACTGGAACCATCCTCCCTCGAGTTCGCGTTTCACTTTCAGGTGATCGCCTTCAGCTTGAATTTCCATGATGATGGTCGAATGCGGCAGGCCCAGCATTTCCGCAAGGATGACCCCCGTTTGCGCGAATCCAGAGTCGTCTGACTGAAGGCCGGTCAATACCAGATCAGGACTCTCCCTGCGGAGGGCGGCAGCCAGCACCCTGGCGGTTCCGTGTGCATCAAGGCCGGCGAAAATTGCATCCTCAAGGTGCAAAGCCCGGTCGGTTCCTTTTGCCAGTGCCTTCTTGATGGTTTCCGTAGCGCCGGCGGGTCCGAGAGTGCAAACAACCACTTCGCCGCTCTGTTCTTCTTTCAGTCGCAACCCCTCTTCAAGAGCGTAAGCATCAGGCTCGTTCATTTCAAAGCTGATGTCGGTTTCGTTGATCCACGTTGAGGTGGCATTCAGCCTGAGGATGGCGTCCCGGGACGGAACCTGCTTGAGACAGACAATGATTTTCACTTGGGATATTTCCCTTCGGGAGAAAAACTCAACGCGGCAAGAGCCTGTTTGCGCTAATCCGAATACCGCTTGAAGAGCAAAGCCGCGTTGGTGCCGCCGAACCCGAATGAGTTCGAGAGGACGTAGTTGATTTTCGTCCGGCGAGCCTGATTTGGAACATAGTCCAGATCGCATTCAGGGTCGGGGTTTTCGTAATTGATAGTTGGAGGAATGACCTGGTCTCTCAGGACAAGCGTTGCGATGCCTGCTTCGAGTCCTCCTGCTCCTCCCAGCAAATGGCCGGTCATGGACTTGGTCGAACTGATCGGCAATTTCCCGGCTCTTTCGCCAAAGACCTGCTTGATGGCCTTGGTTTCCAGCTTGTCGTTGTAAGGAGTGGAAGTTCCATGGGCGTTGATATAATCCACCTGCTCGGGTAGCACTTTGGCGTCCCCAAGAGCATTCTGCATCACCCGGATAGCACCTCCAGCATCCTCAGCCGGCTGGGTGATATGATAAGCGTCACCGGACATCCCGTATCCGACAATCTCGCCCATGATCCTGGCTCCGCGCTTTACGGCAAAGCCCAATTCCTCAAGGATCAGGATGCCGGCTCCTTCCCCGATTACAAACCCGTCCCGGTCGCGGTCAAACGGCCGACTCGCTTTCTGGGGGTCGTCGTTACGGGTGGATAGGGCTCGCATGGAAGCAAATCCACCCACGCCCATCGGGGTGATCGCAGCTTCGGCACCGCCACAAATCATGACCTCCGCATCACAATGCTGGATCAACCGGTAGGAATCTCCCACAGCATGCGCACTTGACGAACAAGCTGTGCATGTAGCGGAATTGGGGCCCTTTGCACCCCACCGGATGGAAACGAATCCGGAAGCAAGGTTGACGATCGAGGCCGGAATGAAGAAAGGAGATATCCTTCGGGGACCACCGTTCATGAGCGCCGTGTGCTCGCGCTCGATTACATCGAATCCCCCGATCCCGGAACCGATGTAGACTCCGGTCCGCTCCGCAAATTCCGGGGCCATCTTCAGTCCCGACTGCTGCATGGCAAATTCCGCCGCGGCCATGGCGAACTGAATGAACAGCCCCATCTTCTTTACATCTTTCCTTTCGATGAAAAGAAGCGGATCGAATCCTTTGACTTCTGCGGCGAAAGTGACAGGGAATCCTGTGGTGCCGAAATGAGTGATGGGCGCAGCCCCACTCTTCCCGGCGAGCAGGTTCTGCCACGATTCCTCGGTTCCCACCCCCAGCGCGCTAACCAGGCCAACTCCTGTCACCACCACTCTTCGCGCCAAGCTCTGTCCTCCTGTGGGCCTATGCTGTTAGTTCTTCGCTGGCTTTATATGGGCCTGGATGTAGTCGACGGCATCCTTGACGGTCTGGATCTTTTCAGCGTCTTCGTCGGGAATCTCGATTTCGAATTTCTCCTCGAATGCCATCACCAACTCCACGATATCCAGCGAATCGGCCCCCAGGTCGTCAACAAAATGCGCCGTGGGTGTAACCTCTGCTTCATCGACTCCAAGCTGCTCAACAATAATCTGTTTAACCTCTTCTTCAGGCGAAGCCATTTATCTATCCTCCTCACCCTTCATGGGGTTGGCTATTCTAACTTCGGACTGCGGAGGCGTCAAGGTCTCCCTTTTCCGCAATCCTACAGCAGCGGTGCAACGTTTGGCGGCAAGAACCTTCTGCCCCGATACTGAACCAGCAACTTTCCTTCCTCGACTGAGCCCCGGTCACGGTTACGCCATGTACATACCACCGTTGACATTGAGTACATGGCCTGTAATATACCCCGCTTCCTCTGAGGCGAGAAATCTTATCGCGTGAGCCACGTCACGGTCGGTTCCCATTCTGCCAACGGGGATGATGGCCAACATTTTCTCGCGGACATCTTCCGAAAGTTTTTCCGTCATGGGGGTGGCAATAAAGCCCGGCGCGACTGCATTTACCGTGATGTTCCTTCGTGCGACTTCAGTTGCCACGGCTTTTGTCAGCCCGATCAAGCCCGCTTTAGACGCGATGTAATTGGCCTGGCCAGCATTTCCTGCCTGGGCTACCACCGAAGCCAAGTTCACAATGCGGCCGTAACGCTGCCGGACCATGCCCGGGAGCACTTCCTTGATACAATTGTAGGCGCCGTACAGGTTTATTCGCAAGACGGCATCCCAATCTTCAGCCTTCATCCGCATCAACAAATTATCCCGCACCACGCCGGCGTTGTTCACCAGAATGTCGATTTTTTTCCATGTTTCCAAGACTTTACTGATTCCAGCCTTCACTGAGTCTGCGCTGGAGACGTCAAGATCCAGGACCATCGCCTTCCGTCCGATCGCCTCAATTTCTCTTGCCACTGCCCCGAGTTTTTCAATATTGAGGTCGGCCACGGCAACGTCCGCACCGGCTTCCGCAAGGACCAGCGCGCACGCCCGTCCGATTCCTTGTGCGCCTCCCGTAACTACGGCAATGCGTCCGTCTAAATTCATGAGCACGCTCCAAACAGGAATTAACCGAGTCGTCCCATCACCGCAACCTGCCGGGTCTTAGGGTGTCACCGAGGCTGCAATGCCCCAGCCATTTCCTCCAGCGAGGCTAGATCGTTCACCGGCCAAGCTTTGGCTTCGCGGTCGATTTGCCTCATCAGCCCGGAAAGCACCTTGCCTGGGCCGGCCTCGATAAAGAGTCCCACGTCTGCCCGGCGCAAAACCCGCATGGAATCCGCCCATCTGACCGGGGACGTCATCTGTCGCTTCAGTCCGTCGCGCACGGCCTCGGCGCAACGGACAATGGCCGCGTCCGCATTGTTGACCAACGGAACCACTGGGCCGCGAATCGTTACCTCGTCAAGGTCGTCTGCCAGCCGCTCCGCAGCGGGCTTCATTAGACTGCAATGGAAAGGCGCGCTGACGTTGAGCATGATGGCACGCTTGGTGCCGCGCGCCTTCGCGAGCTCCACAGCTCTTTCGACCGCGCTTCGGTGCCCGGCGATCACAATCTGCGCCGGGGAATTCAAATTGGCCGGAGAAACCACTTCCTTTCCTGCAGCCTTGCTGCAAATTTCCTCGACTGCTCCGGCGTCCAGCCCCAGTAAGGCCGCCATTGCTCCTTTGCCCACCGGGACGGCTTCCTGCATATATTCGCCACGCTTGCGGACCAGGCGCAGTGCATCGGCCAATCCAAGCGAGCCTGCGGCGACCAAAGCTGAATACTCACCCAGGCTGTGCCCGGCAACGTAATCCGGCCGGATCCCTTTCTCCTCCAGCACTCTTGCCGCCGCAACCGAAACTGCAAGAATGGCAGGCTGGGTGTTGGCTGTCAATTGCAATTCCTCGGCCGGGCCTTCAAAGCACAGCTTTGAGAGTGCAAATCCCAGTGCCGAATCAGCCTCCTCAAAAACGCTTCGGGCAGAGGCGAAATGCTCCGCCAACTCACGGCCCATCCCGGGCGCTTGTGAACCTTGTCCCGGGAAAACAAACGCTAATCTAGACAACAGGCGATCTCCAAGTATGTGTTGAACTGGGATTGAGCTGAAGGTTTGTGCGGCGCCTATTCGGAAGCATCCGCCTTTCCACTACCAGCGCATTAGAACCGAGCCCCAGGTTACCCCTGCCCCGAATGCGGACATCAACACCAAATCACCTTTCTTGATTCGGCCGCTCCGCACACACTCATCCAAACAGATGGGAATCGAAGCTGATGAGGTGTTGCCCACGCGATTAATGTTCGAGTAGACCTTTTCAGTGGGCAGCCCCAACCGTTCCCGGACAGCCTCCGTGATGCGCTGGTTGGCCTGATGCGGAATGAATAAGTCGATCTGGTCAGACTTTACATTAGCCTGCTCCATTACCCGGCGGGAAACCTCTTCCAGGCTTCGCACCGCAACCTTGAACAGCTCGTTTCCTCGCATCTTGATGTAATGCTCGCGCGCCTGGACTGTCTCGCAACTTGCCGGCCGGGCCGTTCCTCCGGCGGGGATGTAGAGGTGGTCGGCATATGTTCCGTTCGTGTGGACCTCAGACGCGAGAATTCCTGATGATGAGTTCACACGGCCAAGCACGCCGGCTGCAACACCGTCGCCAAAAATCACGCAGGTAGCACGATCCTGGTAATCAAGATACCGCGAAAGCAACTCGGCGCCTATCACCAGCGCATACTGTGACTTTCCAGTTTTGACGAACTGGTCCACTACTGTCAGGCCAAAAAGAAAACCCGAGCACGCTGCCGCCAGGTCAAATGCACAGCAGCTTCCTGCACCCAGCTCACGCTGGATGATGGAAGCGGTGGCTGGCAGCGGCATATCGGGAGAGATGGTTGAGCAGATGATAAGGTCCAACTGCTCGGGGGAAATTCCGGCCATTTCCAAGGCTTTTCGTGCGGCCTGGACGGACAGTGTTGACGTGGTCTCGTTCGGAGCGGCCTGCCGTCTTTCCTTGATACCGGTCCGTTCCGTGATCCATTTGTCGGACGTATCGACTAATCTTTCAAGCTCGAAATTAGTAATCACCTTCTCAGGCAGAGCTGAACCCGTGCCCAAGATACCGGTCGCAACCATTATGACTCCTGAAATGTGCTTTAATTCTTGCTGAGCGAAGCGAGAGCGAGTTCGCGCTCGATTTTCTCGTTTACGCGCCCTTCCGAAAATTCCGCCGCCACGCGAATTGCGTTCTTGATAGCGTTGGCATTTGAACCGCCATGGCAGATGATGCAAACTCCCTTAACGCCAAGCAGCGGCGCCCCGCCGTATTCGGAGTAATCCAGCCTCTTTTTCATCCGGTCGAACGCCTTTCGCGAAAGCAGGTAGCCCATCTTCGACGAAAATGTGCTCGACAGAGACTCCTTCAGCAGGCTCGAAACCGTATCGACAATCCCTTCGCTGATTTTCAATGCAACGTTACCAATGAATCCGTCAGCCACGATTACGTCCACGCGTCCGTTGAAGAGGTCGCGGCCCTCGACATTGCCGACAAAATTCAGGTTCAACTCATTTAGGTGCGCTAGAACTTCTCGTGTTACTTCATTGCCCTTATGCGGTTCCGAACCATTTGAGAGCAGCCCTACCCGCGGCCTCTCAACTCCAAAAATGACCCGGTAATAAATCTCACCCATCACCGCGAACTGTTCCAGGTGCAGGGGTTTGCAGTCCACATTGGCGCCGACGTCCAGCAGGACGGAGGCCTTCCCGTTTTGGGAAGAGGGGAAAACCTGGGCCAGCGCAGGCCGGTCAACGCCTTCCAGCGTGCCGAGCAGGATCTTCGCTGTGGTCATCACAGCACCTGTATTCCCGGCGCTGATCAATCCGTCTGCTTTCCCGTCCCTGACCAGCCGGGCTGCGACGCGAATCGAAGAGTCCCGCTTGCGGCGGAACGCTTTCGCCCCCTCGTCCTCCATTGTCACAGCTTCCGAAGCATGAATAACTTCGATCTTGAGGCCTTGCGCGCCTCGCCGGGCCAGTTCTCCATGAAGCACGTCCTGGGGACCCACAAGGATCACGTCGGCATGTTGCGCCCGTGCAGCCTGAATTGCCCCTTCGATTTCAGGCAGAGGTGCTGTGTCCGATCCCATCGCATCAACGGCAATCGCACGCATGGTCTAAGAGAGCCACCGCGGAATGATCATTGTCAGTCAGGCCAGGCGATACCTGGATTAAAATAAATTTATTAGGCTGCTTCTTCTACCAGAATCGCTTCCCGCCCATTATAGTAACCGCACCGAGGGCATGCCTGGTGTGGTAATTTCGATTCATGACAGTTCGGGCACTCGGAAAGCGACCGCCGCTTCAGGTGGTCGTGGGCGCGACGCCGGTTGCGCCGTGCTCTCGAATGTCGTCGTTTCGGGTTTGCCATCTCACAATTTCCTTCGAATCAAGTTGCCTTGCTTGTTCCATTGCAAGTCTGAATTCACTTCATGCGGATTACCACCCCGGGCGGCTGGCAACCCACACAAGTCGAATTCGCTCGTTGCCTGACTTACCCTTTCTTCAGGATAGCGAAAGGTGAATCTTCGTGCTCCAGAGAACAACTGCAGTGTTCGATGTTACGATTTGCTCCGCACACAGGACACAGACCCAAGCATTCCGGCCGGCAAATCACCTTCATGGGGACGGAAAGAATCACCTGTTCCCTTACCACATCGGACAGATTCACACCCTCACCCGAAAAGAAGCCTACCTGCAAATCGTCCTCACTTACCTCGATTTCTTCTTCCCGACCGATCTCTTCCGTCTTCCGGTACGGCAGATCGAAATCAAGTTCCACCGGTATCTGAACCTGCTCCAGGCATCGGTCGCAGGCGGCTTCCAGGCATCCTGAAATGTGCCCGTGAATCCGGATTTCCTGCCCTGCCAACTCCGCCACGCCATTCACCGTCAATGGCCCCATCTGGTGGAACTTGGCCTCGTGATAATCCAGGCCGCCAGGGATGTAGGTCTTCGATACCGTTATTCGGTGAAGCTCCAACTCCTGGAGGGTGATAAACACTACATCCTCACTGCTACAGAACTACAATTATATCTTGCAGGCGGTCCCTGTCAAGAAAGGCAGGCATAGCAAGCACTTACTTTCCACCTTCTAACCGGTCGGTAATTCGCCGTACAACAGCCCTTTCGGCCTCGCCCTCTTCTGCTCCTTCCTTGTGTCTATTATGCCCCAAAAAGTTTCCCTCTTGAAATTATCTCCGGAGTTGAATACAGTCTGAAATCTTGAGTGAAGAACTTTGACAATCTTGTCGGAGCTGTCCGCCACGAACTCCCCCAAACGAGCCTCGCTCGCTGGGCGTCGATCTTCTTTAGCCTTTCGGTCCTGACCTATCTCTGTTCCATTGCTATCACGCAGGCTTTCCTGGCCCTCGCCGGGCTTTTCTTCGCCGTGCATCTCCTGCGGAACCGCCCGAATATGGTCTTCCCACCCATCAAGCTGCCTCTGGCTCTTTTCTGCCTCTTTACTGTCAACTCAGTATTCTGGGCCACGAACACTGCAACCGGCTGGTTCGCAGTTCGAAAGCTTGTCCTGTTCCTGATTATCCTGCTGGCAGTGAATCTTATTGCAAGCAGCAGACACCTGCGATGGCTCTGGCAGGGGATCTTCATTGAGGCAGCGGTTGTCGGGCTGATTGCGGCAGGCCAGTTTTTCCAGCAATACAGGATGGTCCGTGCAGAGCATCCACATCACATTTATTTTTACATGATCGGAACTCGTATTACTGGCTTGATGGGGGACTGGATGAACTTTGGCGGCCAGCAGATGCTGGTGTTTACCTTTTTTGCGGCCTTCCTGCTGTTTGCCATGCGGTTCCGGCGTGTCTGGTGGGCAGCTATGGCGGTTATTGCCCTCTCGATTGTACTCAACTTAACTCGGGGTGTCTGGCTGGGATGCTTTTTTGCAATTGTATACCTGCTGTGCCGCTGGAAGCCCAAATGGGTTCTGGCCCTTCCGATCCTTGCCGTTGTGATCTACCTTTTCGCCCCACGAGTGATTCATGAGCGCTTGTGGCTGGCCCTCCATCCCGAGCGCGACCCGGCGCTCGCGATCCGCTTTCAGATGTGGCACGTCGGTCTGCGCATGATTAAAGCCCATCCCTGGGTTGGGGTCGGTCCCAACAATATTCCCGAGGTGTATAATCTTTACCTTCCCAAGGGCGAGGCCCCCATAGCGGGTTACCACTCGCACTTGCACGACAACTTTATTCAATTCGCGGCGGAACGCGGTCTTCCGTGTCTGGGGGCGTGGATCTGGCTGATGGCGGCACTCCTATGGCACATCTGGAAAATCCGCCGGCGGTCCGGCCCGTCCCTGTGGCTGGTTGACGGCGCTATCGCCGCCTGGCTGGCATTTGTGGTTGAGGGCTTCTTTGAATTCAATTTCGGAACTTCTCCAGTTCTAATGGTCCTTCTGTTTGTTGTTTCAACCCCCTTCGCCGTTGAACGGATCAAGACCGTTGAGGATGCGTCAGAGCATGGATTTCTCCATGCGGAATAGGAGTGGGGAAGAGGAGGGACTTTGGCCCTTGGAGCCCTCTCGCTCACGCTCTCGCCAATTCGTGCATAATACGGGTTAATTACCATTTCATTCATGTCGGCCAAACGTCAAATCTTCCGCAGCTCGGTCGTAGTGGGAGCCTTTTCCTTCCTCGGCAGTCTGACTGGTATCCTTGTCGAAATCAGCATTGCCGCCAATCTCGGGCTCTCGAAAGCTTCGGACACTTTTTACGTTGCCTTCACAGTTCCTTACATCATTACCAATCTGATCTCCGCTACCGGCCAGTTCACGCTGGTGCCTTTTTTCTCCTCGCTGGAGGCGCAGCATCCCGAGGAAGAAGTCTGGCGAGGCATCAGTTACGTGGCCAACATTGTTTTTCTGGGTCTTGGCGGGCTGGCGGCTTTGGGGGCTCTGGCAGCTCCCTGGCTGATTCGAGGAATTGCTCCCGGATTTACGGCGGGCCAAGCTTTGCTGGCCGCACATCTTGCGCGCTGGCTGTTTATCATCATCATTCCTGCTGGCGTGGCAGAGATTATACGCTCATACCTTTTTAGTCAGCACCATTTCGCTCTCCCTGCGTCGGCCAATTTTTTCCGCAACGTCACGGTTGTCATCAGCATCCTGTTCGGGTTTCGGCGCTTTCACTATTACAGCATCATCTTTGGATACATGGCCGGATACCTGCTTCAATTTACAGTCCTGGGCACCCAGCTTCTGATTTCGTTTCCCGTTCGCTACTCTCTGAGCCTGCGAGGGTCGGGAGAAGCCTTTCGCAATCTCCGCGGAGCTGGGCTGGCTCAGATGGCGACCGCATTGTCCTGGCAGGGTTTGGTGATCGTGGAGAGAGTCATCGCCTCGTTCCTCCCACCGGGAACGCTCACCGCGCTCGCTTACGGCGTCAAGATCATGAGTACTATTGCCGAGGTTCTTGCCGGCAGTGCCGGGACCGCTGCCCTGCCAAGGCTTTCAAGGGCCGTGGCGCGGAAAGCGGCGGCCGAGGTTCGCAGCGGGTTGCGGGACACGCTGGAAATCAGCCTGGCGCTCGTGGCCCCTTTCATGGTGTTCTGCCTCATGCTTGATCGGAACATCATCCAGCTCGTTTTCGAGCGAGGCCGTTTTACACCCGAAGCCGTTTCGCTGATGGCGCTGGTCTTTTTCTACTACTGCCTGAGCCTTCTACCCTTTGCGGCGGTGCGCCTGATGAATTTCTACCTGTTTGCCCGCAACGAAGCATCGTCTTTTTTTCGTCTGGCTGTTTTCCAGTACGGTCTGAATATCGGCTTTGACCTCTTCTACGTGGGCATTCTTCATGCAGGCGCCAAAGGGATTCCTCTGGGCATGCTTACGGCAATTGTCTTTGCCTGTGGCCTCACTTACGTCCGGGATCTTGGCAATGTGCGAGATGTCATTGACTGGCCGCTCGGCATCTTCGCATTCAAAGTCGGTTGTGCAAGCGGTCTCGCGGCGCTGGCCGTCTGGGGGCTGCGGTCGTGGATGGCGCTGCCAGTGACGGGGCCCGCCAACTTTCTTTACCTGTGCATCACCTGCGGAGCGGGCGGCATGACCTATCTGTTTGCCCTGATGGGCTTTGGTACGTTGTCGCTCTCCCAATTGACGCTGCTGTGGCAGCGCCCAACAGGTGAATGATACGACATGAAGGTCCATCGAGTTCTCGTTGTTACTAACCTCTGGCCGACGGAAGCTGACCCGGGATATGGCAGCTTTGTCCAGGCGCAGATGGGATCGCTGCGGCCGCTCGGAGTGGAGTTTGACACGCTGTTCATTGATGGCCGTGCCTCGCGATGGAATTACCTGCGGGGCGTTTGCCGGATGCGAGACTTACTGCGGCGGAAGCGCTATGAGCTGATCCATGCTCACTTTGGACTTTCGGGCTGGGTAGCGCGCTCGCAGTTGGGCATTCCGGTGGTGGTTTCATTCATGGGCGACGACGTGCTGGGGCGGCCGCGCCGAGACGGCACGATTACTGCTTACGGAAGATTCCTGCAGGTTTCGAGCTTTCTGCTGGCGAGGATAGTTTCTGCTTGCATCGTGAAGAGCGCGGAGATGAAGTCGAAGCTCAGGCTTGCTTCTGCCCAAGTGATTCCTAACGGCGTAGACCTGAATGCCTTCCGCCCACTCGACCGGAACGAAGTTCGCAATGCGTTGGGACTTGACCCGGAAAAGAGGTATGTTCTATTCCCGTACGATCCCGCTGAAGAGCGCAAGCGTTATGACCTGATCGAGGCCGCAGTGGCCGAGGCCCACTTGAGAAATCCAACCATTGAGATTCTCCGCGTTCGCGGTGTTCCGCGCGAGCGCATGCCGCTTTACATGAACGCTGCTGATGTGCTGGTGCTGGCCTCCATATTTGAAGGGTCGCCGAACGCGGTGAAGGAAGCCATGGCAGTCAACCTGCCCGTGGTTGCCGTTGATGTGGGCGACGTGCGAGAGGTCATCGGATCAACTGAAGGATGTTTGATCGTTCCGCGTGACGCGGAGGCGATGGCCGAGAAGATCGTTGAAATCTGCCGGAAGCAGAGTCGAACGAGGGGAAGGGAACAGATCGCACGGCTGTCGATCGAGCACGTGGCGAAACAGGTGGTTGCGGTCTACGAGAGCGTGATCAGGAAGCAGCCCGATTCCACTAAATGAGCCAATGTGGAATGGGAGTGGAAATTTTACTCACTGTGCGCGAGAGGAACAACAATCGCATAAGAGACAAATTTCCGCCAGCCCGAAAGTTTTATAAGTTATGTAATATCAATATGATAGGAGAATTACGATTTGCTGAGGGGGGAATCCTACTTGTCCCATTTCGGGGCCATCGGGCTTTATGTAGGCTATGTGTGAAGCCTAGATAGCGATGGCGGCGTGGGGGTGCTGGCGGGGCGCGCCGCTGTTCCGCGACCTGTGGTGCAGGCTTCGCAATAACCATGAGGTGTGGCCTGCGAGCGCCAGACTCTTGCGTCGTAGTCCCGTGGCCTGGGCTTTGGGCTACGGTTCTTCGGTGCGCCGGGCCGGATGTTCTGCGGTGGCAGGAGCGGGGTCCGAGAGCGGCAGTCCACGAGCTCCCGCATAGAAGACGATCAGGACGGCCGGCTCATCGCCGGTGACGCCCCGATGAACGACGCCGGCCATTTCGGGCAGTGCCTCGCCGGCGGCAAAGCGCTTTCGGGGCCCGTCCGGTTGCTCAATGGTGAGGCTGCCGGAAAGGACATAAGCGGCATTGGCCATAGGATGGGAATGCCACTTCAAAGCCGAATGCGGAGCGATGGTGATCCTGGCCACGGTGATCTGGGGTTGGCCGGCAGGATAATGCCTGTAAGCTGAGCCGTCCCACGCAGAGGAGGACTGGGTGAGGATCTCCAATCTTGAGGAAGGCCGGGGGCTGCGGTTCGGGACGGCAAGGGCAAGAACAAGAAGCGCCGGCAGGGCTAGAGCCTTGAGTTTCACAATTTCCTTCTCATTCTGCGGGCGGTCAGGGCACGGACCGTGCCGCCGCGAATTTCCGGCTCCGCAGAGATAATGTCAGCCGGGTGTCGCGGAGTTCCGGTCTGGAAGAATTATAGCCCGGCGCTGCGGGGCACCGGCTGCCGGAGGGCGAGGGCTAATAAGATTTTGTCACCCCTCGAAATCCACGGCTGGCACTGAGGGCTAAATCCTGTCAGCCCTCCGGGGGGTTCCCATCACAAGACGGGCGGTGCGGAAGGGAAGACCTCCTGGCTCCCGGCCGGCTTCGAACGATGAGGGGCTTTCTGTAGCGGCGGTGTCCTCACCGCCGGGCCTTGTAGCGGCGCTCTATGAGCGCCGGATTTTGCTTGAGGAACGACCGGCGGTCCCTTCGTGCCTCGGGGCAGGCGGCGACCGCCGCTACAGCCAGTGCGCGAAGAGCACGGACATTCTACTTAGGGGGCCCCGCTTCAGCGGGGCCAAAAGCGGCTACACCTTCATCCACTCAACACCCATAACTCATAACCCAGAACTTATATTTTCATCCTTACATACTTCACAATTCATAATTTCCTCCGCTTGCATTTACCGTGCGCGGGGTGTATACAGGCGTCAGATTTGTTTGGCGATTATCGGTGTCCGCACAGATCGCAAACCGCGCGATCTATGCGCCACCCGCGAAAAGAGAGTCATCCTGACCCGATGGAAAAGCAGGTCATTTCTAGAAAGAGAGTTTCTGACCACGGAGAGGTGTTGACCGCGAAGCGCGAGGTCAACGCAATGCTCGATCTTGTCAGGCAGGAAACGGAACGGATTGAATCTCGTTTCCTGGAACCGGCCTGCGGAAACGGGAACTTCCTGACCGCAGTTTTGGAACGGAAACTCGCGGTCGTGGAGAAGCGGTACGGCAGGTCGCAACTCGACTTTGAGCGCTATGCGGTCCTGGCCGTGTCCTCAATCTATGGCATTGACATCCTGGAGGACAATGTTCGGCAGTGCCGGGATCGGCTCTATAACATCTTCGACTGTGAATTTTATTCCCGGTTGTTCAAAAGCCGCGCCAGGAACCAGTGCCGGGAGGCGGTGCGGTTCATCCTTGACCGGAACATCATCTGGGGCGACGCCTTGACGCTGAAGACCGTCGGCGAGAAGCCCGGACATATCGTCTTTTCCGAATGGTCGCCGGTCAACGGGAGCATGCTCAAGCGGAGGGACTTCACGTTTAGCGAATTGCTTCGGCATGAGGAAATCAGACAAACGCTGCTGTTTCCCGGTTTGGAAAAGGAAAAAAGCGAGCAAATGCCGCTTTTCTCTGATCTTGGCGAGGACGTGTTTATCCCTACGCCGGAAAAGGAATATCCCCCCGTCCATTTCATGGAGATCGCACATGCTCAACAGTAGCTACAACCCGGACGTTCTCACCTGTATCGCCAACCTAAGCAGCGATGAGGTCTTCACGCCGCCGCAACTGGCCAACCAGATTCTTGACCTGCTCCCTGCGGAACTCTGGAGCGACAAGGGGGCCACGTTTCTCGATCCAGGTTGCAAATCGGGCGTGTTTCTGCGGGAAATCGCCAAGCGTCTCGACAAGGGATTGGAAAAGCAAATTCCCGAGCGTCAGAGGCGGATGGATCACATCTTCAAAAATCAGATCTACGGACTCGGCATCACGGAATTGACTGCCCTGCTGTCGCGCCGGTCCGTGTACTGCTCCAAGACTGCCAACGGAGAGTACTCCGTGTGCGAAGCTTTTGACAACCCGCAAGGCAATATCCGATTCGGGCGCGTGGAGCATGCATGGGAGGATGGCCGTTGTGTGAACTGCGGAGCCAGCAGGGAGAACTACGAAAGGGGCGGCGAACTCGAAAGCCACGCCTACACCTTCATTCACACCGACGAGCCAGAGGAGATATTCGACATGAAATTTGATGTCATTATTGGCAACCCCCCTTACCAGTTGAGCGATGCTGGTTTTGGAGAGAGCGCCCGTCCGATCTACCACCTGTTCGTTGAACAGGCAAAGAAACTGAACCCGCGATTCCTGGCCATGATTATTCCCTCCCGTTGGTTTGCGGGAGGGAAGGGCTTAGATGAGTTCCGAGAGTCGATGCTCGCCGATGACCGGTTGCGCTCGATTGACGACTATCTCAGCGCGTCGGATGTCTTTCCGGGCGTGGGTCTCAAGGGTGGCGTTTGCTACTTCCTCTGGGAACGCGATAACCCCGGACCCTGCCAAGTCACCACTCATTACAAGGACTGGCCTGTCTCGACCGCCAGCCGTCCGCTTCTTGAAAAGGGCGTTGACGTATTCATCCGTTTCAATGAGGGCCTGTCGATCCTCAAGAAGGTCGTCGCCGCTGAGAACGGAAAACCCGGCTCGCTTTCGCTCCCCGAAAGCAAACGTTTCAACCGACTGGTCAGCTCCAGAAAGCCGTTCGGGCTAGAGACGACCTTCAAGGGCAAGGTTGCCAAGCACGGCGGTGATGTCCTGGTCTATCAGAACGGCGGTACTGCATACGTCTCCAGAAGCTCGATTTCAACTGGCACACACCTTATCAATAAATGGAAGGTGTTCACCGGACGGGCTGCTCCCGGGACCGGGAACAGAGACACCTATCCCCACAGGGTCATAAGCACGCCGTTCCTCGGAGCGCCGGGGACCATTTCTTCTGAGACCTATCTCTGCATTGGCCCGTTCGACTCCAAGAATCAGGCTGAAAGCGTGTTGTCCTACCTCACTTGTCGGCTAACTCGCCTCCTAATTCTTCTGCATAAGCCATCCCAAGACACGACTCGCAAGGTCTACTCCTTCGTGCCAACCCAGAAGTGGGCGAAGCGGTGGACGGACGAGGATCTCTACGCGAAATATGGCATCTCCGCTAGTGAGATCGCGTTCATCGAAAAGGTTGTCCGCCCGTTGGATGGCACCGATGAGTAACGACTTCTTTCCTCCACGCCCGGAATCGCGGCCCACGATCTACGCCTACGAGGACACAAATCCTCAATATGCCGGATTGCTGAAGGTGGGTTACACCACGGTGGACGCGCAAGCTCGCGTGGCGCAGCAGTACCCAACTTTAAAACCGGGGAAGCCGCCGTACCGGATTCTTCTTGAAGAACCGGCAATGCGCAACGATGGGACGGTATTTACAGACCATGACGTCCACCGAATGTTGCGGATTAACGGGATTAAGAACCCGGACGGGGAGTGGTTCAAGTGCGATGTCACCCAGGTGAGGGCCGCTATCATAGCCGTGCGGACCGGCCAACTGAACGAGGAGAACCGATCGCTAGACTTCAAGATGCGGCCAGAGCAGGAAGCAGCGGTCGAAAAGACGGTCGCGTACTTTGCCAGTTGGCGTAAGGAAAAAGGCAACCATAACAAACCCCCGCACTTCCTGTGGAATGCGAAAATGCGATTTGGAAAGACCTTCGCCGCCTACCAGTTGGCGAAAACGATGGGCTGGCGGAAAGTTCTGGTCCTAACCTTCAAACCGGCGGTGCAAAGCGCCTGGGAAGAGGACCTGAAATGCCACGTGGATTTCAAGGGCTGGCAATTCATTTCCCCGGGCGGTTTGTCCTATGAGGAGGCTAACAAAAAGAAGCCATTCGTTTGTTTCGGATCCTTCCAAGACTACCTGGGCCGGAATCCCAGCACTGGCGGCATCAAAACGAAGAACGAATGGGTACATACAACAAACTGGGATTGCGTAATCTTGGACGAGTATCACTACGGCGCATGGCGCGAGACCGCAAAGGAACTCTTTGAGGCCGAGGACAAGAAGGAGGTGGAGTTCGGCGAGGGAGAAGGCATCGAAATCTTTGATGAAGACATCATGCCGATCACCACGGACGGCTACCTCTACTTGTCTGGCACTCCCTTCCGAGCCATCGCATCCGGCGAGTTCATCGAGGAGCAAATTTTCAATTGGACCTATTCCGACGAACAGCGCGCGAAAAGAGACTGGACAGGCGCCGACAACCCTTACGCGGTGTTGCCTCGGATGGTGCTGCTGACCTACCAACTGCCGGATGCTATCCGGGAAATCGCCATGCAAGGCCAGTTCAACGAGTTCGACCTGAATGTCTTTTTCTCTGCCGAGGGCCTCGGCGTCAATGCAAAATTCAAGTACGAAGATGAGGTTCAGAAGTGGCTCGACCTGATTCGCGGCGCATTCATGCCCACCAGCGTTGACAACCTAAAGCTCGGTGCGCATAAGCCGCCGATGCCATTCTCGGACGCGCGGCTCCTGAACGTGCTTTCGCACACCTTTTGGTTTCTGCCCAGCGTTTCGTCCTGCCACGCCATGCGGAATCTCCTCGAAAAGAGACAAAACCGTTTTTACCACGACTATAAAGTGGTCGTGGCGGCCGGAGCCGCGGCCGGAATTGGCGTCAAAGCTTTGCCGCCAGTACAGGAGATGATGGACGATCCGCTCACAACCAAGACCATAACGCTCTCTTGCGGCAAATTGACAACGGGCGTGACGGTCAGACCGTGGACTGGCATTTTCATGCTACGCAATTCCTCCAGCCCGGAAACGTATTTTCAAGCTGCCTTCCGAGTGCAATCACCCTGGACGGTCCTGAACCCGGACGGCGAATCTCCGAACGAAGAGCAGATCATCAAAGAGGAATG
>JAKAWN010000600.1 GCA_021827245.1 Acidobacteriota bacterium | reverse complement strand
TTGCCTGCTCTGCCTGTTTGGAGGATGGCTTTCCCTGCTTCTCTATCTTTTGACCAAGGCCATTGTTTTGTCGATTTACCCGGCGCTTCACTTTCTCCTGCCCGTGGGATCTATCGTGCGGGTGGCTATTATTGCGCTTGTCAGTGCTGTCCTTGGTGGGGCCTATCCGGCCTATCGGGCCAGCGCGAGCGAGCCGATTGCCGCGCTTGCTTATGAATAACAGGACTGACCAGGCCAAGGATGTCGTGCGAACCATGATCGAGGCTCGCGCCCTGACTAAGATTTATGACGGCACATCCGGATCTCCGCCCGCTGTCAATGGGGTGGACGTGAAAATTCCGTCGGGCCAGTTTACGGCGATCATGGGGCCCTCCGGCTCGGGGAAGTCGACGCTGCTTTACCTGATTGCGGGTTTGGCGGAGCCGACGGGCGGGGAAGTGCTGATCGACGGCGTGTCCATTTCTTCCCTGCCGGACAAGGCTCGCGCGCGCATGCGCAACACCCGGATCGGTTTCGTTTTTCAGCGATTCAACCTGCTCGGATTTCTCTCTGCCCGGGACAACATTGACGCTCCACGCCTGCTCGGATGGAAGCAGCGGCACGCTCCCCGATCGGTGGACGAACTGCTGTCCGCGGTAGGACTCGAGAAGAAACGCCTTCGAAGGGTGAATGAACTGTCGGCGGGCGAGCAACAGCGGGTTGCCATTGCGCGGGCCCTGGTCAACGATCCGGACATCCTGCTGGCGGACGAGCCGACCGGGAATCTGGATTCCCGGAATGCCGACGCCGTCCTGGATCTGATCCTTCGGCTGAAGGGTGACCTTGGCCTGACGATTGTGATGGTGACCCATAACCCTGAGGTGGCGCTCCGGGCAGATCGGATTATCCAGATGAGGGATGGAAGTGTGGATCGGGACGTCATGACCGAGGATATCGAATTATTGCCCGATTGGGCTCGAAGGCTGGCAGGACCACTTCCGGGCTGAGCCTTCATTGCTGTCTCGGTTGCGAATTGTGGGGCCTTTTTATACCGAACTTATAACTGGAGGTGTTACTATGCGCCGATTGCTGGGCGCCTTGCTCGGGGCACTTCTGATGCCTCTGATCTTGCTTGCCGGACCTTCGATCAAGATCAAGAAGTCGCATTTCGACTTGAAAGATGCGCCGAATGTGCTGCTGGTGACCTTTGATACCACTCGGGCCGATCACTTGTCCTGCTACGGATATATCCGCGAGACTTCGCCGACCATCGATCGTTTGGCTGCTCATGGGGTTTTGTTTGAGAACGCCTATACCGTTGAACCTCTCACCGGACCCTCTCATATCACCATGATGACCGCGCTCTATCCTCAGCAGCACGGCGCCACCATTAACGGCATGCACATGACGACTCATCCCCGGCCCATTCTGCTGGCGCAGATCCTTCGCCACCTGGGCTACAAGACAGGAGCTTTCATCAGCGCCTGGACGCTCAAGAAAGGCATCACCGGGCTGGGACGAGGTTTTGAAGTTTATAACCAGAACTTCACCTACCATTACAAGGTTGTTAATGCCGGGCGCCGCGGGAACCAGACGGGCGACGCCAGCCGCAAATGGCTGGAAAAGCATGGCCATTCGCATTTTTTCCTCTGGGTTCATTACTTTGACGCCCATGAGCCGTATACGCTCCATTCCGGGTTTGCCCATCTTCCACACATGAAGAACGCGACGATCTTCCCCATCGCTACGTCCGTCGACCCCAATCGAGCGGCGAAGATTCGTGCCTACGACAGCGGAATTGCTTTTGATGATAACGACCTTGCGAAGACCCTCAAGCTCCTGGACGAGTTAGGTGTTCGGAACAATACTTTGATCGTCGTGGTAGCCGATCACGGCGAGAATCTGGGTGAGGGCGGCATCTGGGGACACGGGTACCATATTAATCAGGAGGCCATGCATGTCCCGATGGTCATTTCCTACCCCAAAGAGATTCCCCAGGGAGAAAGAATCACGGCCGACGTTTCCACCGTCGATATCATGCCGACGATTCTGAGCTACCTGGGCTTGCATTTCAGAGTTCCGGGCCAATCCGGATACAGCCTGGAACCGATGATTCAAAGCGGCGGGAAAGAGGCTCCGGCTCGGCCTACCTTCTTCGTTGTCTACGCGGAACCGACGCTTCTGCCTCCCAAGTGGATGACATTTTTTTGGACGTGGGCTGAGGTAAAGCGAACGCCCTCGATGATGGGATTCGTCGAGGGGAATCTCAAAGTGGTCTCAACCGGAAGCCAGGACGCACTGAAGATCTATCACCTGAGTGACGTCTTTTCAAAAGCACAGCAGGTGCCTACGAATAGTGTCAGTGTCGCGAATCTGAGTTCCTATAAGGAAGATCTGGATTCCTGGTTCGACAAGACCAATCGTGGGCTCGAGCCGCAAGGCCACCTTACAAAGCAGGATGTCGAAATGTTGAAAAGCCTCGGCTATGCCAGTCCCTGAGAAATACGGTATAGCGACAGCCTGGATGATTCCAAAATAGAGTGGCAACAAACGTTGTAGCGGCGCCCGGCGGCGACGAGCCCTCACCCACCACTGAGTGGTCCCCCCTCTCCCGCAAGCGGGCGGGGGCTGGAAGTGATCGAGGACGATCTGTTGAGGCACGGATGAATCCGTGCCCTTTCGCGCCCAAGGCAACGGTAGGCGGCTGTAGCGGGGCTCGGCGAGTGCCGGTCTTTCTTCAACTAAAGGCCGGCGGTGAGGACACCACCGCTACAGTGACAGGCGCTTCTGGATTTCGCTTTCGTAGCCGGGATAGTAGTGGCCGATGACCGATAAATCGAACTCCCGCAGAATAGATTCCTTGGGTTCGCGTTCGAGCAGGAATTGGAACGATCGCTCAATCAGCTCTTCTTCCGGAACTTGTTTCCGGGTGAGTTTTTCGTAATAGCCGGTTTTCAGGGAAACATTGTGCTTGGATTGGCTGCCAGCCTCGACCACTGTGACGCGAAAGCGGCCAGGGGCGCTACGGTCAACTCGAATTGTTGCTGCCATGATGGACCTCCCTCCAATTCTCCACGACTTGTCGAGGTTTGCAAATCAGATTTGCAGCATTTTGTGGCGGCGCTGTCCGTGGCTGCTGGCTGGTGCCGTCGGGCAAACGAAGCTGGATCTGACGAAAAGCCGCAGAGTCTCCGGGATGCGAGACTCTGCGGCGCTACTCGCTTGGAATCCAGAGGAGTTCAGCGGAGTTTGGCGAAAGGCAGTCTAACGTCTGCGACCGCCAAAGCGGAAGACGAAACCGGCCGAGAGGCGCCAATCATTCTGGCCGGTTCCAAAGGACTGCGGTCGGTAGTAATCAAACTGGAAGAGTCGGATGGCCAGACCCTTGCTGACGCTGGCGTCAATTCCGCCGCCGAAAGCCATGGCGTAGGAACCGCTTGTAGCCCTGAAATTCGTGCCCTTCAACGTCACTTCGGTCTCGTCATAACCGAACAGCGCATGAGCGAAAGGCGTGACCACCTTGAACCCCGGGTAGTAAAAGCGAGGGC
>JAKAWN010000599.1 GCA_021827245.1 Acidobacteriota bacterium | reverse complement strand
ACTGCTGGCGGTTTACCTTGTCTCCCGCAGCTACAAAATCCGTTTTCTCACCACAGCGGACATGACTGCGCCGGCGGTCCTGATCGGACAGGCGTTGGGGCGGATGGGATGCCTTCTTTCGGGCGACGGCGACTGGGGCCTGCCAACCAAGATGCCCTGGGGCATGTCATTTCCCAACGCAATCATCGGCTGGAATTCGCAAACCGTTCTCAAGCTCAACGCGCATGACCAACTGGTTTCCGGCTTTTATCCCGGCGTGCGGGTGCAGCCTACGCCGATTTTCGAAGCGGTGCTCTATGTTGCCATCGCTCTGTTCCTTCTCTGGGCGATGCGCACGCGCAACTGGGGGGAAGGCAAACCATTCTATGTTTTCCTGGTTCTTTCCGGAGCCGCGCGCTTCCTTGTGGAATTCTGGCGAATCAATCCTCGCGTGCTGTGGGGACTTACCGAGCCCCAGCTTTTCTCCATCCTGATGATAGCGGGAGGAATCATTGCGCTCCTCGTGACGCGGAAAAAGACAGCAATGCAGGCCGCAGACAGCGGGAACTGAATCGGAAATTGGCCCATCCACGGCTGCTGAAAGCTGCGGGCCGGTTCATTCCGGTAAGCGGGTGACTCGGCCCGAGCGAAGCTGGTAGATGGCCTTGATCAGAGTGAGCTTCCCGGCCGCTACTTTCCGCCTAAGCAGCGGACTGCGCCGCAAGAGGTCGGCAGCGATTCGGTGAACATTGGCCTGCTCGGCCAGCCGGAGCAGGTCGGGACCTTCGGCGTGACCTCTTGCCTTTTTCAGCACCGGGCGAATTCTGGCCACGATGGATTCCAGATTCGAGGTGGGTGCTTTCTCGCCGGACGCTGCCGCAGCCACCGCGCCACACTCCTCGTGGCCCAGGATCAAGAGTACCGGAGCATCAAGGTTTTCCGCAGCGTACTCGATGCTGCCCAGCGCCACGGCGTCAGCCACATTGCCCGCCGTCCGAATCACAAAAAGGTCACCCAGGTTTTTGTCGAAGACCAGGCTTGGACATACGCGGCTGTCTGAACATCCCAATACGATGACCTGCGGTTGCTGCCCGCCAGCCAGCGCCTTCCGCCTGCGGATAAATTCGCGGAGTCGCGGCTTGCCGGCCTGGAACCGCTTGTTACCCTCGACGAGATCAGACCAGATTTCCTTCGCCTTAGTCGAAAGCAGGGACTGTTCTGAACCGGATTTTTGACCCGTTGAAGCCATTATCAATCGTCTCCCGTATCGCGAGGGCACGATCGCGACTGAACAAGCAGCCGGAGACGAAGCTGCTCGCTCCGGAACAGGCACCTGCAACGTATAAACAAGCAACATGCCGGTGGAAAGGACACCGCCGCCACAAAACAAAGTCAATCGTACTTTTCGTAGCTGAGGGCTTTGCGATCATAGCCCATGGCGCGGAATTCCTGCTTGACGTCTTCAATCATCTTGCGCAGGCCGCAGATGTAAGCGTGCAGTCCCTTTTTGTCCGCCAGGTAGCGCACGACGTGCCTCTGGACATACCCCGTGTGGCCCTTCCAGCCAGGATCAGGCCGGCTGAGCGTGGGGATGAAGTGAAAGTTCGGATGCTCAGCGGCCATCCGTTCAAACTCCGCTCGATAAAGGATGTCACCCTCTTTGCGAACGCCGAAGATGAGCCAAACCTCGGAACCATGGGGGGCGCTGTAAAGCTGCTGCAGCATGGCGCGGATGGGAGCAATGCCGGTTCCGGTGGCGATGAAAACCGATACGGGATCCGGCGGCTCACGCAGAGCAAAAAAACCGTACGGCCCCGAAAAACCGATCCTGTCTCCCGGCTTCAGATGAAACAGCCAGGAAGAAACACGCCCTTCGGGAAGCATGTTCAGGCAGAGGTCGAACCCGTTATCCTCGCGCGGCGCGGATGCGATTGAGTAAGGACGGCGGACTTTTCTGCCATCCAGCTCGATGTCGAGCGAAATGAACTGGCCAGGACGGAAGTCAAAGCGGTGGCTGTTCGAGATCTGAAACTGGAAATGCTTCGTCCGCTCGTTTGTGTACCGGACGCTGCAAAGAAAAGCTTCGTGGCGAAAATGACTCACTGGCTTGCCTCGGCCTCTCTCGTAACTTCGCGAATCCTGCTGAGGACCAGCGCAGCCATTTCAAGATGGTCTTCCAGCGAGCGCCCTACCTGAATCTCCAGGTTTGGATACTTCTGTTTTTCAGCCGCCACAAGCGCGGGCAGGTCGCGGCGCAGATAGATTCCTAGAGTCAAGAAGTAAGGAATCACTACAATCTGCCTGAAGTCGGACTCGACGGCTTCTGCGATGGCAGACCCCAGCTTCGGCTTGCCGGGACCGAGAAATGACGCCCGAACATACGCACAATAACCCGCCCGCTGAATCCGGCGGGCCAGCGCGCGAACACCTTCGTTGGCCTCTTCAACTGCGCTGTCATGGGCAAACAGAATGACAGCGGGCTCCCCGTCCCCGAAATGTTCCGCTGAATCCATACTTAAAAGTCAATTTTAACCTAAAATTCTCGAATTGCGAAGCGGGGTCGTTGACGGGTACGGAAAAAACCTGCAGGGTGCTGATAAACCGGGCCACTTCATGACACGGGATATGACAGGAGATGCACCGAAATCAAGAGCGGGCAACCCACCCGCTATTTGTTCTGCGTGCTTTTTGCTCCTTCACGCCGCTTGGAGCACCGGATTGCCACGGATTTCAAAAATGACAGGTCTGGGAGCCTCCAGTGCGGGCTTCCGGGAGGATGGAGCCGATTGATTGCAGCCAATCGATGCTCGATAAACTCCTTGTAGAATTTCAGCCTGGACCTGAAGTGAAAGAATGCGAAAACAATTCCCGCAGCAAGGCCACAAGCGAACGACAAGATCAGATCAGTCCAGGCCTTCATGCCGATCTTTCCCGGCCCGGGGACCTCGGAGCGAGATCGCGGTTTGGCGCCGACTGCACCGCGGGCCGAGCCGGGCTCCCATGAGCAAGAGCTGAGTATGAACAGTCGGTAAATAATATACTAGTAAAAGCAGCCGATGTTCAATAACTCTCTTTCGCGACCTCGCACCTTTGAGTACACGTTTTCGGTCTTCAGAAAGCAACGGGGGCAAAGGCGCATGGTTCCAAAGGCTTTACTGGGATTGAATAGGAATTTTGTGCTTGTTGCCGAACCCCGGCGCAGTTTGGCCGCCAGGAAGGTGAAGAATTTCCCAAATGCGACTGTGAAATCTCCACGGCCAAGTATGGGCCTCTGCTCTGCCCAAGGAAAATTCCCTTGACGCGGGAAGCGGTTATGGCAGGCTCACACTTCCTGACCCCCGGCGCCTGTGGGGAAAAATGCGTGGTCCTGCAGCAATCCTACCCCCAAGGTGCAGCGGTTCACCAGAGCAGCCGGCCTCTAGAGACCCTCCGCCTGCATTTGCGTTAACCCAACTTCCGCGGTCGGCTAAGTGAAGTGTTTTGTTTGTAAGGGGTTGCGTATTTATTCCGTCACTATGTGCCCTAGCTCAATGGCACTTTGTGAACGCCAGTCCTTGTGTAGC
>JAKAWN010000073.1 GCA_021827245.1 Acidobacteriota bacterium | reverse complement strand
CCTTGGCTGCCGGAACCGTTGGTGGGAACTGGCCGCGAAAGGACTTGGGAACGCTGACGGGCGGCCGCCGGTACTTCGGCCCGACCATACAACCCGGGAGAATAACAATCAACGCAAAGAGCAAGATCTTCTTCATTTATTTGCCTTCACCCGGTACTTCCCCGGGCGCCAGTTGGCGAGCCGCCTCGTGCCGCGCTGCCCCCGAAAGCTTCTCAACTACACAGAATATGGCAGGAACAAAGAAGATCCCGATCAAGCTCGCCCCCACCATTCCGCCGATGACGGTAGTGCCCATAATCTGCCGGGACACAGCACCTGCACCCGACGCTACCCACAAGGGAGCCACACCAAAAATAAACGCAAAGGAAGTCATGAGAATCGGCCGCAGACGCAGACGCGCGCCCTCGAGCGCCGCTTCCACCAGAGGCCGGCCTTTTTCATACTGCTCCTTGGCGAAGGCAACAATCAGGATGGCGTTCTTGGCGGCAAGACCGATGAGCATTACGAGCCCGATTTGTGCGTACACGTCATTTTGGAGCTCGACCATGTACGGCGGCAGCAAAGACAGATCGACGACGCGGCGCAAGAGTAGTACGCCAAAAGCCCCAAAAACTGCCACAGGTGTGCTCAACAGCACACTGAAGGGCAGTGACCAGCTTTCATAGAGGGCCGCCAGAATCAGGAATACAAATAGCAATGACAGCCCGAAGATGGTTGTTGCCGAAACGCCCTTGGCCGCCTGTTTCTCCTGAAACGACATGCCCATGTAGTCGTAGCCCATGCCTTGCGGCATCGTCTGATCAAAGACCTGTTCAAGAGCTGCCGTAGCTTGCCCGGAACTGTACCCTGGCGCGGCGCTGCCATTGATCTGAGCCGCCGGATACTCGTTGTAGTGCATGATGAATTCAGGGCCCATGCGCGGCTCGAAGTGGGCCAGGGCGGATAGAGGAACCATGGTCCCACTGTTGTTTCGGACGTAGTATTGGCTCAAATCCCTGGTTGTCGTGCGATAAGGGCCTGCGCCTTCAACATAAACCTGCCACTGCCTTCCAAAGCGATTGAAATAGTTGACGAAATATCCGCCCATGAATGTCTGCACCGTCTGATAAATTTGCGCAATGGGCACGCCGAGCTTCAGCGCCTTGTCGCGGTCCACCGCGATGAACTTCTGCGGCACACTCGGCAAAAACGAAGTGGTTACGCCCGCTATTTCCGGCCGCTTACGGACCGCGGCAAGGAATTTATTGACATTGGCCGCGAGCCATGGAATGTCATGCCCGCCCCGGTCTTCAAGGACGAACGTGAATCCCCCCGACGTGCCCACGCCGGGAATAGCCGGCGGGGAGAAGCTGAAGGCGGTTCCCTGCGGAAGCCGGCTCAGTTCCCGATTCAGATGCTCCTTGATGACCTGGTACTGCTCGTCTCTCTGCTCCCGGCTGCTCCAGGGTTTCTCCATGATAAAGAAGAAGGCGCTGTAACTGGTTTGAACCAAACTGAGCAAGCTGAAGCCAATCACGCTGGTGGTGTACCGAACCCCCGGCGTCTTCGCCAGGATGCCTTCGATTCCTCTCGCCGCTGCGTCGGTCCTCTGGAGTGAAGCCGAGGTGGGAAGCTGAAGATTGATAAAGAGATAGCCCTGGTCCTCATCGGGCAAGAAGCCGGTCGGCAGCTTCTTTCCGAAGTAAACGGCTGCCACCCCAAACAACACGAGGATTGTCATTGCTACCGCGCCCTTGTGAATCAAGCCCCCACACGCACGAACATAACCGTTCGTCGCGCTCCGGAAAACGCGGTTGAACCAGCTGAAGAACCACTTCAGCGGCCCTCCTCGTAACTTCCCCGGCCGTAGCAGTAGGGCAGCCAGCGCAGGGCTGAGGCTGAGCGCGTTGAAAGCGGAAATGATGACGGAAATCGCGATCGTTACCGCAAACTGCTGGTAAAGCCGGCCGGTTATGCCCGGAATGAATGCCGTGGGCACAAAGACCGAGGAAAGAACGAGTGCGATGCCGATCACAGGGCCCGAAATCTCTTCCATGCCTTTCAAGGCGGCAGCCTTGGGAGCGAGCCCCTCTTCGATATGGCGTTCAATTACCTCGACGACCACAATCGCGTCATCCACTACAAGGCCGATGGCCAGCACCATGCCAAACATTGAAAGTGTGTTTATCGAGAAACCAAATAAGGGGAAGACGGCAAAAGTGCCGACCAAGGCAACGGGTACGGCAAGCATCGGGATTAGCGTGGCCCGCCAGCCTTGCAGGAAAATATAGACCACCAGAATGACCAGGACCAGGGCAATGCCCAGGGTAATCAAGATTTCCTTGAGCCCTTCGGTCACTGCTCGGGTCTGGTCAACCGATATGGCATAAGCCATATCCTGGGGAAAGTGATTCTTCATCTGGGCCATCAGGTTCCTGACGGCATTAGCGGTGTTGACGGCATTGGAGCCTGGCATCTGGTAAACGGCAATGGCTGCGGTAGGTTCACCGTTCAGTCGACTCCTGATGGTGTAATACTGCGAGCCTAACTCGACCTGCGCCACATCTTTAACGCGAACGATGCCGCCATTGGGCTCTTCCCGGACGACGATGTCGCCAAATTGCTGGGGCGTCACCAGGCGCCCTTGCGCTTGCACGGAATAGGTGAACTCCTGGCCCTGCGGCGCCGGCTCACTGCCGACCTGCCCGGCCGGGTTGACCGTGTTTTGCGACTCCACCGCGTTGATAACGTCCGAGACGGTTATCCCCAGCCTGGCCAGCGCGGCTGGCTTGAGCCAGATCCGCATGGCATATTGGCCCGAGCCGAAAATCTGAATGTTCGCGACACCCGGCAGGCGTGTGATCGGGTCGCCGAGATTGATGTAAGCATAGTTCGCAAGAAATCGCGCGTCGTGTGTCCCATGAGGGGAATAGAGGGCTACGAGCATCAGAGGGGCCGTTGTCGCCTTTTGCACTGTGACGCCATACTGCGCCACCGCCGCCGGCAATAGGGGGGATGCCTGCGTTTCGCGGATTTGGCTAAGAATAAGGTCCGTATTCGGGTCGGTGCCGACAGCAAAATCTACGATCATGGTCATCGCGCCGTTGGCGGTCGCATTGATCGAGTACATGTAGTTCATGTTGTCAACGCCGCTCATCTGCTCTTCGATAGGGGTTGCTACGGATTGCGCCAGGGTTTCTGCATTAGCGCCGACAAACGTCGCCATAATCCTGGTTTCGGGCGGAACGATGTTCGGGAATTGGGCGACGGGAAGCCGGATGATGGTAATCGCACCCACGATAACCGTGAGGATCGCGATCACCATGGCAACGATAGGGCGGTTGATGAAGAATTTCGACATCGATCAATTCCCCTCGGAAGACGGAGTGTAAGGTTTCGGCGTGACCGCCATGCCGTCCCTCACCTTTTGAGTTCCCTCGGCCACGACGCGCTGGCCGGGGTTCAACCCTTGATTGATGACCCACATCGTTCCCACTCGCTCTCCGACCTCGACGCTACGGACGTTGATCTTGTTGTCCGGCCCCACCACCGCGACCTCGTAGCCTCCTTGCAGCTCCGTCACGGCGCGCTGGGGAACAAGGAGCGCGCCTTTGATCAACTCGGTGACCGCGCGGACGCGGCATGTGTCCCCCGGCCGGAGAATGTTACGGGGATTCGGGAAGGTGCCTACGATCTGGATGGTTCCAGTTTGGGGATCCACCTGCCGGTCAGTGAAGAGAATTCTTCCCTTATAGCCGTAAGTTTCGCCGTTCGACAGTATTAACTGCAGCGGGATCGGATCGAGCCGGGAAAGCAGATTTACGGCGCCGCCAACACGGTTGGCAATCCGCAAATATTCAGCCCCCGTGATAGGGAAGTAGACTTTGATCGGATTTACCTCGGAAACCGACGTCAGCACGGTGGAGGGTCCAACCAGGTTTCCCACTTGCACTGTGGTAATTCCGGCGATTCCGGGGATCAGCGAACGTACCTTCGTATAGCCGAGATTGAGCGCCGCCTGCTCAACGGCTGCTTCGCCCGCCTCGACGGCTGCCTTCGCTGCCAGTTGCGCCTGCCGGTCGTTGTCAAGCTGGCTCTGAGGAATGGCGTGTGCCCGGGCTTCAGGAATGTCTCGGTTAACATCAAGAGTCGATTTGGCCAGTTGCGCTTCGGCTTGAGCGAGTTGTGCCTTTGCCTGGTCAAGCACCGCCTGGAATGGCCGAGGGTCAATTTCGAAGAGAACCTCGTCCTTCTTCACCAGGCCCCCTTCATGGTAGTCCTGCCGGATCAGGTAGCCACTCACCTGCGGCGAGATCTGGGCGGTAAGGTAACCCTGGAGGGTTCCCACCCACTCGCCGTAAATGGGCACGTCTTTCTGGATGACGGACGCGACTTCAACGACTGGCGCAGATGACCGAGGTGAAAAAGTGGTTCGCTGTCCACATCCGGAGCAGAAAGCGAGCCCGAACGCAGCCAGAGCCACAATCGGCCATCGGCTCGGTTTCATTGCTTTCTCGCTCACAAACCATCCCTCCTCGGACGTCCCTCGTCCAACTACATTTGGCGAACACCCGCCAAGAATGTTGTCTTTGAACCTCGCTACCGGGCAAGGTTCGGATACAGTCTGGACGCCACGCCTGCCAAAACCAGAGTTATCCCCGCCAGCACGATAAAATCCACGCCAATGCCGTACAAGGTGCTGCCGCCTTCGACCATCAGAGCGCGCATTGCATCCACCTCATAGGTCAAAGGGTTAATCCTTGCGACCAGCTTCAGCCATTCCGGCATGATCGAAATCGGATAGACCGCGTTGCTGGCAAAAAACAAGGGCATCGTCAATATCTGTCCGATGCCCATGAACCGTTCACGAGTCTTGACGATGCAAGCCACAATGAGTGAAAACGTTGAAAAAGCAGCGGCGCCCAGCATGACCGCAATGGCCACGCCTGCCAGCGGACCAAGCTGCCATTTGATTCTCACCCCCAGCAGCCATGCCAGCAGGTAGACAGTGCATCCCTGTGCCAGTCCTCGCACCCCGGCGGACAATGCCTTCCCGGTCACGAGCGCCATGCGCGACGCGGGACTCACCAGGAGCTTATGGACAATGCCGAGATCGCGCTCCCAAATGACCGCGATGCCGTAAAAAATCGCTATGAATAGCACACTCTGCGCCAGCACGCCCGGCGCCATGAAGTCCAGATAGCGCAAGTGCCCGGTAGGGATGGCCCGTATCCGCGTAAACACCTCGCCAAAGATCGCAAGCCACAATGCCGGCTGGACGGCTCGCGTCACTAATTCCGTCGGGTCGTGCCGGAGCTTCCGCAGTTCCATTTCAGCCAGGGCTAGGCATTGGCGCATGAATCGAGGCGAATGACTTGCTACTGCCGAGACAGTTCCCACCTCAACCCAAGCGGGCGGCGGTCCGTCGATTGCGCGAGATTTCACGGTAATTGCCTCCGTTATCCAGCACATTTCCTGTGTAATGGGCAAATACTTCGTCGAGCGTGGCATCAGGACGACCGATCGATGTCTTCAAGTCTTCAGGCCGCCCGAGGGCTGCTACACGCCCCAGGTTCATGATGGCCACCCGATCACACAAGTTTTCTGCTTCTTCCATGAAGTGCGTTGTCAAAAAAATCGTCATGCCGTAGTCCTGTCGCAGCAGGCGCAGGTGGCGCCAGACTGCTTGCCGAGCCAGCGGATCCAGCCCCACAGTCGGTTCATCAAGAAACAGGACTCGCGGGCGATGCAGAATCGCCAAGGCGATCTCTAAGCGCCGCATCATGCCGCCTGAATAGCCGCGCACCTGCCGATGCGCCGATTCCTCGAGGCCGACGAATTTCAAGGCCTGATCGATCCGCGCCCGCCGCTCCGACCGGGGCACGCCATAGATCTTGGCAAAGACGAGGAGGTTCTCGTAGGCCGTCAATGTTCCGTCCACTGATACCAGTTGCGGTACGTAGCCGATTTCCGCCCGCACGCGCGCCGCACTGCTATGCACATCAAAACCTGCAACAGTGGCCTGGCCCGATGTCGGAGGCAGCAACGTGGTCAGCATCTTGACCACCGTCGTCTTGCCCGCCCCGTTTGGCCCTAATAGGCCGAAGATCTCGCTCGCAGGAACGTAGAGATCCAGCTCGTCCACCGCCGTCAAGCCGCCAAAGCGCCGAGTCAACGAAGAAATCTCGATCATGTTCATCGGTGTACCCTGAGAATCAGTCCCTGGTTGCCATGGACTGAAATTCCTCACGCAAAGTCCGCAGCGCGCGCTGAATCGCCGCGCGCTCATCCCCGCGCAACGGCGCCACCACCTCCGCCAGCCGTTTTTCTGTAGCTTGTCGCGCCGCACAAATAATCTTTCGCCCGCGTGCATTCACCGACAGGGCGACCAGCCTCCGGTTTCCCGAAGGGATTCGGCGGTCGACCAGGCTTCGGCGGACTAATCCTTCAACCAGCCGCGACGTTGCAGGCAGCGATAGGGCTAGGAAATCCGCCAACGCCGAGAGGGACGCCCCGGGCGTGCGGTCCAGGAACACCAACGTGCGAAACTGAGGCACGGTCAGATCGGACCCGCGGTGGCGCCGCATCTGGGAGCGGATAAACCGCATCGCCACCAGGACTGCCTCCAGAATTTCTGCCGCGCAGTCCTGAGGGGAAGAGCTTGAAACAGTTATCTTCTGCAACTGTTGCACAGAGCAATTATCAATAGATCGCTGTTTGCTGTCAACGATCTTGATTCGGCTCATGCTCTCTTCCTCCACCGGCCATTCATCGGCAAGGCATCCTTCAACGCAACTAATCGGTGACCCATCTGGGGAATATGTACGCTTTACCAGTGAAGCTGTTTCTTTGTCAGAGATAATTCCAAGCCCTGGGGGCTGGTTTCCAGGCCAGCCACACGCGCTTCTGATCTCCTCATGCCGCCAGTTCGTGGGGTGTCCGGACCTCATTGCTCAGGCCACACTTTCAGCGCTGTACCGAGCGATGAGGCCGGTGCGCATCGCATGGCGGTAGACGCCGAGGAACGCACGGCAGGCAAGGACCAACGTGAACGCGGTCAGAACTGCACAGATCAGCATGGCTTCGATTGAAGCACCCCCGCCTTCCACTATCCCTCGCATACCTTCAAACACATACGATGGTGGCACAAGGCGTGCCAGCCATTGCAACCAGCGTGGAAGCGCCGATAGCGGGTAGAAGACGCACGCCAAGGGCGACAGCAGGGCCGGAATAGGCCAGATCAACCACTCCGCCGCCGGCCCCCAGCGTAGCACGACCGCCGCGCCGAAAATCCCGAGAGCGATTCCAAACAGAAACAGCATCAGCAGGAACGGAACCAACATCACCCCGTAGACGAAGAACGAAAGGCCGAACACTGCAGTTGCCAGAACAACCATCACCGCCAGGACCACGATGCTGGTCGCTACACTGAAGAGGACCAGGCCGATGAGATATTCGGAAATCGAAAGTGGCGCGGCAAACATGTTCAGAAAGTTGCGCGACCAAACATCCTCCATGAAGGCAACGATGACTCCGTGGAGCGCCCGAACAAGAAAATCCCACAGAACGATGGCCCCGAGGAGTGCAGGAATGAAGTTGAAGCGGGCGGACGAGACGGTATTCAGATAGCGGCTGATGAATCCCCATAAAACAATGTCCACAGCCTGCCAGGCAAAAAGTGGCACCACTCTCGCGGAACTGCCACGCAGCAGGTAGTACAGGCGAAGCAGGACGGCCGAAATTCGTCGCAGGCGGGCGGGCATAGTCGTCAATCCTCCAAAGTCAGCGGCTCGCGAGCCACCGTCACGAAAAGATCTTCCAAGGATTCTTTGCCGTACTCGGCAGGCAAGGTTCTTGGATCACCCTCCAGCAGGACCTTGCCATGCGAGAGGAACAAGACACGGTCGCAAACCTCAGTTACTTCGTACATGTTGTGAGAAGTCCACAAGACTCCGACTTCGTTCGTCACTGCGAAATCACGGATGCGCAAGCGGATTTCCCGGGCGCTTGCAGGGTCCAAGGAAGCCGTTGGTTCGTCCAGCAACAAAAGGCGAGGACGATTGAGCATAGCCTTTGCCAGAGAGACGCGGGTCTGCTCACCTGAAGAAAGCACACCGCACTTGGTGTTGCGAAACGGAAGAAGATCGAACTCGCGGAGCAGAGTTTCGATATGCTCCGTCGCGGCGGGCACTCCGTACAACATGGCGAACACGCGCAGGTTCTGCCATACAGTGAGATTGCCTGGAAGCGGCGCGTAGACCGCCGTGAAGTTCGTACGTTCCAAGGCTAGGCGCCGGTGCGAGGCGATATCTTTGCCATCGATCATCACTCTGCCGGCACTCGGCTCAAGTACGCCAAGGATTATATTGATGGAGGTCGTTTTGCCCGCACCATTGGGGCCAAGTAGTCCGACAATCTCGTGGCAGCCGACCCGGAATGAAATCCCGTCCAGGGCCACCTTAACTCGGTATTGCTTGCTGAGACCTTCGACCGCCAGGACAACCGGTGCTGGTCGTGTTTCGCGACCGTTTCGAAGAGAATGCATATTTCAGACCGCCTGAATGCAACTTTGCCAGTTTGGCACGCTCTCAGACCGCCTGGCAAGCAATGCGGAGGGAATGTAAACACGGGCGAGAAAACAATCCGTCTGGTGTGGAGAACCCTATCCGAAGAATTGCCAAGACAGAATCAAAATGTAGATTCCGGAAGCAGTCGAGGTCGTCAGGGAGCCGGCGCGCAGGTTACATTGATGGGGGCGCTGCATCCGGAGCACTGCCCCAATTCTTGTTGGGCGTGGGGCCCATATTGAGCACCAATGTTGCGCCATTCGCTATGTCTTTTTGGCTGAACCATGGTTTGTTCCACGGTTTGCCGTTTAACGTCGCTGACTGAACATAAATATCCTTCTGTGAATTGTTGTCGGCCACAATGACAAAGTCTTTACCGTTGCCGAGACGGAGGGTCACCTTGTTGAAGAGTGGACTACCAATTTCATAGTCCGCAGTGGCCGGGTCGACGGGATAAAAGCCCATGGCGCTCATGACGTGCCAAGAAGAAAGAGAGCCTTGGTCATCCATCCCCGGAAACCCAAGTCCGTACTTATCGCTGCCATACAATTCCGTGAGGATCTCGCGAACAATCTTCTGCGTCTTCCACGGCTCCCCGCTCCAGTCATAGTAATAAGGAGTCTGGATGTCCGGCTCATTGCCTTGCACGTATTCCCCGATCATGCCCGTGCAGTCACGGCAAATGCCAGGAGCATGAAACGGCGTATTGAAAAACTCGTCGAGTTTGGCGTTGAATTTTGCGCGCCCTCCCAGCAAGTTGATCAGGCCTTTCACATCCTGGGGCACTAGCCACAGTGTGGACCAGCCGGAGGCCTCTTTCATCATGAAATTGTAGTAAGGCTCCTGCGGGTTAAACGGTGAAATCCATTTGCCGTCGCTCAGCCTGCCGCGCATGAATCCGTCAGAAGAATCGAAAACGTTCCGAAAATTGTAGGCCCGCTTTCGGAACATCCGGTAGTCAGCCTCCTTGCCAAGTTTCTTGGCATATTCGGCAAGCGCCGAATCGTCCCAGGCATATTCGAGCGTCGTGGCCACACCCGCTTTGCCCGCTGCATAAGGAGGATCGGGATTGCCTTTCGGAATGAAATCAGAAATGTAACCCTTTTGAATGTATTCTGCGAGATAGGGACGTGCGCCATCCTTGGTGACGGTCGCATTCCTGTAGAGGTATTTGTAGGCCGCCTTGTAATCGAACGGAATGCCCCGCAGCCATGCGCCCATGTACATCAGCGCGGCGTTATCGCCGTGAAACCCGGTCGGCATGAAACCGGTCGCTTGTGCTTCCGCCAGCGTCGAACGCAAGATGTCCCTCATTACCGAAGGCTCGACCAACATGAGCAAGACAATTTGGTTGCGCCCGGTATCCCAGAGTGGCACGGGACCGTAGTGGTCATATTCGGCCGTTTGCATCTTTCCATCCGGCCCGCGGAAACGCATTCCCTTGCGGGCTATCAGGTGCGGGCTGGCAAATGAGTGGAAATAGTCGGAGTAAAACATCATACGCTCGTGCGGAGTTCCACCCTGAATCTCGATGGTGTCCAGCAGCTTGGACCAGGCTTCCACTGCGTGCCGATGGATGGCGTCGAAATCCCACCCGGGGCTGTAAGTCTCCAGGCGCTTTTGCGCATCCTGATAGTCATCATCAGCGGCAGTTTTGATAAGCACTTGCTCGCCTTCCGAAGTGTCAAAGTTGAGATACACACCGGCGTAAGGCCCCGACTCACTCTTTCCGTTCGGGGTCACAACCTTGTTTCCCAAAAAGTTACGCGGACCAGGACAGCGCGGCGGGTCTTCCTTGAAGGTTCCGAAGCTATTGAAAGGCTTGGCGAACACAGCGACGAAGCATGTCTGCGCCTTGCCCCATGGCTGTGTGCCGGATACCCATCCGGGAATAAGGCGCTCACCGCACCCTCTGATCGTTTGGTCGTTGACAATCTCGATGTTTCCGCCCTGATGACCCAAATCCATAAGGATGTGTGACTGCTTGCTTTGGGGAAAGGTGAAGCGGTACATCCCTGTCCAATCGGTCGCGGTCATTTCGGCCTTAACGTGGAAGTCGGTCAGGTTCACGCTGTAATAACCGGGTGTCGCTTTTTGAGTTGATCTGTCGTAAACAGACCCCGTACGTTCCGGGGGCACGGTCCAGGGGCCCACCGCCGGCATTATCACCATGCCGGACATTCCGTTGGAGAAGCCGTACATTGTACGGTTCAGGTAGTCGTAGGACATGCCCACGCCCGCGGGATAGGAGAGGGCCAGGTTCTTGTTGATTGGCGCGAGGATGGTCATGCCGTGCGGGAACACTGCTCCCGGCGACGTCATGCCGGTGTAAAGTTGCTCACCGGGCGGCGGAGCATTGCCGATCAGCACCTGCTTGTCGAGCGGCGCTGTACCGACCAGCGTGTTCACATAATCTACCGGCTTCTTTTGAGCGCCCAGCGCAGTCGCACAAGCAAGCAGCAAAAACGCAACACTCTTCATACGAGACCTCATTTCTGGACCGGGCAACGGCTGGCCTTGATCCATCGCATTATGATGCCACTTCAGGTCGCACTGTAGCTAGCTCATGCAGGCTTCCAAGCCAAGTTCCTTCTGTGTGACTTCAACTCGGCTGATGCTCTACAGCTTACACCACAATCTGACATAAGGCGTTTCAGGAAATGGGTATTCAAAGGGACCGAAAGGAGCTCGAACCGAGAATTGAAAATCGGGTAAGCAAAAAACAGTGGAAGGCAAAAACTCAGGACCAGAAAAACGGAGCAAAACGTAACCGAAGAAAACCGAATGACGAGGTCCCGTGGCAACAGGTCCTCAATGTGATTGGCGGAACGATCGGCGACACGCGAGGCCACCTCGCGCAAGGTCGCTTCAGGACCAAGACTGTTCAGTTTAGCGGCGCCGAAAAGCGGATGTTCCGACTGACGGCAACCGCAGCAGGATGGCAGTCCGGCTCAATAGGGGTTCTTGGGTGGCATGAGGGGTGTCAGCCCCAAGCACCTGGGCTAGGCGTCTGCAGCCTTTTGCCTTTCCTGGTGCTGCCGCGTCCACGCTACCAGAGCGGTGAGAAGATTTCGAATGCGTTCCCGGGTGTCTTCATCGGCCAGCCTTCCCTGCTCGTCAAACCGGCTGGCGGCGTTTGCAATCATCACTTCCGGCTGGTTCAAGGCATACATGTTCAGAAAGACGAACGATTGGCGCAAGTGGTACTGAGCCCGCGCCGAGCCGAGCGCGCCCGAAGACGCTCCCATCACGGCCACCGGCTTGCCCTCCCAGGCACTGTCACCGTAAGGGCGTGAAGCCCAGTCAATAGCGTTCTTCAATACTCCCGGAACAGAGTAGTTATACTCAGGCGTAACGATCAAGATGGCATCAGCGGCCCGGATTCGCTCCTTGAACTTTACAACCCTCTCGGGTGGCCGCCTCTCCTCATCCTGGTTGAACGGCGGAATCCCATCAAGCTCGAAGATTTCGATTCTGGCTTCGGGTGGGGCAAGTTCCTTTGCGGCCCGCAATGCTGCGCGATTGTATGAGCCTTTGCGAAGGCTGCCCGCAATGCCAAGTATCGTCAGATCTCTGCCCATTTGCCGGTCTCACTCCCGTGACAGAATGATTCAGCCTGTCCGCCCCAATTCCAATCGCGCCGTCGGGATGCATGGCGGTGCGTTCCTCACTGGTCGTGCCTGCCTCGGCTAGGGGGCTTGGTGTTCCAGCACCGAATCCCCTCAGGATGCCTTGCGCCAGGGTTCGTGCTCGGCCTGCAGCTGGTTGCTTTCGGCTAGGTTCCCATGGAACACGTAGTCTTGGTTAGGCGAAGATGTTTCTACCGATGGTTTCACGTAATCGCTGACCAGTTCTCGAACCTCAGACGTTGTCAGGGGCTTTTGAACGTACTCATAAGCGCCGGCATCCAGTGCTTCGAAGCAGCAGTCAGCATCCACCGCACGGGTCAGAACCAGAACGGGCACACGCCGGTCGACCTCCACCGCGCGCGTGAGAACAGACCTTCCTTCAAAGTCCGAGCTTCCCTGGTCCACTAGCACCAGGTCAAACCGTTCACGCCCAAGCGACGCAGCAGCCTCGGCGTACGAATCAACTGAGCGTACCTCATATCCAAGGTATCGCAGGACCTCGGAGTAATAATCGAGGTCTTTTGCATCTTCATCGACCAGAAGCAGCTTGAGCCCTCGTTTGTTCGCACCCTTATTGCCGTTGGCTTGCAATCGACCTTCTGCCATAGCTACCTCCTTCGCTGAGAAAATCCGGCGCTCGCGGCTCGTCAGCTTGAACCGCTTACTCACAAATCCGCTTCCGTTCTTCAAAAAACTTGCGCCCCCCACGTCCAGACCGTTCAACAGAAGCAGGAGCCGCTGAGCCGGGCGCAAGCGCTTACCTCAAACCACTTCAACATCACGCCAAGCCCTCTCGACATCACACCCGCGGAACGGTTCCGCAGTTCTTTTCTTAAACCGCACGAGCCCCGCAGAAGACTCATAACCGTTGGATGCCGCAAAGCTTCAAAAAGACAACCTCCATTCTGAACTTTCACCCCGGCAAATCTGCCGCCTTCTTACTCTCTCGCCAGAAGGCTCGCATCCAGGTGGAAGCCTCTCCTTGCAAACCGTGGCGCCATGCCTTCTGGCTCGCGAGAAAAGCGCTCTCTGGCCAACACTCCGGCCGCAGCGATTCCGCCGCGTTAGGCGGTAGCAAGCCTCTGGACTGCCGCACCCTTCTGCTTGGCGTACTCGAGCACGGGAAGAATGTTTTGCTGAAAGAAAACAGGCAGTATGAAACCGGAAGCGCCCTCTTGAAGGGCAATGATATCGAGATTAGCAGCATCCCTGGGGAAGACACAACCGAGAGGCAACTGAAGTTCTTCGCGATTGGATAAGTCTGGAACATCCGCCCATGTTCCTTCCGGCAGCGGGGTTCCCGAAAACAGGGTAACGGGAATACCGAGATTCTTTAAAGCAAGCTCCACTTCAGCGCAGGTAAGAACCACGTGCCCGGCAATTCCTGCATCGTCGTGCACCTGCTCGAACCCCAAACCACTTCCCTCCCTGGCCATCACCACCAGAACGTCTTTCCGCTGTCGCGTCATCAAAGGCTCCGTCATCCCCACACGACGTGGTCACAGGCAATCAGCGCTCCAAACCGTAAGCACCGTTAAATCCTTTGCCTTCTTCAGTCGGATTTACAGGTCGCGGGACTGACTATGTAAGAATGACAGCACGGCGTCAGAGAGACGGTATTTCGTCACACCCTGTCATCTCCGACAACCTGTGACGATGCTCGCAGTTTATCCCGGCAGGAGTTCTAAGAACGCCGTCCCTGCAGTGGCAGGGCTCTATGAACGCAGGCTTTTGCACAAAAGCAGGGCCGGCAGCCACGATGCTAGGCTATGTGATTAGTTTTCTGACAGAAATGAACGGAGCCTTCCACCGCGCCACGGCGATCTCAGGCTGCGCAGAGCCTTCCCTTCGATCTGACGGATGCGCTCGCGTGTGAGTGAGAGGCAATTGCCCACTTCCTCAAGCGTCCGGGCATTGTCATCGTCCAGCCCGAAGCGAAGCTTCAGCACCTGCTCTTCGCGCGGGGTCAGCGTCTTCAGCATGGCGGCCGTTTGTTCCTTCAGATTGACGGAAATCGCGGTGTCGGACGGAGAAGGTGTCTGCTTATCTTCCAGAAAGTCGCTCAGTTGCGACTCGCCGTCATCGCCGATAGGCGTATGCAGCGACAACGGTTGTTGCGCAATCTTCATCACCTGACGCGCTTTGGCCACCGAAATTCCCGCGCGTCTGGCAGCTTCGGCGATGGTGGGATCACGGCCCAATTCGCGCGTCAGTTCGCCTCTTGCCCGGGCCAGCTTGTTGATCGTGTCATTGGCGTGCACCGGCACGCGGATGGTCCGCGCCTTGTCTGCAATCCCGCGAGTAATCGCCTGCCGGATCCACCACGTCGCGTACGTCGAGAACTTGTAGCCGCGCCGCCAGTCGAACTTTTCCACCGCCTTCATCAGTCCAAGGTTTCCCTCCTGAATCAGGTCCAGGAGGTGCAATCCCCGCTTGATATACTTCTTGGCAATCGAAACCACCAGCCGCAGGTTCGCCTCGGTCAATTCTTTCCGGGCCTGCTCAGCGTGGGCCTCGCCGCACTGGATTCTCTCCCACGTCCGCTTCATCTCCAGCGCGCTCGCGCCGGCCTCTAACTCCAGGGCCTTCAGTCGCTTCTGATGGAGCCGCAGTTCGGCCCGCACACCAGCGGCCGTTCGTCCTTTGGCTTCGGCACGAGCCCTGAGAACGTCAACCTGCTGCCTCAATTCCTGCATGCGCCGGGCGGTGTGGGTAATCTTCTCCGTCAGACGGCCCGTTTCCTGCGCGGTCAAATCAAGCTCCATTACCAGCCGCGACATTCGGACGCGCGTCCGGGCCAGGCGATATCGGGCATGCAAAACGGCGCGCTTCCTGGATCTTGGAGTGCGTTCCAGCGCCGCGGTCTGCCTCATGGCCAGCCGGTAAAGCTTTGCAAGCTGGTCAAGCGCCTTCAGGATCCTGCGCTCCTTCGCCGCAGCTAGTTTCGCTTCGGCCAGCTCATCCATGTCGAAATTCGCTATATCTCTGACCGAGACCCTTCCGGCCCGCAGAGCTTTTGCCATGGCCAGCAATTCCCTCAACGCCAACGGCGAGCGCGACATGGCGCGTCGGGCCAGCATCTGGCCCCGCTCGATGCGCTGAGCAAGCCGCACCTCGCCCTGACGATTCAGAAGCGGTACCCTGCCCATGTCCCGCAGGTATGTTCGGACGGGATCGACAGCCCCTTCCAGCGGTCCCGGGCTCAGGTCAAATTCCGTTTCGTCTTCCGCGGCATCTTGCCACTCGTCTTCGCTGCGCAATGTCAGGTCGGAGTCTTCCTCCGTAAGCAGGTCGCGTTCCTCGTCGGCCACGACGTCCGTCTGGCTCGGATCGCGAAAGTTCAACTTAACATCCAACATATTGCTTTCCTCTCAGGGTAACAGGCTGCCACAGCCGTCACGAACTCCGTCCGGCTCTGGGCTGTTAGCAAAAGTCTATAAGGAAGCAGTGGAATACCGTGAAGCAGAAGGTCAGTACCCTGTATAAGAATTCGCCCAAATCACTTCATATTTGGTGCTCACAATATTTGATGCAAAGAAAAGGCAAATGGATTCGTGCGCTTCCAGATTATTTGCGGATCGTAGCCCCGGGTCCTCGAGCACAGGGCGCAGCCTCTTCCCAGCTACATCCAATTGATAATATCAGAGATACGTTGTCAACACAACAAGTTTAATCCCTTTTCCTAAAGCAATTTCGATCCCCTGCCATGCCCCCCATTACCCCTTCAGCTTTGGCTCCTTTACACTTAGACTCCACTGGTCGTCGTGACGTCATTCGTAGTTTATATGCATTGGGCCTTTTGCAGGTCACAACCGGGAAAGGCTGCCGGAAAAATGATTGGCTTGGCCTCCGGCTGTGATAGAATCCCTCCGCCCATATGCATGGTCTTGTCCTGGACAAGGTGTGATGGTTATGGGCCCGGCGCGAGCAGGGGGGTTGGGTTGAGCGTGCAGGGCGCTCTTTGATCCATCGGTGCCACGAGAAAGATTTCCCGTGTCAAGCGTGGCGCAAGAGCAGCGTGGTTCAGATCTGTGGCACCTCGCAGGCAGTGCTGCAGGGACCGCGAACCCGAAAAAGCAGGTCCGTCCTTCTTATTGACCCCTGATGTCTTCATACCGCGACGCAATGCGAACTACTATTTTGCCTTTCGTGGGACATGGCAAGCCGGATTTCGATTAAGATGCCTGTAACAGGAGGAAGTAATGGATAAATGGTCGCGAAGGGGATTTCTAGGATCGCTCCCAGCGGCAGCCGCTGTATCGTCGTTGGCCGGTGAATCGGAGGTGGTTCAAGCGGCGCCGCAAGGCCCGCCGGCGCATCGAGGCATGAAAATCAAAATCACCGACCTTAAGTGCGCAATCATCGGCCGCAACCCGACGGTTCGAATCGTTACGGATCAGGGCGTTTCCGGATTCGGCCAGGCGGAGTCGGCCAAGCCGTATCTCAAACCCATGGTGCTCTTTTATAAAAACTATCTTCTGGGCGAAGACCCGACGGACGTGGCGAATATAATGCTGAAGATCCGCCGGATGGGAGCGTTCAAGCCCTGGGGCGCGGCGGTCAGCGCCATCGAAATCGCTCTCTGGGACCTCACCGGGAAGGTAACCGGCTTGCCGGTGTATCAGTTGCTGGGCGGAAAGATCCGCGACCGCGTCCGCCCCTACGGAAACTCCATCAACAACAATCCCGAGGGCACCGCGAAAGCCCGCACGCCGCAGGAATACGCCGAGCTCGTGGCGGGGGTGAAGGAGCAGAAAGAGGGCTTCACGCTGATCAAGGCGCCCGTGGCTTTTCATCATCCCACAATGCTGACCGCCATCCCGGACGCCTGGTATGACCAACCACGGCAAGGATTTCCGCATCCCGATTACGGCATGCTGACGCAACCTGGCCTCGACCATATCATCTCCTGCGTCGACGCCATGAAGAAAGCCCTGGGCAAAGACGTCGGGCTCGCCCTTGACTGCGGGCCGGGCTGGACACCTAAGGATGCAATCCAGTTTGCCCGCGCGTTGGAACCCTTTGACATGGCATGGCTCGAAGACATGATCACCGGCGACTACTACCCTTACCCGAACGCCCAGGTTTTCAAGCAAGTCACCGACATGACATCGACCCGGATTCACACCGGAGAGGAGATCTACCTGCGGGAGAATTTCAAGGATCTCATCGAAACACAGGCGGTCGATGTTCTCGGCCCCGATCCGGAAGATTGTGGCGGGATGGCCGAACTCAAATGGATCGCCGAATACGCCAATCTCCACGGCATGCTGGTTGCTCCGCACGGAATCTTCGACGGACTGTTCGGACTGGCCGCCGAAGTGCACATGGGGGCGACCCTGCCGCAGAACTATATCGCTTTCGAGTATCCGATGGGCCAGCCCAGGTGGTGGTATGACATTGTCGAGGGCTTGCCGGACCCGATTGTCAAGAATGGCTTCATCGAAGTTTGGGACAAGCCGGGGCTCGGCGTCACGTTCAATGTCAATGCAGCCAAAGCGCACCTCAGGCCAGAGGATCGCGACTTCTTCGACTAGGCACGTAGCGCACACGGCCGATTTTGTGGTCAGCGGCTCCTGTGCTGACCACCGGCCGGTTGCGCTATCCTCCAATCTCAGGACGCGAATTTGATCTCCGCGGCGGCATGTGCCCGCCCAGCAAGCTCCATTCTGCAATTTCCCAGCCGACGACAATCCAGAAGCCAAAGTAGCGATTCTTTGCCGTGGGCTCTGTGCAAATCACAACCGGTAAGCCGCAGCATGGCGGGAATGCCGTGGCTATCTACTGTGCTATAATACGTTCGCCCACATGCATGACCTTGTTCTTAACAAGGCGTGATGGCCATGGGCCCGGCGCGAGCAGGGGGCATGGGTTGAGCGTGCAGGGCGCTCTTTGATCCATCGGTGCCACGAGAAAGATTTCCCGTGTCAAGCGTGGCGCAAGAGCAGCGTGGTTCAGATCTGTGGCACCTCGCAGGCAATGCTACAGGGACCGCAAACCCGATAGAGCAGGCCCACCTATTTATTCACCCTTGATGTCTTCATACCGCGACGTAATGCGAACTACTATTTTGCCTTGCGTGGGGATGGCGAGCCGGATTTCGATCGAGATGCCTGCAACAGGAGGGAGTAATGGATAAATGGTCCCGAAGGGGATTTCTAGGATCACTCTCGGCGGCAGCCGCTGCATCGTCGTTGGCCGGTGAATCGCAGATGATTCAAGCGGCGCCGCAAGGCCCGCCCGCGCATCGAGGCATGAAAATCAAAATCACCGACCTTAAGTGCGCAATCATCGGTAGCAATCCGACGGTTCGGATCGTCACGGATCAGGGCGTTTCCGGCTATGGCCAGGCGGAGTCGGCCAAGCCATATCTCAAACCCATGGTGCTCTTTTATAAAAGGTTTCTTATAGGCGAAGACCCGACGGACGTGGCGAATATAATGCTGAAGATCCGCCGGATGGGAGCGTTCAAGCCTTGGGGCGCGGCGATCAGCGCCATTGAAATCGCTCTCTGGGACCTTACCGGGAAGGTAACCGGCTTGCCGGTGTATCGGTTGCTGGGCGGAAAGATCCGCGACCGCGTCCGCCCTTACGGAAACACCGAAAACAATGCGCCCAACATGACACCCCGCACGCCGCAGGATTACGCCGAACTCGTGCAGAAGGTCAAGGAGGCTAAAGAGGGCTACACACTGATCAAGATGCCCGTCGGTTTTCATAATGCCGCAATGCTGGAGGCTGTCCCGGATGCCTGGTACGGCGTGCATTGGAAGCCACCATTGGCCGATCCTTACTTGGAGAATATGGGGATGCTGACGCAGCCTGGCCTCGACCATGTCATCGCCTGTGTCGAAGCCGCGAAGAAGGCACTGGGCAAAGACGTCGGGCTGGCGTGTGACTGCGGGCCGGGCTGGACGGTCAAGGATGCCATCCAGTTTGCCCGCGCCGTGGAACCCTATGACATAGCATGGCTGGAAGACCTGATCACCGGCGACTACACGCCATACCCGAACTGGCAGGTCTTCAAGCAGGTCACCGACATGACGTCAACCCGGATTCACACCGGAGAGGAGATCTACCTGCGGGAGAATTGCAAGGATCTGATCGAAAACCAGGCGGTCGATGTGCTCGGCTGCGACGTGGAAGACGTGGGAGGAATGGCCGAATTCAAATGGATCTCCGAATATGCTAATCTCCACGGCATCCTGGTGGCTCCGCATGGAATCTTCGACGGACTGTTCGGGGTGGCTGCGCAGGTGCATATGGGGGCGACCATGCCGCAGAACTATATCGCTTTCGAGTATGCGCTGGGCCAGCCGGAATGGTGGTACGACATTGTCGAGGGCTTGCCGGACCCGATCGTTAAAAATGGCTTCATCGAAGTCTGGGACAAGCCGGGGCTCGGCATCGAGTTCAATGTCAATGCAGCCAAAGCGCACCTCAGGCCGGAGGATCGCGACTTCTTCGACTAGGTTCCCATTGCGATATTTACCGCGGTCGGTGAAGAATCGGCAGCGGCGCGTCAAATCCTGACGATGTTCCCCGTGGCGACGGCTGCTGACGCCGTAGAGAATCGGGAACAGGTTCCTGAGGATCTTAGAGCAGCGGCTGGTCAAGACGGGCAGCCACCTCCTGAAACACGCCCTCTACTACCGGCTGCTCCTGGTGGAAAGTCATCCGACGCGCTGCCTCTTCGCTTCGATGGTACGGCGGGCCGATTTGGAGCCCCTGACAGCGGGACGGGCTTGGCCCGACGAAGCAGATTTGGACAACCGGAAGGCGCAGAGCGACGAAGTGTCGCAAGGGGCAATACTGTTCACTTAATGTTTTTTCGTGTTATTCTGGTGAGGGCGGGAGGTCCCCTGGAATGGCACGTAGGGTCGGAACTCTACCTGCGGGGAGCC
>JAKAWN010000598.1 GCA_021827245.1 Acidobacteriota bacterium | reverse complement strand
TCTCCCTTGAGTACTTCTGAGCCTTGATGCCCAGTCGTCGCTGATACTCCAGATAGTTCTCGTCCTGGTAAACGGGCGGGTACCATTGGTCCCAGGGATTAACATTCTCGCCAAAGGCGTCGGTAAATTTCCTGGTGCCAACGTGCGATTTGCCGCACTGCTTGGTGACATAGCCAGCGGCCTTTAGATATTCCGGAAAAATGACATCTTCAGGCCGAAGTTCAGTCGCAAGGCCGTCGGGAGCATGCTCGCCATTGCCCAGGACATACGAATATCTTCCCGTCAAGTAAGAAGCCCGGGACGGGCCGCACAAGGGGACCGTGGCAAAGGCGTTCCGAAAGAAGACACCGTCGCCCACTAGCGCTCGTACGGCCGGGAGGTCGATTTCCTTAGAGAGAGGCCGCGACGGCAGGTAGAAGTCAGGACTTACCATATCGACCGTGATCAGAAAAATATTGGGTGGCCTTTTCACTTTGGAGGAGACACGAAATGGACTCTCACCTCTCTTCTCGTTGATGAAATGGACGTTCATCTCTTGTGGCTTATCTTCCTTGTCTTCGACAATATCCGGTCGTGCGTTGCTCGCCTGTTGAAGGTTGGTATTACATACCCCCAGGCATCAGGTTGGTTCATCAGTACCTTTCTCAAGCGAGCATGGCACTCTCTATTCTTATCACCCTCGCCTCCCGCCAGGTACCGAAAGCGATCCCGCTGCGACCAGAATCGTGCCGGCATCAATCGCGGCATTTGATGTTCAAAGCACCGGGGGCCAAACCGTTCGACTTTGCGGTTACGGTAATTTGGCCCAGTTGGCCGGTTGATTGCACCATCGCCAGGCACAGGCCGTTGAATGCATATCGCTCGCTGGCCTTGAAACTGGCGTGGCTCAGCGGATCGCCGTTATCGACCCCCACGATTTTTCCTCCGCCGGCAATTTCAAAACGCACATGCTGGCGCGCGCTTGGCGCCAAGTTGCCACCCTCATCGGTAATGGCGGCGGTAATGTGAACGAGGTCGCGCCGGTCAGCCCTGATCCAGTCCCTGTCGCTCTTCAGCACCACTCTGGCGGGCTTGCCGGCCGTGTGAATCTCCTGCTCGCAAACCTGCTGCTTGCCATGGCGGCCCACGGCGCGCAGGCTTCCCGGCTGGTAGGTGGTCTGCCACATCAGGTGCCAGGCGGGAGTAGCGCTCTTATGCTGGGTTCCCAGCGAGCGGCCGTTCAAGAAGAGTTCCACGGTTTCACAGTTCGTGTAGCACCAGATGAAGATCGGATCCCCTTCCTTGCCCGGCCACGTCCAATGCGGGAGAATATGGACCATCGGCTTCTCCGTCCACCGGCTCTGGTAGAAATAATACAGGTCCTTGACGAATCCGCACGTATCCGCCACGCCTGTATCGCTGCTCCGCGCCGGCCAGAAGTGCCCCGGAGGCCTTGAAGGGACATGAAAACGCCAGTGCGGCGTGGGCTCGCCCAGGTAATCGATCCCCGACCAGCGGAACTCGCCGGCCATAAAAGGTTTTTCGCTGGTCAGCTTCCAGGAGCCCGCACTGCTGATGCGAATAAAGCAATCGTCGTAGGAGGAACAATAGTTTTCATCGGACTGGTAGACGCCGCGAGTCTGGGCCGTGTGCGGAACCTCGCTTCCGAACATCTTTCGGTTCGGATAGGCGCGATGGTCTTTGTCGTAATCAAAAACGGACCCTCCCCCGCCGTTATAGCCAACCACGTCCAACACATCCGCAAATCCGCTCCGGTTGGCGGTCTCGATGCTGTTGATCGCACAAGTGACCGGGCGTGTCGGATCGGTTTTATGAACAGTCATGGTCAGGAGCTTCGCGGTTTCAACCCCTTCGGGCCGCCCCTTTTCAGGGATCTCATTGCCGATGCTCCAAAGAATGATCGAGGGATGGTTGCGGTCTCGATAGATCATGTCCCGCAGATCGGTCAGGCCCCACTGGTTAAAATAGAGGTGATAGTCATACTTGGCCTTGCCCACACGCCACACGTCGAAGGCTTCATCGATCACCAGAAAACCCAAACGGTCACACATATCCAGAGCTTGCGGGGCAGGCGGAGCAGTGGTCATCCTGATTGCATTACAGCCCATTCGCTTCAGCAGCCACAATCTCCGTTCCATCGCAGGTTCGAGAAACGCCGCTCCCAGGGCCCCCAAATCATAGTGAACGGCAACGCCTTTCAATTTCGTTGCTTGGCCGTTCAGGCTGAACCCCCTGTCCGCGTCAAACCTGAAAGTGCGCACCCCGAACGGCGTCAAATATTGATCAACCAGCCGACCGCCCTGGTAGACCGTCGAAACAGCCGTATACAAGGCAGGTTGATCCGGCGACCAAAGCTTCGGATTCTCAATGGCCAATTGCTGTTCGAAAGTATAAGCAGGCTCGCCATCGAATGAGTGAGCGGCTTCCGCTTTCGCCAACACACTTCCATCGGCGCCCCGGATGAAAGTCACCAACCGAACGCTGCCGTGAAAGCGCTTCTCGTTTTTAATCCGGGTGCCGATTTCAACCGTCGCCGCTTCCGCCGAAACCCGCGGCGTTCGCACGTAAGTCCCCCAATGGTCAACATGCAGAGGTTCGACCACGGTCAGCCAGACATGCCGGTAGATGCCCGAGCCGGAGTACCAGCGGGAATTCGGCTGCAGAGAGTTGTCTACCTGGACCGCGAGAATATTGCGCTCCTTGCCAAAGTGTAGGTAAGGGGTCATATCGTAAGCAAAGGAGATGTACCCATAGGGACGCTTGCCCAGGTGATGGCCGTTGATCCAAACGTCGCTGTTCATGTAAACGCCGTCGAATTCTATCTCTACATGCTTTCCCGCCACAGACTCCGGCAAGGTGAACGATTTTCGGTACCAGCCAACCCCGCACGGCAAGAAAGCTTCTCCCGGCCCGCTGGGATCTGTTTCACGGAAAGGACCTTCAATGCTCCAATCGTGCGGAAGATCGATCGCCTCCCAGTGCGCATCATCAAGGTCAGCAGCTTCCCCGTTGGAGACGTCGCCCCTGGTGAACCTCCAGTCAAAATCAAACCGACTTTTTCTGGGAGGGATTTTCATGGAGGGGAAATCTACCGGATTTTGCGAGGCAGCCAGAATCCCGAAATCCCCAAGAAGAGTGCTTGTACAGGCCGTTAATAAGAACCTTCGTCTATGCACCGTTCCGCTCGTTGCTACCACTCTACTTTGAGCATGACCACGCCGTGTCTCGGGACACGGGTTGTGTAACTTCCCGTAAAACTGCCAAGATCCTTATGTGCCCAAAGGTCCCGCAACTTCGCGGGGCCCGTGATCCCAACCTCCTTGAACCTTAGCGTCATCTTCATTTCATGTCCTTCCCGGTTGAACATTCCCACCGCTTTGGCGCCGCCTGCCAGAGGCTTCATCCAGATTTCTCTGGGGCCTTCCTGCCAAACTCGATGGCCTTGGATTCCCGCCGGGTCCTGATCGACCGCGACAACTTCCCGATTGGTCAGGATCGCGAGAGTTTCCGGGCTCATTTTGGTCAGATCGTTGCTGGCAAACAAAGGCGCCGCCAGC
>JAKAWN010000597.1 GCA_021827245.1 Acidobacteriota bacterium | reverse complement strand
CGTCGTCAAAGGCGAAGATCCGCAACTCGAAAAGGCCATCCAAGTGCTGATGCAGGAAATCAAGGCCCATCCGAAAACGCTGCCGCCGCGTCCGCCGGACCTGCCCGCGTTCCCAACGGGCCCGGCCAACTGACGGCAGGTTGTACGCACGAAGAGTTGGTAGCGCGGACCTCCGATGTTGAGGTCCGCGGTCCTTTCCCTTGCGCAAAACCGAAATTCCGCAGACCGAAGAATGGCGGTCTGTGCTACCCCGTCTACCGCTCCGTTCCGTCTTGAAAGCCGGGCTTGATCAATAATATAGATTCGTCTATATTGGCTGTCTGGAATCATATAGAGGCGGCTAATTTAGAAGATGGAGTATTTAGGCGTTCGCGAGGCGGCCCAACGGCTGGGCGTCAGTTATCCCACCGTTAAGCAGTGGATCTACCGCGGCAAGATCCGCACGGTCAAGACGGTTGGGGGCCACCATCGCATCGCGCAATCGGAGATTGACCGGCTGCTGTTCCAGCGGGGAGGCCAACCGCAGTGGCCCCAGCGGACGCGTCCCTCGCTTCCCAAAGCGAGGCCGGAATCGGGGACGGGCCTTCAGGAATTCATCAGCGGAAGGAACCAGCTTGTGGGCCGGATTGTCGCGCTCAAGACCATCGGGTTGCTGACGAAAGTGTCGCTCGACGTGGGCGGCCAGATTGTCACCTCGGTCATCACCCGTGACGCCTGCTTTGACCTGAAACTGAAAGTGGGAGAAACGGCTGCGGCGCTGATCAAGGCCACGGAAGTGATGATCATCCGCCCCAACTGGACGGCCTCCTGAGGATCCTGGCCAGCGCCGGCACACATCATTTGAGAAATTGTGAGAACTACTCGACAAACCGGAGTCACACTTTTAGCTGCAGCATTGATTTTTGGCGCATCAGCGTGCAGCACTCAAAGACGCTCGGAAAGGTCCAGCGGCCAAAGCGAGAGCATCGTCGTCTCCGCTGCGGTCAGCGTGGAGACCGCCTTTGTCAAAATCGCAAATCTTTACACCAAGAAGACGGGTGTAAAAGTTAATTTCAGTTTTGGCGCCTCGGGAAATCTGGAAAAGCAGATTGAGGCAGGAGCTCCCGTTGACGTCTTTGCCAGCGCGGGCGAGAAGGAGATGGACGCGCTTCAGTCGCAGACGCTGATCGAGCCCGGCACGCGAGCCGACTTTGCGGGAAACATCCTAGTGCTCGTCGTCCCCGCAGACTCAAAGCTGAAGCTCGATTCTTTCCGCCAACTGGCCGAGCCGCAAGTGAAGAGGCTGGCGGTCGGCGATCCCAAGACCGTCCCGGCAGGCTTCTACGCTCAGCAGGCGCTTCAGAATCTTCACCTCTGGTCAAAGCTCCATTCCCGGCTGATTTTTGCCGAGGACGTCCGGCAGGTGCTCGATTACGTGATGCGTGACGAAGTCAATGCGGGCATTGTCTACTCAACCGACGTCATGATTGCGCACGGCAAGGTCCGGCAGGTGGCGGAAGCGCCCGCGGGCATTTACGGCCCGGTCCGATATCCGATCGCCGTCGTTAAAGGCTGTGCGCATCCCAACGCTGCAAGGCAATTCGTCAACCTGATTCTCAGCCCGGAGGGCCAGGGCGTTCTCAAAAGCTACGGCTTCCAGGCGGTCAATGCGCAATGATCTGGTCGGCTTTCAAGATATCCGTTCTGGTGGTGAGTGTTGCGACGGTGGTTGTCGCGCTGGTCGGAACAGGGCTTGCCTTCCTGCTGGCGCGGCGCGAATTTCGCGCCAAGGAAGTGCTCGATTCTCTCGTCACTCTGCCCATGGTTTTGCCGCCCACCGTCACCGGCTACTATCTGATTCTGTTGCTTGGCCGGAGAGGACTGCTGGGGCGGTATATTTATGCGCTGACCGGCTGGACAGTAGCCTTCACCTGGCAAGCCGCGGCCATCGCCGCCGGGACAGTAGCCTTGCCGCTGATGGTGAAGTCGGCGCGCGCGGCGCTGGAATCAATCGACCGGCGTTACGAGCTAGTCTCCTTCAGCCTGGGCAAAAGCGAATTTGAAACGTTCTTTCGAGTCACTCTGCCGCTTGCTTCACGTGGCATTCTGGCAGGCGTGGTTCTCAGCTTTGCGCGGGCGCTCGGCGAATTCGGCGCCACACTGATGCTGGCCGGCAACATTCAGGGCCGGACGCAGACTATGCCGCTGGCCATTTACCAAGCTTTCATTTCCGGCGAGGACCGGAGGGCGCAGTTCATGGCGGTGATCCTCACGGTCAGCTCGATTGCGGTCATCTACCTGACCAATGTTCTGACCCGCCCGCCAAAGGCGGCTTAACTCATGCTCGATGTCGCCATCAAAAAACAGTTTGCCGCCAACGGACGGCCCAATTTTGCCCTTGATGTCGCCTTCACGGCCAACCATGGTGTCACGGTTGTCTTTGGCTCATCGGGGTCAGGCAAAACCACGACGCTGCGCTCGATTGCCGGGATGGTGACGCCGGACGCCGGGAGAATTTCACTGGGCGATTCAGTCTATTTCGATTCCGCCGCCCGCATCAACCTCTCGATGCAGAAGCGCCGCGTAGGCTTTGTCTTCCAGGATTACCTGCTCTTTCCGCACCTGACCGCAGTTGAAAACGTCACGTACGGCGCGAAAGCCCAAAATGAAAAGGCCCGGAGGCAGCATGCGGTGGAAATGCTCGAACTGGTTGGCGTGGATTACGCGGCCGACCGGCGGCCAAATCAACTTTCCGGCGGCGAGCAGCAGCGCGTGGCGCTGGCTCGCGCACTCGCCTCAGGCCCTGCCATTTTGTTGCTGGATGAACCGCTCTCGGCCGTCGATGCCACAACCCGCGCGCGCCTGCTGGATGAGATCGTGGAAGTCCAGCGGAAAACTGGCATTCCTTTTCTCTACGTCACGCACAGTCCGGCCGACGCGGTGCGCATTGGCGACCACCTGCTGCTGATGGCAGAGGGCCGCATTGTCCAACAAGGGAAACCATTGGAGGTTTTCAACGCGCCGGTCAATGTTCCGGCCGCACGCGTGGTGGGAACGGAAAACATCCTGATGGGGCAGGTCGCCAGCCATCAACTGCAAGAGGGCATCAGCATCGTCGACCTCGGCCGGTGCCAGATCGTCATTCCCTGCAACCAGCTTCCCCAGGGCGCCCGCATCACGCTCGGCATCCGCGCGGAAGATATCATCGTCTCACGCGAGCGAGTCAGCCGCACCAGCGCCCGCAACCTTCTGGCCGGAACCGTCAAGCACCTGCTGCGCGACGAGGAAAGTGTGGAACTCGTTGCCGACTGTGGCGTCGATCTCAAAGTGCGCATCACCCCGAAGGCCGTGCGGGCGCTGGAACTCGCTCCCGGCGTGGAAATTTATCTCCTCATCAAGGCCAACGCCTGCCGCCTGCTCAGTTGACGGGCTGTCCTCTGTATGCTAGTTTGCCCTTAGCCCAACTTCCGCGGTTGGCTAAGTGAAGTGTTTTGTTTGTAAGGGGTTGCGTATTTATTCCGTCACTATGTGCCCTAGCTCAATGGCACTTTGTGAACGCCAGTCCTTGTGTAGCAACAACTT
>JAKAWN010000596.1 GCA_021827245.1 Acidobacteriota bacterium | reverse complement strand
TCTTATATTTACGGGAAAGCGGTTTTTGCCTATTGGCCTCTCGACGACATGGGCTCTCTGCATTAGGCAACAGGTGGCCCTGGGCGGGCTTGGAAAGATCATCACCACTCTGGCTTAATCATCAAGAACTGTTTTTGGCACTAGAATAGAAAAGCATCCGGATGCCAAGGACCGTTTAGCACGCGGCTCAGATCAGGTCCCGGTCCGGACCGGGCGGAGAAGCAATGCAGGCAATTCTTGCTTTAGAGGATGGAAGGGTTTTTCGCGGCCGCGGTTATGGGGCCTCCGGCGAGCGTTTTGGCGAGGTTGTTTTTAACACGTCGCTTTCCGGATACCAGGAGATCCTAACAGACCCTTCGTATGCCGGCCAGATTGTCTGCCTGACCTATCCCCACATCGGCAATTATGGCACCAACCCGCTGGATTCTGAGTCGTCTTCGCCCTTTGCGGAAGGGCTGGTGGTTCGAGAGCTGGCCCAGCTTGCTAGCAACTGGCGATCGGTCGAATCGACTTCCGAGTTCCTCGCGGATTTCGGGCTGCCAGTCATCTCCGATATCGACACACGTGCATTGGTGCGGCACATCCGCACTCATGGCAGCATGCGCGCAGTGCTATCGACGGAAGATTTTGATGAGCAGAGCCTGCTGCGCAAGGTGAGGGCCACGCCGGGGATTGTCGGGTCGGATCTTGCCAGCCGGGTAACTGCTTCGGCCCGTTACGATTGGAGTGAGCCTTCCACGGACATCTATCATGCGGAAGCCCCTGCGGAAAGCAGACTTCGCTACTTTGTTGTGGCCTATGACTTTGGCATCAAGCACAATATCCTGCGACGGCTGGTTGATGCGGGCTGCAGAGTGACCGTGGTTCCCGCTGCGACGCCGGCCGCGGATGTACTGGCTCTAAAGCCGGATGGCGTGTTCTTGTCGAACGGCCCCGGGGATCCCGAACCTGTAGAATATGCGGTGCGTAATATCCGGGAAATAATGGGCCGGGTGCCGATTTTCGGGATATGCCTTGGCCATCAGCTCATAGGCCTTGCGCTAGGGGGCAAGACCTATAAGCTGAAGTTTGGCCATCACGGGGGCAATCATCCGGTTCTGAACCTTGAGACCAACAAAGTGGAGATTACGGCCCACAACCACGGATTTGCAGTCGATCCCGACTCGCTCAAAGAGAGCGAAGTCGTTCTGACACACCGCAATTTGAATGACAACACACTCGAGGGCTTGCGGCACCGGTCAATGCCCTTGTTCAGCGTGCAGTATCATCCGGAGGCTTCGCCCGGCCCTCATGACTCAGCATACTTGTTTGACCAGTTTGTGAAAATGATGGAAGAGTTCAAATCTAAACAAGCTGGCGATTTCAGGCGGAGGTGAAGATGAAGCTTGACGACATCGATCGTTGGATGAACCAAATTACCGATGTGATTGACAACACGAGCACAAAGCTCAGTCAGTTTGCGGATCTCGATCTGGGCGTGGGCAAAAAACTTAACCGGCTGGCCGACAAGGTTGATAAACTCGCTGGAGTCGCTACTGGCACTGAGCAAAAGCTCGACCGGCTGGCCGACAAGGTTGACAAGCTCGCTGATGTGGCAACCGGTACTGGACAAAAGTTGGACCGTCGGGCGGGACTCTCCACATCCACGGAACAGAAAACTGGCAAACCGGCAGAGGATTCGTCGTCTGCGGACCAGAAACCGGACCGCTCGGTTAAGACGCTCCCGCGGCGCGAGGGACAATAACATGTGCTGAGGGTGACGCTGAAGCCGTGCCCTGACGAAGAGGGCTACGAACAGAGTAAGACGGTTGATTTCGAATTCCCAATTCATAATTCATAATTGATTTCATGCCCAAACGTACTGACATCCACAAAGTTCTGATTATCGGGTCGGGGCCGATTGTGATTGGCCAGGCGTGCGAATTTGACTACTCCGGCACGCAGGCCTGCAAGGCGCTCAAGGCTGACGGCTATGAAGTTGTACTCGTCAACTCCAACCCGGCCACGATCATGACCGACCCGGAGTTTGCTGACCGCACCTACGTTGAACCGCTCACGGCCGAGTACCTGGAGGCCATCATCGCTCGCGAGCGTCCTGATGCCGTGTTGCCCACAGTGGGCGGGCAAACCGCGCTGAACCTCGCTGTCGAACTGGCAGAGAAAGGTATTCTGGACCGCTACCAGGTCAAGCTGATCGGCGCATCTCCGAAGGCGATCAAGATCGCCGAGGACCGTCTCTGGTTCAAGGATGCGATGAAGAAAATCGGCCTGGAGGTCCCGCGCAGCGTGCTGGTAAACACGGTAGAAGCGGCGCTGAAGGTTTCCGAACAGATTGGCTTTCCGCTGATTCTCCGCCCCTCGTTCACGCTCGGCGGCACGGGCTCCGGGATCGCATATAACCGTGAAGAACTGGCTGAGCGCATACGCTTCGGACTTGATCTGAGCCCGGTGCATGAAGTTCTGGTCGAGGAATCCGTGCTGGGCTGGAAAGAGTTCGAGCTCGAAGTGATGCGCGATCATGCAGATAACGCTGTCGTGATCTGCAGCATTGAGAATTTCGACCCCATGGGAGTTCACACGGGCGATTCCATCACCGTTGCCCCAGCGCAGACGCTGACGGACAAGGAATATCAACTGATGCGTGATGCCGCTTTCAAGGTGATCCGCACCGTGGGCGTGGAGACCGGTGGGTCCAACATCCAGTTTGCTGTCGAGCCGGGGACGGGACGCATGGTCGTGATTGAAATGAATCCCCGCGTTTCGCGCAGCTCTGCGCTGGCATCGAAAGCAACTGGCTTCCCAATCGCTAAAATTGCCGCGCGCCTGGCCATGGGTTATCGCCTGGATGAAATTCCCAACGATATCACGAAGAAGACGCCTTGCTGTTTCGAGCCTACACTCGACTACGTTGTGGTGAAGATCCCGAAGTGGGCGCAGGAGAAGTTCCCCGAATCCGACCCGAGACTGGGGACGCAGATGAAATCGGTCGGGGAAGTGATGGCGATCGGGCGAACATTTAAGGAAGCCTTCATGAAAGGCGTGCGCTCGCTTGAGACGGGTCGCAAACCTCCCAAGCCGCCGGCCGACAGGGACGAACTGCTGCGCCGCGTGTCCACGCCAAATCCTGAAAGGCTTTGGGACCTTCTCTACGCCTTCAGCGCCGGCGAAAGCGTGGAGACGCTTGCCGAAGTAACCCAGATTGATCCCTGGTTCCTCGACCAGGTCCGGCAGATGGTGGTGATGCAGAACGAACTCAAGCGGTTCGACTTGCAGTCGGTGTCGGCTTCGGTGCTGCGTGAGGCAAAGCGCCTGGGCTTTTCGGACCTGCATCTAGGGGAACTTTGGGGAGTAAGCGGGCAGGAGGTTCGCCGCAAGAGGTTGGAAAATAATTTGCGTCCAGTTTTCAAGCGTGTGGATACATGCTCGGCGGAATTCGAATCTTTCACGCCATATCTCTATTCGACTTATGAAGACGAGGATGAGGCGGAGCCGACGCGGCGCAAGAAAATCATGATTCTGGGAAGCGGCCCCAACCGTATCGGGCAGGGAATTGAGTTTGACTACT
>JAKAWN010000595.1 GCA_021827245.1 Acidobacteriota bacterium | reverse complement strand
AAAGCCAGGATGCCCGCTGGGAACGGCTGTGGGCCAACCGCCCAGCTTACGTTTTGGCCAAGATACGAAAAAAAGCTGCATAAACTGTCACAGGCCCCGTTATGATCGTCGCGCTGAAAAAGCGTGCTTGCGGCGCGACTTTTGATTAAAATGTTCTCACATGGGCTTCGCCAAGGATAGCGAAACCAGGCTCTGAATTGGAAGTCGAGGATCGCAATGGCCGGCAAAGCGGGCGCCAGACACCTGCGTGTGCTTCGGTTGAGCCTCGTGCCCTTGGGTTGGGCCGCCTGGCTTTTTCTAACATTTTCGGTGGTTTCGTTCCATCCGTCCGATCCCACCTTGTTATCCAGTTCCCCGGCGTATTACAGTCATGGCGGACATGTGCTCAATTGGTGCGGACCCGTTGGCGCGTCGTTGGCGCTGCTGCTGATGAATTACGTCGGAGCGGGTATATGGGCGGCCATCGCCATGCTCGCGGCTACGCTCTTTGTTTGGACCATTGGTGAAAATGTCACCCTGTTGGCCCTGCGACTTCTCGGTGGAGCTCTCCTTGTCGCCACTATCAGCGGCCTGACCAACCTGGCGGGCCTGGGTCGGAACCTGCCTGCCGGACCAGGCGGTCTGCTGGGTGTGACGATCGGCCAATTTCTCAAATTAAAATTCTCCGCAGTCGGGTCGATTCTGATTCTCCTGCTTACACTGATTATCGGTTTGCTGCTGGCTGCCGATGAATTGGTTATGGTTATCCCAGCCCTGACCATGCGAATCTGGAAGAAAGTGCCGGTGCGGCGGATAATCGAAATTACCGGAGGCGCCGCGGTGGCTGTGGTCGGCGGTCTTTTCATCTTGGGCAAAAATCTCTTTTCCTCCAAGAGGGCGAAAAAATCCCGCAACAAAGCCAATGGCCTCGGTGGCTTGGGTTCACTTGTGAAAATGGCGCCGCGACCGGCGCTGGCGACCACTAACAACGGCCGATCGCAACTCGCGACGGGATCGGCCGTTCACGAAATCGAGTCGGTGACCGACGGGAAAATATCGCCGGTTGCCGTTCCGCCGGAGCCGGTTGTAGTTCGCAGGCCCAAACCTCTCGCCCCTGCCGTGGCCGAACCGCTGCTGCCCTTCAAACCACCACCGGTGCAGAAACAGGATTTAGGCAATTACCGCTTTCCGGACTTGACCCTTCTGGATGATGCTGAACCGGTCAACACGGAAGGCCAGGAGGAAAAAGTTCGCGAGAAAGCCCGTGTGCTCGAATCGTGTCTGACCAGTTTCGGTATCGACGGCAAGGTGGTGGCCATCGACACCGGACCGGTGGTGACACTTTACGAGCTGGAACTGGCGCCCGGCGTGAAAAGTTCGCTGGTCAGTGCGCTGTCTAAGGACATCGCCCGGGCGCTGATGAGTCCGCCTGTCCGTATGATCGACAATATTCCCGGTAAATCCACCATGGGCATTGAGGTGCCCAACATCGATAAGGAACGGGTGCGATTAAAGGAACTGATGCAGTTGGGCCATCAAACCATCGCGCACATGGCTCTGCCGATGTGCCTGGGCAAGGATGCCTCCGGCAATCCCTTGATTGAAGATCTCACCGCCATGCCGCACCTGCTGATCGCCGGAACGACCGGTTCGGGCAAGTCGGTATGTATCAGCGCCGTCATCATGACGATACTGCTTACGCAACGCCCGGATCACGTAAAGTTGATCCTGATGGATCCCAAGATGGTGGAAATGCAGGACTACAAGCAGATTCCTCATTTGATGACGCCGATCATCGACGACATGGGCAAGGCGGAAAGCGTGCTGGAGTGGGCCACCCAGAAGATGGACGAGCGTTATGAAACGCTCTCCGAGGCGGGTGTGCGGCATATCCGGCAGTTTAACCGCCTCACGCGCCAGCAGATTCTGGAGCGTTTTCAGCCCAGCACATCGGACGAGGAAGCCCGAATTCCCTTCCACATGCCGTATATCATCATCATCATCGACGAACTGGCCGACTTGATGATGACCAGCAAAGAGGTGGAAGGGCATATTGTGCGCATCGCTCAAAAAGCGCGGGCCGTGGGTATTCACCTGATCCTGGCTACCCAGCGGCCCGAGGCGCAGGTGGTCACCGGCCTGATTAAATCCAATATGCCCGGCCGTATATGTTTTCAAGTGCGATCGCGCTTGGATTCGCGCATCATGCTGGACCAGTCCGGCGGCGAGTTGCTGCTGGGTCAGGGCGATTTGCTGATGCTCAAACCGACCGGAGGCACGCTGATTCGCGGCCAGGGTACGTTTGTTGATGATGCGGAAATCAAAAAAGTCTGCGGCTTCCTTAAGGAGATCGCCGAGCCTGAGTTCCACCCCGAACTGCTGCAACTTGGCGCGCCATCTTCACTCAACGAAGCGGAAAAGGACCCGCTTTTCGATGAGGCCGTAAAAATAATTCTTGAAACACGCCGCGGTTCGGTCAGTCTGCTCCAACGGCGGTTGACCGTCGGTTATTCCCGCGCCAGCCGGCTGATCGATCAAATGCGGGCGGTGGGCATTGTCGGTGCGTACAAGGGATCGCAGGCCAGCGAAGTGCTCATCACACCGGAGGAATGGGAATCACTCAAGGCTTCGCAGACGGAAGCACAGGCCCCAAGCGAAGGGGAAACACCTGTTCCGCGGCAGGAAGAAGCAGCCGAATAGCCACATCAGCTCACGTGGTCCGCCGGTTCAACGCTCGTGCGCTGGCGCATTCTTCGGCGGTGCACGAAGTAGATAACCACACCGGCCGTTATCGCCACCGCCCCTACGATATAGAGCACATGTTTAACCGCCGCCAGTTCGCCGAAGAGCCAGTTGATATTGGCGGCAAAATGATAGCCTAGAAAGATCATCGTCGGAATAAACAGCATTCCCGCCAAACCATCAATGGCGACAAATTTCCAGTAAGGCATTTTCCCAAGGCCGCAGAGGGCGAAAACCGTCGCACGTACAACGGGGAAAAAACGTCCGATAAAAAGTGTCAGGTTGCCATGTTTTTGAAAGTAACGTTCTATTTTTTCCCGCCGTCTGGAGTGCATCACCTTGCGCAGGTGTCGGGAGATTGGATTATTGCCGCGGAGGCCGTTGCGACCTATGAACCACAGGATGCTGTCGCCGCCGATCATCCCGGCAAGTCCGAACAGGACCATGATGGTCGGATTAGGTACGATGGGTTTGGTAGGGGGGGAAGGGGTTTGGGTTTTAGTTCCGGCAGGCGTATGGGTGGCGGTGATGGTGGCGATCGGGCTTTGTGTGGGATTACACAAATATCCGGAAAAGATCAGCGGAACGTCCTCCGGAATGGGAACGCCGCAACCCGCCGCGATAAGAACAAGCGACAGCGCCACATAGGTGAAGCGCGTGAGAAAGGCCTGAACAAACGGCAGCATCAGTTCTCGATACGTAGAGACTGTTGGAGAAAGGGGCCTGTGACAGTTTCTGCAAAAGTGGCGTAATCAGCAAAAAAACGCCACTTTTTGCTTTGCAGAGCACTTTTTTTGTGATTTTTATGCCCCATAAACTTCAGATTCCACATTATTTCTTTGAT
>JAKAWN010000594.1 GCA_021827245.1 Acidobacteriota bacterium | reverse complement strand
TCTTCTCGAACTCCCAAAGGCAGATTCTCCCCGTGCAACAACTCGCATACGCCCGATTTGCCATGGACTTGAACAATCCCGGTGTGTCCACAATCGACATAGTCAAGGCGGCGCCTGTTCACATCCAATCGCGCATAACTCAGCGTTACAAAGCTTTCCAGGGCTATCAGTTGGCGGACCACTTCCGCATGAGACAGCATGACGATTTCCTTGGGCTCAGGAATGCTGCCGTCCTGGGAAAAGGCCATCAAATGGCTCAGAGCTTTCAGGAAGTAGCTCTTGGTGGCCGCACCCACCAGTGCCGCGGGAACTCCCTTGCCCATGACATCGCCTACAATCACATCCAGACATTGATTCCGGTGCTTGAAAAAGATGTAAAAATCACCGTCGATCCGCTGCGACGGAATCGTGAGCGCAGCGACTTGAAGTCCGGGAACATCCATCGGCGGCTGGTCAAGCAAGAGGGTCTTCTGGATTTTGAAGCCGACCTCGGCCTCGCGCTCGCGGGCCCGTTCAAGTTCCGCCGTTACCGCCTGCTCCCGCACAAGGAGTTCGTCCTTGACCATGTTCGCAGTCTCAAGTTCAGTGGTTCGCTCAATGACACGGTGCTCCAGCTCGGCGTTGAGTCTGCGAATTCCCTCCTCAGCCTTTGCACGCTCAGCTCTTGTTCGCAGAGTCATGATTCCAAATGCAAGATCGTCGGCAAGTTCGGTCAGGAGGTCAACTTCCTCAGAACTGAATGCATCCGGCTCTGCAGCATAGATAATGAGAACTCCGAAAACATCCGAGTCAACCAGAAGTGGAACCGAGAGGATTGAACGATAGCCACGTTTCAGTGCTTCTTCGCGCCAGGGAGCCATCCGGGAATCCCTCTCAATATCCCTTATGTGCACCATCTGACGCGTGCGGATGCTTGTGCCTGCCGGCCCCCGGCCTCGCTCGGTGTCCGCCCAGGTAATATTCACGGTGTCCAAATAACCTTCTTCGAAACCTGCCTGCGCCAACGGCCGAACGGACTTGGCTTCGTCATTTTCGGCGTGGCCCACCCAGCAGAGCCGGTACCCTGCTTCTTCCACGATGAGATTGCAGATTTGCTGAAGGAAGGTCGACTCCTCCGTCGCTCGAATCATCGCCTCATTGCACCGGCTGAGGGCCCGGTTTGCCCGGTTAATTTGCAACAACTGCGCCTCAGCCCGGTGACGCTCGATGGCCGATCCGAGAACATTGGAGACCGCTTGCAGAAAGTTGACCTCGTCCCTGGTGAATGTCCGGCGGGTACGCGTATGAGCTCCGAGGACACCGTACGGCCCCTCCTTCATAGGGATAGCCACGCTCATACCGCTGACGACGCCGTGCTCCCGAAGCAGGCCCGGTCCACTAAAACGCTTCTCGGTTCCAAAATCCTCGACCACCACAGGTTCGCCGGAAAGCAGCGTGTAACCAGCCTGTGATTCCTCGCCAATGCTGACGATCGCTTTCCCGACGTACCCTGGCTTCCAACCGATGCCGGATCTCAACAGACATCCTTCGCGACCCGGCAGCAATTCCAGGATTTTGCAATATTCAATACCAAGAGCCCATGCAACCTGTGCCACCGTTTCGTCAAAAACATCGCCCAGTGCAGCTCCCCCCAACGCATATTCTCCCAACCCTGCCACAACCGTCTGAAGGCGAGCCAGGAGCCGGACCTCGTTTTCCGCTCGCTTTCGCGCCGTAATATCGTACACAGTGGATCGGCTCATCACGTAGTTTCCGCCGCTATCACGTACGGTCGTAGCGCTGAGGAGCACAGGCAAAACAGTGCCGTCTTTCCGGACCATGTCAAACTCGAGGTCCTGAATCGCTCCTCCCGTTTTGAACATCGCGAAGCTTTCCTCGAACGCTTTCAGACTCTCCGGCATCAGGAAATCAGAAAATTTCTTGCGGCCCACAACCTCTGCGCGCGTATAGCCCAACCATGAAAGCTCCGTGTCGTTGATCCTGACAAAGGTGCCATCCTGATCAACGGAGTGGTATCCACACGGAGCATTGTTATAAAGGTCGTGGATCTCGCTTGCCGATTTCTTCAGGCTGTCTTCCGCCAGCCTGCGCTCGGTAACATCCTGAACTGTTCCGATTCCCCGAACCGCCTTGTGATCCTTGTCAAACTCGACGTTGGCCCTTTCCCGAACCCACTTTACCCGCTCCCCAACAAGAATCCGGTGCTCAACATCGTAAGGAGCACCTTGGAGAGCGTCGGCCCAATCTCCTTCAACAGCTTCCCTGTCCTCAGGGTGAACTTTGCCAATGAAGTCCTCATAGGTCATCGTCTGACCTTTTCGCAATCCAAATATACGAAAGACTTCATCGGACCAGGTCAGACGTTTGGTGGCAATATCCAAATGCCAGCTTCCGACGTGTGCGATCGCCTGCGCCTTCCTCAGGTTGGTCTCGCTCTCGCGCAAGGCGGCCTCAGCCTTCTTTCTTTCCGTGATGTCGCGAGCCGCTGCGAACAGACCGGCAACCTCGCCGGTCTCGTCACGGTAGACGGAAGCGTTATAAAGGACCGGAGTCTCATGTCCGTCAGTGTGGCGAATCTCCAGCGCGTAGTTGCGCACGATTCCTTCCCGGAAGACCTGCTGATATCCTGCCTGGGCCTTTGCAGGGTCAGTAAAATAGTCGGAAAAATCCGTGCCGATGAGTTCCGATCGAGAACGCCCGGTCACCCCTTCCGTCGCACCGTTCACATCAGTGATCTTTCCGTCTTTGCCAATGGCCACAAGCGGATCGATAGCAGCCTCAAGCAGGCTCCGGTTGTAGGCGTTCGCACGCCTCGCTTCCCTTCTTCCGGCTTCAGCTTCGACTGCACGCCGTTTGGCCCGCGCTGAAAGCTGCCCAACCGTCACCGCGGTTACCAGAAAGGCAGCAAGGTCAATGAAAGTTTCAGCATCTTCAATGGTGAACTCGCCCGCGGGCATCAAGAAGAAGTAATTGAGAGAGAGCACGCCAAATACCGAAGCAACCAGCGCCGGCATACTTCCCCAAAACGTGGCGATAAAAAGCACCGTCAGAAGCATCGCCAGTGCCACGGTGGTATCATTCAGACGCCAGGGAAGCAGCAGAGAGACAACTGTTACCACCGTGATTCCCAGCAGTGCAAACAGGTAGCCGGCCACCTTACCCTGAGTGATTTTAGCTGACATATTGCCGCTTTGTATTCACTTTAATACGGATTAATTCGTATTTCCAACCTCATAACATGGGACCCTTCCGCCCGCAAACACATTTCGCGGACAGATCTCAATCACCCCGGGCGCGGATTCTGTGCTCTCTGTGGCTCCTCAGATGAGCGAATCCTTCGGCCTCTCAATTAGTCGAGTTGAATCACTCTCAAGACCAGTCTAGCCCGAGCAGCGAAAGTCTTCAAGAAGTCTGGTAGCGCCCCGGACCAATATCGTCGAAGTGCCGCAGGATGCTGTATTTAGACGTGAAGCGGGTCACCGCAAAGGATATGCCTCTCCGGGGCCTCCCGGCAATGTGAGCAACACCGGTCACGAGTTTCCGTCCGGAGGGCATATACTAGGAGTTGCATG
>JAKAWN010000072.1 GCA_021827245.1 Acidobacteriota bacterium | reverse complement strand
CATCATAAATGTCGTAATCGGTCGGAAAGATGCTGTAGGCCTGGCTGAAAGGCAAGTCCAGCTCGAACTGGCCGAAACGCACATTGAGCGCGTCTTTTGGCAGGTGGAGATATTGACCGATATTGTTGGCCTTCAAGTAGGCAAGCCCCATGCTGCCCGCTGCATTCTGACCCCCGACCGAAACATCGTCGTCGGCCCACCACGAGAGATCAGGCCCGAAGCTGCCCGCGGTGAGGATCGTGAGAGTGTTGGGCGCGAAGAGATCCACGCGCGGCAAAAATCCGCGGGAGAGCGGCTGCTTGCTGTTATATTCGGTGTATCCCTCATAGCGGAACCCGAGCGGCACAGAGCCTGGAATTTGACCGGGATAAATCACAGACGGAAAAAGCGATTTGTCCACGGGCGCCCCTAACATCTGCTGAGGCTGTTTCACGAACTCCGCGTCATCCTTGGGAAATTTGAATCCGTTCTTATAAAAGGCCCGGCCGAAATCATTCAGTTGCGGGAAGTCCGTATGGCAGGTCGAACATGAAGTCCGGTACTTGCGGGCAAACGCCGGGATCGCCGTCGTTTGGGGCAGCCGGCCGAGTGTCAGGTAGATCAGCACCCCTATCCCCACCCCGATCAGGATTCGTATCTTTACTTCCGTTTTCGTGGACATCACCAGCCCCTTATCAAAACGAATGAATCAGCATCTCCAAAGCTGCAGCGGACCCTGCCTGAGCGGCTTCATGTGCGCTCCGCCATAGTCTTCAGTTGCGTTCTCAGCGTGGCCAAAATCTCCAGCGAACCTTTCGGCAGCCGGCGGAGTTCGTCGTACAAAGGGATCATCACCTCGAAAAACTGCAGCGCGGATTGAAAGCGCTCGGTGGTGTAGAGATCCCCCGGCGTGCTTTGCCTTGACTCCTCGAAACATTCCCGCAAAACTGTGACGGTCGGATCAATTTCCCGCCGCTTCCGTTCATCCATGATCAGTCGAAACATCTCCCAAGGGTCCTTAATCGCTTCGAAGTACTGCCGGCGGTCTCCTCGCAAGTGAACGGGCCGGACGAGTCCCCAGCCTTCCAGTTCTCGAAGGCACGTGCTGACGTTCGACTTGGAAAAGGACAGGGTGGCCGCAATGTCATCTGCGTTGAGTGGATCCGGCGACAGATAAAAGATCGCGTGAGCCTGAGCCACCGTCCGGTTTACGCCCCACTTGCTGCCCATCTCTCCCCAGCAATCAACGAATTTTTCCATTACGGTCGTGAGGGTCATTTATGCTTGACTCTTGTTACTTCCGTTCTTTTCGAACGTCGCGAACGATTCAAACAAACTGGTCACACCGAAAGATAATTCATCAGAATGCGCGGCGGCGCTGTGACGTACGTCACACGGCTCAGTGACGGTCATCACCGTTGCGGGGAAGGCCTTCGGTCTTTGCGGAATTAGCGCGAGTGAAAGCCGATCAGGGATTGACCGGCCGCGGCAGAGATTTCCGTGAACAGAAGATACGAATGGTCAAGACGGTTGACCTCAAATACGGCAACTTTTCAGTTTTCCCTGACAATTTGCCGATTTGCGGGCTAAAACAGGAAGTATCGTTGCGCCAGGGGCAGGATATGAGCAGGCTCGCAGGTTATTAACGTACCGTCCACACGAACCTCGTACGTCTCCGGATCGACTTCAATATTGGGAGTCCCACTATTATGAATCATATCCTTCTTGCCGATGTTCCTGCAGTTGGATACAGGAGCGACCATCTTTCGGAGACTTAATCGGTCAGGGATTCCGGCCGAAATCGCGGCTTGTGAAACAAAAGTAATACTGGTTGACGCCGTGGCCGCTCCGAAGCTGCCAAACATCGGGCGGTAGAGCACCGGTTGCGGGGTCGGGATCGAAGCATTCGGATCGCCCATCGCGCTCCACGCAATAAAACCTCCCTTGACCACCATTTCGGGCTTCACTCCGAAGAATGCCGGTTTCCACAGAACGATATCCGCCAGCTTGCCCGGCTCGATCGAACCGATTTGCGAGGCCAGGCCGTGGGTCACAGCGGGATTGATCGTGTACTTGGCGATATAGCGTCTGGCGCGCAGGTTGTCGTTGCGTTCGGAATCCTCCGGCAATTTTCCTCGCTGCATTTTCATCTTGTGAGCGGTTTGCCAGGTTCGCGTGACCACCTCGCCGATTCGGCCCATCGCCTGCGAATCGCTGGAGATCATGCTGATCACACCCAGGTCATGGAGAACATCTTCCGCGGCAATAGTTTCCGGCCGAATCCTGCTTTCTGCAAACGCAACATCCTCCGGCACGAGAGAATTCAGATGGTGGCAAACCATCAGCATGTCGAGATGTTCCGCGATCGTATTGATCGTGTATGGACGGGTAGGGTTCGTCGAAGAGGGCAAGATATTCGCGAGCGAGGCAATTCGGATAATGTCTGGCGCGTGACCGCCGCCGGCGCCTTCCGTGTGGTACGTGTGAATCGTTCGCCCGGCAATGGCTTGGACGGTCGCGCCGAGGAACCCTGCCTCATTGATTGTGTCGGTGTGGATTGCGACCTGAACGTCGAATTGATCGGCGACTTTCAGGCACGCGTCGATTGCGGACGGAGTACTGCCCCAGTCTTCGTGAAGTTTGAGGCCGCATGCACCGGCCTGGATTTGTTCTATTAGCGGAGCAGAGGTCGCAGCATTCCCTTTGCCGAGGAAACCGAAGTTCATGGGCCATGCTTCCGCCGCCTGGAGCATCCGTGCAAGATTCCACGCGCCGGGAGTGCAGGTGGTCGCCGCCGTGCCGGTCGCCGGCCCTGTGCCTCCGCCAATCATGGTCGTGATTCCGTTGGAGATGGCCTCGTACACTTGCTGCGGTGAGATGAAATGAATGTGGCTGTCAATGCCGCCCGCGGTCGCGATCAGATTTTCGCCCGCGATCACTTCCGTCGCCGCGCCCACGATCAATTCCGGATCAACGCCCTCCATAACGTCGGGATTGCCGGCCTTCCCGACTTTGACGATTCGTCCGTTCTTCACTCCAATGTCGCCTTTAACAATCCCCCAGTGATCGAGAACCACGGCGTTCGTAATCACGAGGTCAAGCGCTCCACGCTCGCTTTCCCGAACTGCGGTGCTGCTTTGTCCCATGCCGTCGCGGATCACCTTGCCGCCGCCAAAGGTAACTTCATCCCCGTACTGGGCATAGTCATGCTCGATTTCGATCAGGAGGCTGGTGTCGGCGAGGCGGATGCGATCGCCTTTTGTGGGACCGTAGAGATCGGCGTAAGTAGCGCGTGGGATATTCAAGCTCACCGTATTTCCTTTCGGTCACTCCTCGGAAGACTGAAACTCGGCCCGCAGGGCTCGTTCGATGGCGCGCTCGCGGGTCTGTGGTTCATCAAGAGCTCCTCCCACCAGCCCGTTAAAACCGAAAATCACCCGCTTCCCCGCAAAGTCGGTCAAGACTACTTCTTTTTCTTCGCCCGGCTCGAAACGCACTGCCGTTCCCGCCGCGATGTTGAGGTGCATGCCATAGGCCTTCGGGCGATTAAACAGAAGGGCCCGGTTAGCCTCAAAAAAGTGGAAGTGGCTGCCGACCTGAATCGGCCGGTCGCCGGTATTTTGAACTCGAAGGGCAAGCGTCCTCCTTCCGGCATACGCGTGGATCGGCCCCTTGTCCGTGTCGAGCAAATACTCCCCTGGCTTCATCTCTTTCCTCCAAAGCTAACGAATCGGATCGTGGATCGTCACGAGCTTCGTTCCATCAGGAAACGTCGCTTCCACTTGAACCTCATGGATCATCTCAGCGACGCCTTCCATAACATCACCGCGAGTGAGGATCTTACCGCCCTGGCTCATGATTTCGGCCACGGTCTTCCCATCGCGTGCGGCTTCCATCACCTCGGCGGTAATAATGGCAACCGTTTCCACGTAGTTCAGCTTCAATCCTCGCGCCTGTCGCCGGCGAGCGAGATCGGCCGCGACGACAATCATCAATTTTTCCCTTTCACGCGGCGTCAAATGCAAGTTCGTCCTCCAGGGTCGTTTGTGGCTCGAGCGCAAGCCCCATGGGTCAATTCACCTTGCGCGGAGGGATGGGTTCGCGGCCGTAGAGATGCAACTTCGCCACGGTCCAAATCCGTCGCAGCTCAGCCAGAAGTTCGCATCCGCTTCGCGCAAGGCCACGCACCGCGAGCCCGTGAGCCGGCAGAGCGCTGACGCCCCAGACCACCACGCCGGGGCGAAGGAAGGGACGAATGGCCTCACGCAATTTCTCTTCCGCAGCAAGCCAGACTCCGCTGCCGAATCCTACCCGGACAATATAGAACGTCACCCAATAGCGATACGGCCCAAGTCGCGCTATGGACGCCAGCTCGCGCCGGCTAGGGTCAAGTCTCACTCTTTCCGTGGCAATGCTTTTCCCTTCCGCCTGCAAATCCGTTTTGAGTTCCACGTGTTCGTATTCGAATAGTTCTCCGCGCGCCGACCTGCCTGGAGCGAGAACTTCCCACCAGAACAAACCAGCGCCGGCCGCAAGATCAATCGTCGTCTCCTGGCAAAATCGCGCCTTCGCATAGGGGATGATCGCATCAGGAACGTATTCCAGCAGGCCGTTTTCGCCGACACTAAAGTGATTTATCTGCGTCGTCGCCGGACGATCTTCCCTTGAGCGATAGACTCGCGTGGCGCCCGTGCTGGTAAGCTGCACGCAAGCGCCCGCGCCCACTTTAACCGAAATTCTCAGAATGTCGCCGCCCAGCAATCCTCCCGAAACATTGTGCAAGTGAACGAGGGCCGAACCATCCTCCAGCCGAAACATCCGCACCACGCGGAGCGGCGGTTCCTGAGTGCCGGCCGCCATTATCGTGGACCCCAGTAGCGCGTCGAATTCAAAGTCGAGATCAAGTGACCCGCTAACTTTGCTCCGGCCCTCCGCGGTGAGCACGCTTTCTCTCTGATAGGCGTTTAAAAGGACGGTCGTCATTCTGGTCCCTTGAACAAGTGCGCCATGCACACGGCCGCCGTCAGCTGACGAACAGCCGGGTTCGCAGCGCCGGGTGCTCCATGGCGCCGCACTCGAGGAGCGGCATGAAGCAAGCCACTGTGTCAGAATTGTAGGCAACGCATTGCTCCGCCGTATCAATCACCTGCGGCTTCAAATTCCACAAGATACGAGCCGCACCCGTCTGGCCGAGCGGCATCAATCGCTGGCAGCCCGAAACCATGCTTGCCAGGGACTGATGGAGAAATGTGATTATTGTGCGTTGCTCGTCAAACTCGAGCAAACCGGCCACCAGGCCGAACGCTACGCAATAATGAGTTGCGGTCCGGCAAGGTTCCAGGCCGCCGTTGATTCCGGCCAGCAAATTGGTTAGCGCGGGAATGTCCTGCAATGCTGCGACGGTTGCGAGGAAATTCCTGCCCAGGACAATGCTCCCCATTCGGCTTTCGCGCGCCAGCTTTCGTGCGCTGAGACGCACGTTGAACTCGATCCATCTTTCGATCGGAATAGAGCCCGGATGCTCGCGCGCCAGACGAAGTGCTTCGCGGCAAAAGACAGATTCCATCGCGCCGGCCTCCGTTAACCAGCCGAGCAGAAATCCTTCCAGATTGCTTACATCCAGAAGTTTCGCGGCGACGAGCGATTCAAGTCCAAAGGAATGCGAAAGGGTTCCTATCGGTAGCGCACTATCCGCCAACTGCAACAGACGCAGATCCGTCAACGAAGAGGAAAAGCAACTCGAAGGGCGGTCTGTAGTGTTTGCCGGCACTTTCGTTGAGGGATTCTATCGCGAAAATTCCGTCCGGCCCTTGTTCGGCTTAAGGACGGAAGCGCTGCTAATGATGGTGTCCGTGAGCGTCTTCATGGCTGTGCCCAGGCTCGCCGTCATGATCGTGACTGTGTGAGTGCGGATGCGGCGCATAAGGCGCGTGCGCGTCAATGACGTTATGGCGGGACCCCGGCGCAACTTTAATGCGCTCCTCAAGCCAGGCCATCACTCGGTCGAGACCCACGTCCGCGCGGAGGTTCGTAAATACAAAAGGCAGCTCGCCGCGCATTTTCCTTGAGTCCCGGTCCATGATTTCCAGCGACGCTCCCACGTACTGCGCCAAATCTATTTTATTGATCACCAGCAAATCGGAGCGCGTGATTCCGGGGCCGCCTTTGCGCGGGATTTTGTCGCCTTCCGCAACATCAATCACATAAATCCAGACATCCACAAGCTCCGGGCTGAATGCCGCGGCCAGATTATCCCCCCCGCTCTCGACGAAGACCAGCTCGAGTCCCGGAAGGGAGTCTTCCAGTTCCGCAATGGCCTGAAGATTCATCGAAGCGTCTTCGCGAATAGCGGCGTGAGGGCAGCCGCCGGTTTCGACGCCGCGCACCCGTTCGGCGGGAAGAACTCCGTGCTTGAGCAAAAACTCGGCGTCCTCTTTGGTGTAAATGTCGTTGGTTACCACGGCCACATTGTGGCTCGGCCACATGTGCCGGGTGAGCCTTTCGACCAAGGCGGTTTTGCCGGAGCCAACGGGTCCTGCAATTCCGACGCGAAAGGCTCGTGGTAAATTCCCTTGTGACATGCCGACCCCCTCCGAAAGATTCGTTCCGCAAATGGCAGATTTTTCGCGAACCTCGTCCCGACTCGCCCGAGCCGCCTCGAGCCGCTCCGTGATGCACGAGCCCTAGACGTTCAGCAGATGCACCACCGACCCGGGGTCGCGTTTCCGCGGGTCTCCTTCATCGAGTATTCGCCCCTTTCGCATCACGTAGAACCGGCCGGCCACGGACCAAACGAATTCAAGGTGCTCAACGATTAAAATGGAGATTTTGAGTTCCGCCTGGATCTTGCGGATCGCATCTTCGATTCGCTGGACGATCGAGGGCTGGATGCCTTCAGTCGGCTCATCGAAAATCAGGAGTTTAGGACGCGTAACCAGCGCCCTGGCAATAGCCAACTGCTGTTGCTCTCCTCCGCTGAGCAATCCGCCCTTTCGGTTGCGCATGCGATCAAGGACCGGAAAGAGATCGTAAACATAATCCGGAACAGGCTTTTCCCCATTCGATTCGCGTGAAGAAAACGCGGCAAAAGCCACCCTAAGATTCTCCTCGACGGTCATGTGGGGGAAAATCCCGCGCCCTTGTGGGACATACCCGATTCCCCGGCGCGCCCGCTGAAACGCCTTGACCTTAGTCACATCCTCGCCGTTGAAAACGACTTTCCCTGCGACGAGCGGATGCAGCCCCACGATTGTCCTTAGCAGCGTGGTTTTTCCCACACCATTCCTGCCGAGCAGGCCGGTGGTACCCGCCGGTCCGACGGAAAGGCTGACGTCGGATAATACCGGGCTCATGCCGTATGCGGCGGTGACGCCTTCAAGCGCGAGCACGGTGATCCCCTTTCGCCCTTCCGAGGTAGACTTCTCTGACCCGAGGATCGTCCCGGACTTCTTCGAGTGTGCCCTCCATCAGGAATCTCCCGAGGTGCAAAACCGTCACCGGAGCATTCAATTGAGCTACAAAGCTCATATCGTGGTCAATCACCAGTAAGCTGTGCCACTCGGTGAGCCGTCGGATAAGTTCAGCGGTCTGCTCCGCCTCGCCGTGAGACATCCCCGCGGCCGGCTCGTCAAGCAGCAGCAAATCTGCATTGGACGCGACGACCATCCCGATTTCCAGCCACTGCTTCTGGCCATGCGCAAGTTCCTTCGCCAGGGTATTCCTCTTATCTTCCAGGTTGATGAGCCGAAGAATTTCCTCGACGTGCTCCTTTTCTTCCGCCGTCCTCCCCTGCATCATCGCGCTAAAGCAACCTCGTCTGTTCCTCGCCGCCAGAGCAAGGTTCTCAAAAACGGTCAGGCCCTCGAGGGTCCCGGGCGCCTGGAATTTCCTGCAAATGCCTCTCCGTACAATTTTGTATTCGGACAGGCGGGTGATGTTGTGCCCCTTGAATATGACCTTCCCGCCGGTGGGTCGAACGTGTCCAATGATGGCATCAAGCAACGTTGACTTGCCTGCGCCGTTGGGCCCGATCAGCACGCGCACCTGATTCTGCTCCATCGAGAGGTTCATGCCGTCAACGGCCTTGAACCCATCAAAAGAGACCGTGAGATTTTCCACGCGCAGGAATGGCAGGCCCGGGTTCTCGCTGCTCATGCTTCGTCCAGTCTTTCAGGTGGATCAAGGGAATGAATGTCCGTGGCGACGGTAGCCATGTTTGCGCCGGCAACCGCAGGTTCAGTTTCAGCGAGTGAAGCAAAATGCTTTTTGCGTGATTTCCGCAGGATCTTGACTCTGAACCAATCCACCAGGTTGGGGCTCCAAAGCCCGCTCAAACCCTTGGGCGCCACGGTGACAACCAAAACGAAAAGTCCGCCCATCACATACAGCCAAGCGCTCGGCATTGCACTGCTGACCCAATCTTTTCCGAAATTGACGAGCAACGTCCCGATGATGGCCCCGATCAAACTTTCTCGTCCTCCCACCGCGACCCATACAATCATTTCAATTGAGGGCACCACGCCGACCATGGCCGGCGAGATCACGCCTGCATGCAGCATGTAAAGAGCGCCCGATATTCCTGCTAACGCGCCGCCGATGGCAAACACCGCAACTTTGTAAGGAACGGGGTTGTATCCAAGAAACCGAACGCGATTCTCCCCGTCGCGAATCGCCAAAACGATCCGCCCGAAGTCCGTTCCGAGCAGCCAACGCAGGAACACGAACGCGAACGCCAGCAATCCGAGAGTGATCCAAAATAGCCCCCGCTCAACCTTGGGATCAAGGAGCGAGAAGCCGAGCAAGGCGCTGAAATCAGTGAGGCCATTAAAGCCTCCCGTGTACGCCTGCTCGCTGACCAGGAGCGTCGCAAAGGCCAGAGCCAGGGCCTGCGTGACCAACGCAAAGTAAACGCCGCCCACTCTTCGGTGAAAGACCAGCCATGCAAGCGCGGCGGCAGCAATGGCCGGGAAAATGACCACCCCGGCAATCGCCACCACAGGGCTATGGAACCATTTCCACCACCACGGCAAATTCGACAGGCCGGACCAAACCATGAAGTCCGGCAAATCACCCGGCCCGCGCCCCACAAGCTTCAGATACATCGCCAGGCTATATGCACCCAAGCCAAAGAAGACCCCCTGCCCGAGGCTGAGCATGCCTCCCCAGCCCCAGACAAGCGACAGCCCAAGCGCCAGGATGGCCAAGGCAAAAAAGCGCGCCAGCAACGAAAGATTATACGAGGACAGGTAGTAAGGGGCGTACGCCGCCACGCCGAGAACGGCAATTTCGAAAGCGATTTTTATGGCGCGAAATCTAGGCATCGTCAAGAAGCCTGCTGTGAGTCGCGACGATGCCCTTGGGCCGGAATTGAATAAACACGATGACCCCCATCAACAGCAAGACATCGGAACGGCTCACGCTCGTGAAGATCTGAGTCGTCGCTGAGAATAAACCGACGAGCACCGCCGCCAGGGCTGCCCCGATGACGCTTCCGGGCCCTCCCACGATCACAACAAGAAACGCGTAAACAATGTAACTTTGGCCGACCGTCGGGGTGACCGGAGCAATCAAAGCCAAAACGGAACCGGCAAGGCCGGCGATTCCGGTGCCCAGCGCGAAAACAAGCAGGTCAATCAAACGGGTGTTGACGCCAAGGGCCTCCGCCATTGCGCGGTCCTGGTGAACCGCGCGGAGCATCACGCCCCAGCGAGTCCGCGCAATACACAGAAGAACCGCGGCAAACACCGCCAGGGCGACAACAATGATGAATAGCCGAACGTACGGTAAATCGAGTCCCGCCAAAAATCCATGGCTCACGGAGATCGAGTGCTGGAGCCAGTCCGGAGCGGTCACGTCCACGCCGATCGCTCCGAAGAGGCTCCGCGCGCCCTGCTGCAGGATTAAGCTGACTCCCCAGGTGACGATCAGTGTGTCGAGCGGCCGCCCGTACAAGTGGCGAATGATCGTGAGCTCAAGAATCGCCCCGAGAATGGTTGCGCCTGCGAACCCGACGAACATGGCCACCGGAAGCGCCAGTGGGCCATGGACGTATCGGCCGGTCACATAAGACAAATACCCTCCGACCATCAGCATCTCCCCATGAGCCATGTTGATGACTTTCATCACGCCAAAGCTCAAGGCCAAACCCAGTGCCGCCAGCAGCAGAATGGATCCGACGCTGATTCCGTTGAATATTTGTCCCGCTACAATTGCAGAATGGCCCATGGTCCCGCTATTCTCCCCCCTCGGCCGAGACTTGCTGCAATGGCCGGCCGAAGCGCACTTTTCCCTGCTAGTGCACCACGCAGCTCTTTCCAGGGAAGACGAGTGGATCGTACGGTTGCGGATTGAGCGGCTCTTTCGATTGCCAAAGAATCCTGAATTGGCCGTCGGGTTGGAGTTTCCCCACGTAAGCTGTCTGATACAAGCTCTGATTGGGCGCGAATTTGATTTTGCCCATAACCGAATTTTCCCAGCCGAGCTCCGTGGCTGCCTTCCTGACGGCGTTGGGGTCAAAACTATTCGCCTTTTTCACAGCCTCCGCCCACAGGATGACGTCAATATACCCGTGGACCATCGGGTCATCCATCGGCGAGTGTGGGTACTTGGTGTGATAGGCGGCCAGGAATTTTTTGTTCAGAGGGTTGTTCAGGCTCTCGAAGTAATTCCATGCGGCGTAGCTGTCGGTCACAAGCTGAGTGCCCATGGCCTTTGCTTCCTGCTCCGCAATGCTGAAAGACATCACCGGAAACTTTGACGGGGGCATGCCAGCGGCGGACATTTGTTTAAAGAAGGAAACGTTGCTGTCGCCGTTGAGGGTATTGAAAATGATGTCGGGCTTGGCAAGTCGGATCTTCATGATGATGGAGCTGAAGTCTGTGCCGCCGAGCGGAACGTACTCCTCGCCCACCACTTCACCGCCCCGGTGCAGGATGTGCTTCTTCAGGATCAGGTTTGCAGTTCGGGGAAAGACGTAGTCCGAGCCGAGAAGAAAGTATTTCTTATATCCTTTCTCGAACGCCCAATCGAGGGCCGGCAGGATCTGTTGGTTGGGTTGGGCGCCGGAGTACATGATGTTCGGCGAACATTCATTTCCCTCAAATTGAACCGGATACCACAAAAGGTTGTGAAACTGTTGGAAAACCGGAAGCATGGCCTTCCGGCTGGCGGAGGTCCAGCCGCCAAACACGGTCACCACTTTGTCATCCTCAATCAGTTTTTGCGCTTTTTGCGCAAACATTGCCGGCTCGGACTCGCCGTCCTCAACGATGGGCACGATTTTTTTCCCCAGGACGCCGCCCGAAGCATTCAGTTGATCTATGGCAAAAATCTCCGCATCCTTGACAGGCACTTCGCTGATCGCCATCGTGCCCGTTAGAGACTGGAGCACGCCGACCTTAACGGTTCCCCCTCCTTGCGCCATGAGCAGCCTCCGAGCCGCCGTCGAAATCGCCACAGCCAGAACGGCGGCCAGAACGAGCACCCATCTACGCCTCGAAGCGACCACCTTCAACAAACCCTTCATGAGCGTTCCTCCTCTGCAGCATGTTTGAATTTAGTTTTAGGGGCAGACGCCAAGCCTGCCGCAACCTTCAGCGCACTCACTTCGTTCTTACTTTGCCTTGAAGCTTTTGGAAATCTGGAGCTGCAGGCCGATCCCGGCCTCCCAGTTGTTCGCCTCTACGGCGTTGAAATGCGTCCTTCGGTAGAAGCTCATTACGCGAGCGTTAAATTGCTCGATAATGTAGTCGAAGTTGAGCTCCGCGGTCCCTTGACGGTAGCTTGGACCGCCAACCAGGCCGTCGGTAAACTCCGCGATGGCGTATTTGCCGAGGACTTCAAATTTCCCTATGGCGACTTCTTTCGGAATCAGGAAGGATGCAAGCCCGTAAGCGCCTTCGCTTTTGCCGTACTTTGAGTTGTAGCCGCCGAGGCCGTTGTAGCGGGAATACTCGCTCTCGATTGTGAAAGCGCCTCCGTCCCCAACTTTCCTTTCCATCAGAAAATCGCCGGTGGTCGCGGTGTTCCCGTTCTGCACCTGCGTCGCGCCGCCAATCGCCAGCAGGTTCTTGCCACCATAGTACGTCCCGTTCAGGTAATAGCCGTTCTCCGGGTCCCAGAAATCAATCTGTACTCTACTCGCCCAAATGAGGTGATTGACGCCATCGGATGAAAGGCCGCTGAATGCGCCGGTTGACACTTTAATCTTCGCAATGCCTGCCTTGAAGTCGCCCCAATAGGCGGCGCCGTCGTCACGCCCCTGGAAGACGAATGGATAACCGTCTTGAATCCCGTCCGTGTATACGGCCCATTCGTTAGAGTAAAAGGGACCGTAAAGATTCGCGCGATCGCTGGGCGGCAGGAACCGGCCGACCCACACGTTGAGTTTTGGCGATGAGTGAAATTCCCCGACCGCGTCCAAAATCTTCATGCTGTCGCTCGCCGGGTCGTAATCCGTGTTGAACATCATGCTGATGTTGTTTGTCACATCGCCGCTGAAATAGAGACGCGCATGGTCCAGCGGAAAGTCGTTGACGCTTGGCAAGCCAACCGTATTCAGATAGTCGTAGTTGGTCTGTATTCCCGCCCCGACCATGAAGGCGGGATCAAAGGTTTGCGCCCGCAAAGGCAAAGCGCCCCATGCCAGCACAGCGGCCAGCACAACGAGCCAACGCCGCTCCGCAAAGGCGCTCCGCACAGATCGAATGCATTGTCTGACGCGAAATCTCGCTGAGAATAGCTTTCCAAGTGTAAAGGGCATTGCCGTCCTCGCCTCCATGTGATTACGAGTTTGAATCACACCGGCTCCTGCGCGGCAGCAAGCCGCGATGAACCGGTCGCATGAAGAAAGGAAGCCCCCAGACAAATTCACGGGGACCCACACACACGCCCTTAAGGCATGACTGTGGCTAACAATTTAATCGTGCCCCTGAGAACTGCTTCCGGAATTCTCCAATATTGCGCCTGGCGGATTTCGCATCTCCAACCAGGCGCGCTGAGTATCGGGCAAAGAAACGCCGATGTAAAATTCATTATTTCGATGCGGGCGATAAAGTTGCAGTATGCACGCGACCGAAAGCTGCTGGCGAACAGGACCGAAAGACGCTTCCAGGAGCTCGGCGATGTCGTGACCGAAACCCAACCGGGCGTGGTTTGGGAGGTCTTCGTCGGCTTACCGCCCGGTGAGGCGCCGAACGCGAAAAGCCCATCCCTAGTGGGATCCATGTCTCTTCTTGGCGCCGGCGTCCGCAATGAGGCGCACGCCGAATTCAAGCCCGCGCACTTCCTCTTTCCCTTGAACCGCGCGCCGCCTTTGGCCTTGAAAGCAAACCAGGAGCGTTTGGACGTCACTTTGGTGCCGGCCGGTATCCTCATTCACGGCAAGCCTTCTCGTCCGGAAGTCAAACCTCCTGTGCACGTCGGAAAGGTCAGGCACGTCGTTCAGATACGCAGGCAGGGCGGAAAGGAAGGTGCGGAGCCACAGTCGAAATGAGGCTTCACGCTCATCGCGGCGTCGTACTCGAATCGTCGGCGACCCACGATGTTCCCTGACCACCGACTCCTGACAAATCCCGGTATGTTGGCAAGCCTCAGTTTTTAACCGTTGGCAATAGCCCTGGTATCCATTGGAACTTTCCGCGTGCGGTCACCAGATGCGCTAGACTACTGGTCCGCTCCCTCGTCCTTAGTGATTTGTTTCCAACGAGTGGTTGGTGCGAAAGGGGAGACTCGAACTCCCACCCCTTGAGGGACCAGATCCTAAGTCTGGCGCGTCTGCCAATTCCGCCACTTTCGCAAACGTCTACTGTTCTCTAATCAATAACTTACATTGATCACGTTGTCCAGCGGTTTCTCAAATCAGGCTCAGGTGTGCCCAACGCGTGAGAGAAATCGCGCGAAAGCAATCAGTGGCAGATGTATCAGCTCAAGCCACGATTGTGGCAAAAGGACCTCGACCTAGCTGTACCGCAACCTGCATGAGCTGGCGCCAACCCGTTGTGTTTGGAAGCGTTAGGACGCTTTCCAGAATGGGGCCCCGCCTCCAGACGGAGATGAGCGCCGACCGCGAGTTGCTCGAATGGAAAGTTTGTTCTGCTATGTGAACGTTGAAAGTGCGCTCTCCATCCAGATAAAAAGTCTGGCGCGTCGAATAGCTAAAACCCTGTGTCATCTGCGCTTCCATATCCTGCACTGCGACCATTCTCATTCGGTGATCCCATGGGGTGCTGCATGCCAGTTTCTAAACGCGTTTGATGCCGAGCGACGACAAGGTGGAACGTAGGATCGATATTGTCAATGGCCACGGTGCTTTGTTATCGGAAAAAGCAACAAGGAGCGGCGGGGGGGTTGGCCATTGGTGAAGCATTCACGATGTCACTCGACCTATCCTTCCATTGGCGCGCCGGGCGCGCGCGGTTCGTTCTTCTTCAGGAAGAAGGAAAGTACAAAGAGAATGGCCGCGGCGACCGCAAAGACGTGATAGGCGTCAATATAGGCCAGCGAGACTGCCTGCGCGATCAGGGCATGATAGATGCGACCGTAAGCCTGATGGAGCGCATCGGAGGTGCTAAGCCCGGCGTGGAAGAGCGCCTGAGTCAAACGCTCCAGCACGGCTGAGGAAAACACATTGCCCGGAGTGAGATGCGAGACGAGGACCTGCTGGTGGAACTGGGCTCGGCGCGCGAGGATCGTGGTGACAATCGAGGTACCGAAGCTCATGCCAATGTTGCGCATGAAATTGATCAGCGCAGAAATGGCGTTATTCTTCTCCGCCGGAAGCCCGACGTAAACCACCGTCGTCAGCGGAACGAACAGCAGCGGCAGGCCGATCACCTGCAACACGCGTATCCAGGACGCGGCGCCGAAACTGATCAGCGTGTCCATCATGTGCGTCGAATACCACATGCCAATCGCCATCAGAGCCCAGCCCACATGCACCAACCGGCGCGCCTGGATTTTCCCGAGCAACCCGCCGACCATCGGCAATTCCAGGAGCAGGAACAGGCCGCCAAACGAAAGCACAATTCCGGCAGTCTCGGCGGTGTAGCCCATCAAGGTCTGCAGGTAAAGCGGCATCATGACCAGGGTGCTGAACATCATGACGCCGAAGCCAAACATCATCAGGTTCGTAGCCAGGAAATTGAAGTGCTTGAAGAGACGAACATCAATGACAGGGTGATCGTGATTCCACTCCCAGAAGAACAAAGCGACAAGCGCGACCACGGTGACGACAGCCAGAACAACAATGAAATGAGAGCCGAACCAGTCGTCTTCCTGTCCCTTATCGAGCACGACCTGAAGCGCCGCGATGCCCACGGCCAGCAAGCCGATCCCGATGTAGTCTACCTTCACCAGCTTTCGGGCGGCGCGCCGGAGATAGTCTGGGTCTTGGATCAGTTGCTCGACCAGCAGGAGCGCCGCAGCGCCGACCGGGATGTTGATGAAGAAAATCCAGCGCCAGGAATAGTTATCAGTGATCCAGCCGCCGAGTGTGGGGCCGATGATGGGTGCGAGCACGGTGGTGATGCCATAGAGGGCGAACGCCTGGCCGCGTTTGCTTTCCGGGAAAGTGTCCGCGAGGATGGCCTGCGCCACCGGCTGCAGCCCGCCGCCTCCAGCGCCTTGCACCACGCGGAAGATGATGATGGCTGAAAGCGTTGGCGCAATGCCGCAGAGGACAGAGCTCACGGTGAAAATAAGGAGAGAAAGCATGAAGTATTTCTTGCGACCGATGGTGTTCGAGATCCAGCCGCTAAACGGCAAGATGATGGCGTTGGCCACCAGGTAGGACGTGAGGATCCAGGTGGCCTCGTCGTTGCTCGAGGAGAGGCTACCAGCCATGTGCGGCAGGGCGACGTTGGCGATGCTCGCGTCGAGCATCTCCATGAAGGCCGACATGGCGACAACCGAAGCGATCAGCCATGGGCTATGCCCTCCTCGCGACCACGGCAACGGGAAAGCTGCGGCGCCGCCCTGCGGGACCGGAAGCGCATTGTCAACGGAATCGGCCAAGGGTTCTTCTCCCTACTTATCTCAGGTCAGTGAACCCGCATGCGCGGCTCAACCGAAAGGCCCACACGCAGCAAGTGGTTGGGATCCTGTCCCGGATCGAAAACAATCTTGACTGGCACACGCTGGACGACTTTCACGTAATTGCCCGTCGCGTTTTCAGGAGGGAACAGACTGTATTGCACCCCGGTGGCCTGCGAGATGCCAAACACGTGCCCCTTGTAATCGCGGCCATAAGCGTCAACGTGAATGAGGACCCGGTCCCCCGCTTGTATGTGCGCTAAGGCCGTTTCTTTGAAATTCGCCGTAATCCAAATGTCTTCGGTAGGCACGATAGTCAAAAGAGTCTGCCCCGACGCGATGTTCTCGCCCGGCACGACCTTGCGGTTACCGACGATGCCGCTCACGGGAGCCACGATCGTGGTGTATTGAAGATTCAATTCCGCTTGTTCCAACTGAGCTTGGGCCGTTTGGACCGCCGCCGCGGCTGCATCCGCGCGGGCGTGGGTCTGCTGGAGCTGTTGGGGGCGCGTGTAAGCGCTATGGAGGGACGCCTGAGCTTGTGTTAGTTGGCTCTCCGCCTGGCTGATTTGCCGGTGGGCGGCATCGGCCATCGCCTGGAGCGCCGCAACGCTCGCCGCACTCGCCTGTGCGGCAGCCACTGCGTGATCGTATTGCTGGACCGACACCTCGTGTTTGGCGACGAGCTGGGCATAACGGCGCTCGTCGGCTTGCGCCTTCACGTCGTTCGCCTCAGCTTCTCTCAGCCGCGCCTCCCCGGCCTCGAACTGTCTCTCCGCCGCGGCAATCCCCGCCTGTGCACTCAACACTTGGGCCTGAGCCGCATTCACTTGGCTTTCGGTTTCAACCGACGCAATTGGGACGCCAACCGATGCGACCATCGCCGCCGCCCGTGCGTCCGCAAGCCGACTTTTCGCCTGGTCTACGGCCACGCGGAAGTCTTCCGGATCGAGCTGGATAAGGACCAGGCCTTTGCTCACGTAGTCGGTGTTATCCACCATCACCTTGACGACATGGCCGGGGACGCGCGCACTCACCGGAGAGAGATGGGCCTCAATCTGGGCATCGTCGGTCGAAACCCACCCGGCGTAATGACGCCAGAGGAGGAATGTGGCAACTGCCACGACAGCTACAGCGGCGATAAGGACCCGCTTGCGTTTGGCTTGCGCCTTCCCGTTGGTAGATGGCGCGCCTCTACCTCCGTTTCCACTTGGTTGCAGGTCCGCGTCAGTGCTTCCGGAAATTTGTTTGGCCTCAAATTCAACTTTTTGTGTCATGGCTTATTTCCCTCCGACGTACTGCAGCACGGTGTGCTCGGCGTTGCCCAGGGCGCGCGCCAAAGCGACTTTTGCGACGTTATGCTGGTAAAGGCTGGCGATATAGGCATCATCCGCGCCCGCGAGGGCGTCCTGCGCCTGAATAACTTCAATGTTGTCGGTGACCCCGGACGCATACCGGTCTTTCGCCTGAGCCAGCGTCTCGCGGGCTAGGGCGACATTCGACTTTGCAACAGCCACTTGCTCTGCGGCAGTCTCGATGTTCATGAGCGCCGTGCGGACGTCATAACTGATCTGGCCCTTGAGGTTGTTGAGCTGGTCCTGGGCTTTCTTTAACTGCGCATCCGCCTGAATCAGTTCGCCTCGAACCTTGCCGCCCTGAAAGACCGGAATGTTGAGCGTGGCTGCAATGGTGAAGGTGTCATGGGAAAAAGGGGGGCTGAACCCGGCGTCGCCAAAATCCCCAGCGAAACCGAGCGAAGGATAGCGCTCCGCCACAATCGCCCGCCTTCGAGCTTCAGCCGCGCGAACCTCGGCTTCAGCCGCCTTGTAGTCCGCCCGGTTCGCGAGAGCTTCGGAAAGCGCCTTTGCGTACTCTGTCTCAGGTAACGGCTGGAAGCTTTCCGGCGTGCTCAGGTCAAACTGTTGCCCGTCGGGAAGACCAATGACGCGGGCCAAGTTAAGCTTTGCTGTGCGCTCATCATTGCGCGCGGCAATGAGGTGCTGTTCGCGCGACTGTAATTCCACATGCGCCCGCAGCGTATCAATTTCGGGGCTAAACCCGGAGTTATATCGATCCACGGCTTGCTCATAGAGAGCCTTGGCGGTCGCCACCTGCGCCTCGGCCGACTGAACCTCGGCCTGAGAGGCAACGGCCAGCAAATAAGCGTTGCTCGTGACCAGCACGACCACATTGCGGGCATCCTGATAGGTGTAACCAGCGGCCTCGACCTCGTCCGACGCCGCTTTCTCATTTCGCAATGCCTGAAAGTTGAGGAGCGGCCCGCTCACATAGGCCCGGGCGTCAAAAACGTTGAAGGGTCCGCTGATGGGGTTGATGCTGCGAATGGTAGTCGGGAAGCCGATCGCGTAGAGGTTCACGAGCCGCTTGCCGGTCATGGTGGTCGTCGTCAGGTGGGGCAGGAGGTGGCTCAATGCCTGCCAGCGCTGGCCGCGCGAGGCGCGGCTTGACTCCTCATTTAAAAGGACCGCCAAGTTGTAGTGCAGGCCTTTTTCAAGCGCATCCTGGAGTGATAGTTGGAGTGTTTGAGGGGCAGCAGGCCCACTTGAAACGCTGCCCTGAAACGGATTCTGGACGGAGTTGATATCCGAAACCGGCAGCGAAGGCTGACCAGTACCTGCCAGAGCCGAGGATTGGGCTCGGCCGGGGCGAGTTATGGCGGACACGAGTAGAACGACCACACTGGCTGCACGGAACCAACGAGAAATTGCGCTCTTCGTGTGGCCGAATTGCCTTGACCTGGCTTGCATGATTTTCCTCACCTTCTCTCAATGCCGCTCGGGCGCCATGGTCGTAAACAGCGGCTCGGCGTTCCCAATCACTCGTGTGGCAAGCGCAAAACGCACGATGCGAAGCGTTTCCAGGAGCTTCTCTCGCGGGATTCCCTGGACTTTGGCTTTATTGGCCATGGCCTCAACGCACGCGTGGCTCGAAGCGGCCAGGGCCGCGGCCAGATAGATCAGCGTCCGCGTCTCATCATCGAGCGCCGGCTTCTCTAGCGGCATGGCGTAGCTTCTTGAGCGCATGTGCTCGTAAACTAAGTTCTCGTCAACAGCGGCAGCTTTCTCGAGTGCCTCAGGTATTGGCCCCATGCTCTTGCGCATCATCTCGAAGATCTGCGCGATGCTGGGCTTTATCTCGTCGTTCATGGGAAACCTCCATTTGCCGTCAGAATGCTCCTACGAAATTGATCGCGGGCGAGGTGCTCACTTCCATGTCCGTGCCCTCAAAGGAATTGGCGTTAAACGGGAGCTCATTTTGACCCGTCCCTCCGTGCCTCAATGCACTTCCAGTAGTCTTCGAAGGTCGCATTCAATAAATTCGCCAGCTTCATTTGCGGGTTTATCGCCCAAACGACCAGGGCGCCAAACACCGCTTGCTGAAATGCCATGCTCATTGTGGCGACACGTCTGTCACCCCGGATTTGTTCCCGCGATTGTCCGATTGTCAGGATATGGGTGAGATATTGGCGGCCTTGAGCCATACCCGTGGCCACGGTTTCGCGAGCGATTTCATTCCCGAGCACGGCGGCTATGAGTGCCCGCGCAAGGTTCGGACTGGTCCCGACTTCCCCTCCAAGACGCCGAAACGCCTTCCGCAGGACCGCGCCAACCGGCTTGCCTCTCCGGACCTCTTCCAGCGCTTCGGCTAACTTGGCATGTTGCCGCTCGATGAAGTAGCCGAAAACCTGCTCCTTGCTGCGAAAATAGTTGAAAAAAGTTCCCTTCGCGACATCGGCAGTCTCGGTAATCTGATCCACAGTCGTGGCAGCAAGGCCTCGTTCGGCGAAGAGCTTGAGCGCCGTCTTGTAGATGCGTTCCCGCGTCTGAATCTTCTTGCGCTCATAACGGGGAAGCCCCTCGACCTTACGCGGCCAAGCATAAGCCCCAATTGACTCGTGTTGACTAGAAGACATTATCGGCTGACTATCAGTCATTTTCTACCTCCAGGGAATACGATGCAGAATCGGGCCGAAGGTTACATGGTTTTGTTGCTTAGGACGGAGGATTTGGGGGGCAACCCTCCCTCCGATAGCTGTGGCTATGGTTACCGCGTGACATCAAAGACCGGCTCAGGCAACTTCGGTTCGGTCACCTGTACGTCGGGCTCGATAAGTATTTCGGACTTGACGGAATTGGCCACCAGACTGTATTTCTGTGCGGCCTCTAGTAATACTAGGTTAAGTATCTGTTGCTCTCCCGACCGGTGTCTGCTACATTGTCGGCATGACACCGCGAACCTTGAAAGAACTCGAGGCCCGGTTGACGCATTTTCTCGAAGAGTTGCTGGA
>JAKAWN010000071.1 GCA_021827245.1 Acidobacteriota bacterium | reverse complement strand
CTGGGTCTTCGAGGATTTTCCCAACTTTGTTTTGGCCAAGGCCAAAGCTTAACAACGACTTCTGCTCGGTTGGAGTAGACAAACATCATAGGAGATTTCGATGAAATCGAGGTCCAGTATTTTCCTGTTAGCCTCGCTTATGATCTCTGGGCTCGTTTTTTCTCCGCAATTGGCCTATGGCGCTCGGAGAAAGGCCGATCCTCCTTATAACATCATTTTGCTTACGCCGGACCAGATGCGGGCCGACTACATGCACACTTATGGATATCCTTATCCTGACACGCCCAATATCGATCAACTGGCGCAGGAAGGAACGGTTTTCACTCGCGCCTACGCCGCGGCTCCATGGACGACGCCCTCGTTCGCCACCATTCTTAGCGGCCTGTTTCCCACGGTTCACGGAATGACACTGCCCCCTTATGAGAGCTGCGGGCCTTCGATTACCGAGCCGCTGACCAGTGGCAGCATTCCAACCGTTCCCTCCTTTCTTTTGCTCTCGCCGCACAAACCCATCATCCCGGAGTTGCTCAAGCCGCGCGGCATGGTTACTGCCGTGGACGATGCTAACTGCTGGTCCATTTGGGACGTGGTTCACCGGGGATGGGATTATTTCAAGTTTTTTCCTGGATACCAGTTGCCGGTGCCCGGACATCCGGGCCGGAGCAGCTTCTATCTCACAGCGCCGAAGACCACCGCCTGGGCTGAGCAGTGGCTGAAGGCTCATCGTGACCAGCGCTTCTTTTTCTGGGTTCACTACATGGAACCTCACGCCCCGTATAATGAGCCCGCGGCCTACGACCGTTTTAAATCTCCGGATGATTTTCCCAACCTGAATGATTCAAGTGGCAAAGATGGGACGGAGCTTGCAACCCTTGCCAAGTTGCAAAATCACCACGCCATTCGGAGGTTACAGGAGCTCTATGCCGGCAAGATTCTCTATGTCGATCACTACATAGGCGAGCTCATCAACACCGTCCGCTCACTCGGGCTCGAGAAGAACACGATCATCATTCTGGTGTCCGATCACGGCCAGCTTCTCTACTCGCATCCCACGGACTTTAATACTGACGACCACCGCTCTCTTTATGACGCTGATTTGCACGTTCCCTTGATCTTTTGGGGGCCCGGCATTCCGGCCGGCAAACGGTTGGATGATCTTGTCAGCCACTATGACATACTGCCCACCATTCTGGCCTTCGAGAATCTGCCGCCGCCGGCTCACACGGACGGTGTGAGCTTGAAAGGCATCATCGAAGGGACGACCACGGAGCCGCCGCATCATTACCTCTATGGCGAAGAGAGCGTCCTCACGCCGCAATACTCGATTCGGAATGCCCGTTACAAGGTGATTGAGACGATGCGCACCGGAAAGATTCAGTGCTTCGACGATGCAACCGATCCGCGAGAACTTCACAGCATCTGCAGCCAGATTCCTGTGGAGGCTTCGAAACTGAAGGCGGCGCTCGACCGGCACATCCAGTCGCTCATCCGCCAGGCGAAATCCTATACTGACTGGCAGAACAACATCGGGCTGGCGGTGCTGGAACAGAGAGATTCAAGGTCCCTGGATGCACTTGCACCCCGGCAATTGACGATTTCCCCGTTGAGTGGAGTGCATTACCAGTTGGCGGGCCGCGCGTGGTCTCGCGTCGAGGGCCCCAGTGACCTGCGTGGCATCGCTTATTCGGCGCCGCCGGGTCCGGCCGATGCCCATGTGATCTGGTGGTCGGACACGCCTTTGATCGGCGAGTACGAGATCTCGGTGCGGTATGGATCAGCGGGCCAGGCTGCTGCGGAACAGGCCACCGACGCCAACTACGTCGTGCGGTTCAAGGGCGGGTCGCTGTCGTTTCCAATTAATCAGAATCAGCATCAGGGAGAGTGGATTCCGTTGGGCAAATTCCATGATCCGGTTTCAGTGGAACTGACCAATCGCGCCGACGGCCCTGTGGTAGCCGGCAGCGTCCGATTCGTCCGCCTTCAGCCAAAGCCGCCTGATGAAGATGGGCGCTAGCCGGGGAGCCAGCAGTGGCGTTTAGGCGCAAGTGAAGATAAGCCGAGGATGTCAAACATTTGATGTCTGTGGAGAGACACAGTTGGATTTCCGCAGCCGTGATGTCGGTTTTTATCTGTGCCTGCCCCATCGCCGAATCATTCGCACAGGCCGTTCCGTTGGCGCAAACGCCGCCGATGGGTTGGAATGACTGGTACCAGTACGGCTGCAAAGTAACCGATGCCATTGTTCGTGGCTGGCGCAGATTGCAGATGTTTGCGATCTGCGATTTCGCGCAGCGAACGTTCGGCAGCGAATCCGCGCTGTGCCCGATTTCCTTCGGGGAACTCGCAGAGCCTGAAAGACGCCGCTCTGTGCCGGCCGGAGCGAACCAGTGGCCAGGTGGTGAAGCAGATGGCTGCCGCAATATCAGGCCGGCAGTGCCACGTCGCCATTCTAATCGCTTTCAGCTTCGATGATCACGGAGGTTAAAATACCGCGTCCTCCGGCACGCTCATGGGCGTCGATTGAGGGCGGGGGAGCGGAAGAAATTTCTTGACTTCGGGGCCGGGATAATGTAGACTACAAAAGTGACTTCTGGCCGGGCTTTTTGAAGCTTATCCGCCCGGAAGAGAGCAAAAACGATGCCGGCCGTTCTTGCAGTCCATTCCCGCCGCCAAATGTCAGGCAAATCATTGTTTTCAGGATGCTTATCAACTTCGCGCGGCTTCGAAGTGGGATTTTTGGGACAAAAAAATACGTTTTTTCAAAAACGAACCGGAGAAATTGTTGAAAACAAAGGATCGGTGTCCCAAAACGAACCGAAACGAACCTAAAAACGAAGCGGAGAAGTTGTTGAAAACATTGGAGTGCATAAAAAACGAACCGGAACGAACCGAAAAACGAACCGGAGACCTTCTAGCCTATTTATCCCGGCATTCAGCGCCTCTCACCAATCATGGACGCTTGCATCTTTACGGCGAGCTAGGGGCAGATATGACCGGCGGTAAGGATACTTCTGGGCCAGCTCCTCGTTCACGTCGGTGCCCAATCCCGGTGTATCTTCCACGTTCATATAACCGTCATGGAAAACCGGCCCGCCCGTAATCACCTCGCGCGCCACCTCCGGGAAAAAGACCATCTCCTGGATGCCGAAGTTCTGGACCGCGAGATCCAGATGCACGCTCGCCGCATGTGCGGGCAGTCCCACGTCCGCCGGCCCGTGCCAGGCGGTTTTGACCTGATAGAACTCGGCCAGAGACGCCAGCTTGTGCGCCACGGTAAGGCCTCCGATATGGGTGACGGCGCAACGAACGTAATCGATCAGCCGCCCGGTGATCAGAGGTACAAAATCCAGCGGAGAATGAATGATCTCCCCGAGTGCAATCGGCGTCCCGGATTGTTGCCGGATCAGCCGGAGCCCATCCTTGGCTTCCGGCGGCACAGGGTCTTCGAGAAAGAACAGGTGGTAGGGTTCAAGTTCTTTTGCCAGCCGCGCGGCCTCGGTGGGTCCAAGCTTCTGGTGAACATCATGCAGCAGCTCGAGCTCGTCGCCAAGCTTGAGCCGCAGGTGCTCGAAAAGCTTGGGAATGCGGCGCAGGTAGGGGCCAGGTTCGAAGATTTCAGTCGAGGGCAGATCGGCCTGCTGATCCACCCGTCCGGCCGTCTCTTCGGATGTTTTTCCGTGCGACGTTCCGTAGGTGCCTTCGAGGCCAGGGATTGCCACTTGCGCGCGCACGCACTTGAAACCACGCGCCATGGCGCGGCGAACCGCGTCTTCGGTTTCGTCGAAGTCATTTCCGGTCGCGTGAGTATAGGCCAGGGCGCCGCGCCGGGTTCGTCCGCCAAGGAGCTCATAGACCGGCATGCCGGCCAGCTTGCCCTTGATGTCCCACAGCGCAAGATCGATTCCTGCAAGCGCCGTCATCTGCACGGGCCCCGCACGCCAGTACGGAGCGCGATAAAGGCATTGCCAGATGTCTTCCACTTGCCTCGGATCGCGCCCGATCAGCATCGGGGCGATGTGCTTTTCCAGGGTGGTCGCGACGGCCAGTTCGCGGCCGTTGAGCGTGGCGTCGCCCACACCGTAAAGCCCGGGCTCGCTGGTCAGGACCTTAACCAGCACGTAGTTGCGATCAGGACACGTCACGATGACTTTGACGGCTGTGATTTTCAATTGTGAGGGTGTGTGTGTTGTTGGAGCATGCGTTCTGCTTTCGGCACGGGACGCATGCATGACCAGTACATTGTCTCGTTTTTTCCCGCGAGGCTTCTGGCCGCGCCGGCCATGTCCAGGGTTTTGGTCGATGATTTTCATGGAATTACTCTTCGGCGCCGATGAGGATTATGATGTACGATTTCAGTTTCGCTCCATCTGGCTTTGCGCGGCCAGAGTTTATGCGCAACGCTGACTCGTTTGCAAGAGGTATTTCTGAGGCTCGCTCGGCCTTCGAGGTTTTTGAGGACAAATGGAGAAAAGGTTAAGGCCGGACGACAATCACGCCAGGGCCGGAAGGGAGGCTGAACTTCGCGCCACGTTCCCGGTTCAGTTTCAGAGTCGCTGGAATGTTCAACTCGGCGATCGGGACTTTTTTCGTCCACGTTCCGTTGATCCAGTAGTCCGTGTTTGTGTAGATAGTTCCACCCACAATCGTGTACCGTGTGATTTCTTCTTTGTGCCCATCGCGAAACACAAGAACGGCGGGCGGAAGCTCGCGGGAAGTCTCAAGCGCCGCGCTCTCCTGTGGTGTGATGGTGCGCAAGACCGTGGCCTTTGCGGAACCTTTTTGTTCGGGTTGTGGAGCGGCAGCTTCTGTCTGGCCGGAACTCGTGAGGCGCACCCAATGATCACCCTGCAGCTCCAGGACCAGGGAATTAGGCGGAGGTGGCGGCGGAGCTTCTGCACGTGGCTGCGAATTCTGGACAACGACCACTCGGGTGGGTGGCTGCTCTGGGGAAGCCTGCCCATAATAGTAACCAGAATAGTAGCCGGGGTAGTAGTACGGGTAGTATGGATAAATGTTAGAACCAAAGCCACGGTCAAAGAAACGGCCTCTTGGACCTGTCAGGTAGCCGCCCTGGTGGCCGCCCCTGAAGGGAACATGCGGTCGAGCGCCCATCCCGGGGCCACGCCCGGTCAGGAAACCCCTCTGCGCGTGGGCGGGCAGCACGACTATCGTTCCGCTCAGCGCAGCCATGAACAACGCCAAAGCGAGCCTCTTAGTCATAGGCACCCCCTTAAGACCCTTCCAGGCTGCATGCAATCCCCTTCTGCACCTAGATATAGTACCGAAGGCCGCGGAAGTCAAGTTACGGCGCGGCATGACGCCTGCGAACGGAGGAAGAAAAGCCTGCCGCGTGTTGTGGAAGCTCGGGACCCCTCACCGACTTCCAGCATCTCCATTACCTTGCATATTAAGAGACCAGATGGATATCGCGTGTTAGCGCAAGAAAATCTCTTTCGTGTAAAATCCAAAAGCTGTGTATAAAAGTAAATATCTGTCCATGCCCCGTTGTAAGAATTATCAAGAGCCCTTGACAAGGCAGGCATAATGTTAACAAGTACAGTCCAGGCGTGGTAATTCAAATGGCTTGACAGTTGCAGAGTTATTGCTTAGAGTTTCGCATTTCGGTCAACAAAAGGGATTCCCAATATCTAAACTTCAGGAGAGGAGTAGCAAATGGCAAAAGTGATGACCAAATCCCAGGTGGTATCCCATCTGGCTGACAAAGTCGGGCTTCAGAAAAAGGCCACGGCTGCAGTGCTTGAAGAACTCGTGACCTTGGCCACCAAGGAATGCAAGAGTGGCGGGCAGTTCGTGGTTCCAGGGCTCGGCAAGGCCGTCAAGGCCCATCGCAAGGAACGCACGGGTCGCAACCCTCAAACCGGCGCACCCATCAAGATTCCAGCCAAGACTGTGGTCAAGTTTCGCTTGGCGAAAGCGTTTAAGGACGCTGTTGTCCCACCCAAAAAGAAATAGCACATTGATGGAATCGGAAGGTCTTCGAGCGAGTTGACTCGTCGGAGTGTGGAAGCGTCGGTGCGTCTGATCGCTCAGCAGGCTGGCCTGAAGAAATGGTGCGAGCGTGGGAATCCCCCGGAATAGCGACTCTTATTCTCGGGGTATTCCCGTCGCGGTGGTGGAAGTTCTTCGCACGGGGCGCCGGGGTGTTTTGCGGCGGTCGAACCGGCGTTTTGACGTACAAGGCGAGAAACTCTCGACTTTAGTTTCATGCATGGCCAATTCCGTCGGCAGCGATCACCACGGGGCCACGGCCAGTCCTGGCCATTGAGCATCACTCGAGCTCAAAGCCCGGTCCAGGTTGAAGGCGGCGCTGATCAAGGCGACATGGGTGAAAGCCTGCGGGAAATTCCCCAGGCCTTCGGCACAGGGACCTGTCTCCTCGGCATACAAGCCCAGGTGGTTCGCGTAGCTTAACATTTTGTCAAAGATCAGGACAGCCTGGTCGAGTCGGCGCTTGTCAACCCGCCCAGCCCGCGTCAAGGCCTCTACCAGCCAGAAGGTGCACATGTTGAATGTGCCTTCGTTTCCCCGCAGGCCGTCGACGCTGGCTTCGGTGTTGTATCGATAGGCCAGGCTGTTCGATACCAGACCACCCTTGTCGGGAGGGCGGTTGATGGCGTCGATGGTCTTCAGCATGCGAGGATCGGTGGGCGACATGAAGAAGACCAGAGGCATGATCAAACTGGACGCATCAAGACAGTTGCAGCCGTAATACTGCACGAAAGACTGCCGGCTGGCGTTCCAACCCTTGTCAAGGACTTCCTCGTAGATGGCATCACGCGTTTTCAGCCAGCGCTCCCGGTCCGCGGGAAATGAGCGTTTATCGGCCAGGCGAATGCCGCGGTCAAGTGCGACCCAGCACATGACTTTCGAATAGACAAAATGTCTGCGGCCGCCTCGGACTTCCCAAACGCCGTCATCAGTTTGTTTCCAGTTGTTGCAGACCCAGTTCAGCAACTCACGGAGTGCGGTCCAGAGCTCGTAAGAGATGGGGCTGCCGTACTTGTTGTAGAGATAGACAGAATCCATCAGTTCGCCGTAAATATCCAGTTGCAGTTGGTTGGAAGCAGCATTCCCAACGCGGACCGGCCGAGATCTTTTGTAGCCCTCCAGATGGCTCAAGGTGATCTCCCCCAATTCATGCCGGCCGTCAATGCCGTACATGATTTGGAGTGAACCGTCTTCGCGACGTTCGTGGCAGCGCGCTTCCAGCCATTGCATAAATTTGGCTGCTTCGTCGGTGAAGCCAAGCCGCATCAGGGCGTAAAGCGCAAACGCGGCATCCCGAATCCAGGTGTAGCGATAGTCCCAGTTGCGCTCGCCGCCGATCTGCTCCGGAAGGCTGCAGGTGGGCGCCGCGACGATGGCCCCCGTCGGCTGATAGGTGAGCAACTTCAGAACCAGGGCGGAGCGATAAACCGTTTCACGCCATCGGCCTTTGTAACGGCAGTTGGAGAGCCATCGGCGCCAATAGTTGACAGTTCTCTGGAAAAGTTCGTCCTCGCGGGACTCGGCGACGGGGGTCCCACAGTCTGAGCCCGGTGGCATTGCCTGAAGCAGGAAAATGGCGTTCTCCTCCTCTCGGAGATTGAATTCCGCGCTCACGCCTCCTTTGCGGCTCTCCTTGAGAGGGACTTCTGTTGCAAGGCCGAGACGCAACGCTGATGATTCGAAACATGCTCCTTCGGAGAGGATGCGCACCTTGTGTTCGTCGCGCGCAAAGTTGAAAGCGGGCTGGCACACCATCCGAAAAGGCATGGACCCTCGCACTACTTTCACACGTCGAATTAATTGATGGCCACCGCCCTCCTGCCTTTTATCGTCGATCGGCATGTAGTCTGTGATTTCACCCACACCTCCGGGTGACAGAAATCGCGTTACCAGAACGTTCGTTTCCGGCCAGTAGAGCTGTTTGAAGGTTATCCCGTCAATCGTTGGAGCTATCTGGAAACGGCCGCCCTTCTCGTCGTCCAGCATCGCGGCGAAGACGCTGGGAGAATCAAAACTCGGGAGGCAGAGCCAGTCGATCGACCCGTTCATTCCGACCAGGGCGACGGTGTGCAGGTCGCCAACGACGCCGTAGTTTTCGATCGGTTGGTAGCCCATTATGGGTTTTCCCCCATCTGAGGTTAATTGAAGCAAGAAGGCAAGGTTGCTCGGCTTTGCCGGTTTCCCTGTGCCGAGGCGGAGCAATATGCAAACCATCCAGCGAACAATCTTATCATTCTCGAAGCCGCCATTCGGGATGAAATCAAGAAACACTGACGAGTTTTGGCCAAGGGCCGTTGTATTATAGAGAGCGCTTTCCATCTTGACATTCCTTCGCCACGTCCATGACATGGCGGGAAAGTCAAGCGCTTGGAATTTCTGGCATGAGGAGGGCCTTTCGTGTCGGGTGTCAATAGGAGGGATTTTATATCACGGGCCTCAGCGGCCGGGCTGGCGTCGCTGGCTGGGAACGCGTTGGGGGGCACGAGTGCCGCCCAGGCGGCAGCGGGGCCATCGGAAGCGCGGGTTCTCATTGATCCTTCGCATTCCCTGGCGAAGCTGGACAGGAACATCTTTGGCTCGTTTCTGGAACACCTGGGCCGAGCGATTTACGGGGGGATATACGATCCGGGCTCGCCGGAAGCTGACGCTGAAGGATTCCGGAAAGACGTGCTGGCGCAGATTCGCGGCCTGGGGGTACCGTTGATCCGGTACCCAGGCGGGAACTTTGTTTCGGGCTACAACTGGCTGGATGGAGTGGGGCCAAAGAAGGACCGCCCAATAGTGCTGGACCGTGCGTGGGACACAATTGAGACGAACCAGTTTGGAACCGCCGAATATATGGCGTGGTGCCGGAAGGCGCAGACCAAGCCGTTGATGGCCGTGAACCTGGGTTCGGGGACGGCTAAGCAGGCGGGCGATCTGGTGGAATACTGCAATCTGGCGAAAGGGACAAAGTGGAGCGACCTGCGCCGGAAATACGGTCATGAAGAGCCTTATGGAGTGAAGCACTGGTGCCTGGGCAATGAGATGGATGGGCCGTGGCAGATCGGACACTCGACTGCAATCGAATATGGACTGAAGGCCGCTGATGCGGCACGACAGATGAGGGTCATCGATCCGTCGCTGTTTCTGGTGGTCTGTGGATCGAGTAATCCCTTTATGCCGACCTATCTGGAGTGGGACCGCCAAGTGCTGGAACAGTGTTATGACGTCGTGGATGCGATCTCGCTGCACCGCTACTTCAATAACACCACGGAGACGAATGGAGACCCGCGGCACTATCTGGCCCTGAATTTGACTATGGACCGGCAGATCGAGGAGGTCGCTGCGGTGTGCGACATAGTGCGCGGGCGGTTGAGAACCGGCAAACGGCTTCACCTGTCGTTTGACGAATGGAACGTATGGTACCGCGCACGCAATGGCGACGGACAAAAGCAGGAGGCGCCGCACCTGTTGGAGGAAGTTTACAACCTGGAAGACGCGCTGCTGATCGGGGGTTGCCTGAACACGCTGCTGCGGCACTCGAACCGCGTTCGAATTGCCTGCCTGGCGCAATTGGTGAACGTGATTGCGCCGCTGGTGACTAACCGGACGAGCGTGCTGCGGCAGACGATTTATTACCCGTATGCCTGGGCCTTGCACCATTGCCGTGGTGAGGCGATCAACCTGGTGGTTGAATCACCGACATACGTCGTTGAGAATCTGGGCCAAGTTCCGTATCTGGACGTGGTGGCGACGCGGGACCGCGAGAACAATGAAACAACTCTGCTCGTGCTGAACCGAGATTTGGACAAGTTTCGCCAAATGGAGTTAAGCTGGCGCACTGGAGTTCCCAAGAAGGTGAAAGTATCCCAAGTGTTGACGGGGCCGGACCTGAAGGCGTCGAACACTTTTGCCGAGCCCGGGAAGGTGGTCCCGAAGCGGCTTGAACTACCCACAACGGTCGGGTCACGGATGACGTTGGAGGTTCCGGCGAAATCGTACAGCGTGTTGGTGTTTGAGACGGCCTGACACCGGAAGCCAGCCAGTGGCTAAGGCCGTTTAAAGCAGCGGTAACATCATTCATCAGAACCGGGCAGCAAGAAACGAGGAGGCGGGTTGCAAGATGGCGGAACGGACATCTTCAAAGCCCACAGATCGATTTGCGGTGGGGATTGATTACGGGACGGAGTCAGGCCGGGCCGTGGTGGTCCGCGTAAGGGACGGGGAACTCGTGTCAAGTGTCATCGTACCTTATCCGGACGGGGTGATCGATTCAAGACTTCCGGGGGGGCCGAAACTAGAGCCCGACTGGGCGTTGCAGAACCCGCGCGACTACCTTCGAGTGGTGGAAAGGGGAGTTCCGAAAGCGCTGAAGGCAGCCGGGGTCAAGGCCGAACAGGTGATCGGGCTGGGTACGGACTTTACCGCCTCGAGCCCGCTTCCGGTGAAGGCGGACGGGACGCCGCTCTGCTTTCTGCCCAAATTTCGCAAGCATCCTCACGCCTGGGTGAAGCTTTGGAAGCATCATGCGGCGCAACCTGAAGCGGACCGGATCAACGAAGTGGGGAGAGAGCGGAACGAAGAATTCATCCGCATCTACGGAGGGAAATATTCGTCTGAATGGTTTTTTTCGAAGCTGCTCCAAATCATCAATGAAGCGCCTCAGATATACGGCGCGACAGATCGATTTATCGAAGCTGCGGACTGGATTGTGTGGCAGTTGACAGGTGAGGAGAAACGCAACACCTGCACGGCGGGCTACAAGGCCATGTGGGTGAAGGGCAAAGGACTTCCGTCGCCAGACTTTTTCCGGGCGCTCCATCCTTCCCTGGAAAATGTGATTGGCACGAAGGTTCCCGAGGACTACTATCCGCTTGGGTCGCGGGCTGGGGGTCTGACGGTCGAGTGGGCGCAGAAGACCGGGCTCCGGGAAGGAACGCCGGTTTCGATTGGGAACGTGGACGCGCACGTCTCGGTGCCGGCCTGCGGGGTGGCCGAACCGGGCTCGATGGTGATGATCATGGGCACGTCGATCTGCCACATTCTGCTGGGATCAGAGCGGCGAATGGTGGAAGGAATGTGCGGCGTCGTCGAGGATGGCGTGGTGCCGGGGCTTTGGGGATTCGAGGCGGGCCAGTCAGCGGTGGGAGATATCTTCGCATGGTTCTTTGAAAACGGCGTGCACGAGTCAGTCTATCGCGAGGCGCGGCGGAAGAAAGTACCGCTGCCTGACATGCTTGAAAAGCAGGCGGCTGCTCTCAAGCCTGGTGCTTCCGGGCTTCTGGCACTCGACTGGTGGAACGGCAACCGGTCGGTACTCGTGGATGCAGACCTGACGGGGGTACTGTTGGGGTTGCGGCTGGCGACCAGGCCGGAAGAGATTTACCGGGCGCTGATTGAGGCAACAGCCTTTGGCACGCGGCAGATTATCGAGGCTTTCGAGTCGAGGGGGGTGACAGTCCGAAACCTGGTAGCCTGCGGAGGGTTGCCGGAAAAGAACAAGCTGCTGATGCAGATTTACGCGGATGTCACGGGCCGCGAGATCAAGATCGCCCGGCAGATGCTGACCTGCCCGGCGCTGGGTTCGGCCATGCACGGAGCCGTGGCGGCAGGGCGCGCAGCAGGGGGCTACGATACAATCTTCGCAGCCGCTAAAAAGATGGGCCAGGTTCAGAAGAATTCTTACCGGCCACAAAAGAAGAATCATGAAATCTACACCAGGCTTTTCGGGGAGTACCAAGCGCTGCACGACTATTTCGGCCGTGGAGCGAATGATGTGATGAAAAGGCTGAAGGCCCTACAAGCCGAGCAACTGGGAAGAGGTTGAGGATGAATGTCCCGGAACAACTCCGCCGGGAAGTGTGGGAAGCGAACCTGGGGATTTACAGGGCGGGTCTGGTGACAATGCACAGCGGCAACGCAAGCGGGGTTGACCGCAAGCGCGGACTGGTGGTGATCAAGCCGAGCGGGATGGATTACGATAAACTGAAGCCCCAGGACCTTGTTGTGACCGACCTCGAGGGACGCAAAGTCAGCGGCAAGTGGAACCCTTCGGTAGACCTGCCCCACCATTTGTATCTTTATAACCACAGGCCAGAGATCGGAGGCGTGATCCACACGCATTCGAATTACGCCACCAGCTTTGCGCTGCTGGGGCGGCCGATACCGGTATATCTGACGGCGATCGCGGACGAATTCGGCGCCGAGATCCCGTGCGTGCCTTACACGGACAATCAGGGCGACCACATCGGAGAAGGAGTCCTCAAACATATGGGAAGGGCGCCGGCGGTGCTCCTGGCGCAGCATGGCGTTTTCACATTCGGGCCGACGCCCCGAGCGGCGCTGAAGGCGGCGGTAATGCTGGAGGACGTGGCCAAGACGTGCCACCTGGCGCTTCTGCTGGGCAAGCCGAAGCCGCTCCTTCGGAAGGAAGTTCGAAAGTGGTACGATCGTTATCACACGACGTACGGCCAGCCCGGAAAAGAGCCTTGAGAGAGAGATTTGCGGTTCCTGTCCAGGCTGATTTGCCCGCATTGATCTTCACGGGAGAAGGTTGAGGAGGTGGTGAGATGAGCGAAACAACATTGGGAGTGATTGTAGGCAACCGGGGCTTTTTCCCCGACGTTCTGGCGCGCGATGGGCGGGAGGAGATTCTGCGCACGCTCGAAGCCGAGGGCTACCGTACCATCTGCCTGACGCCGCAGGAGACCAAGCACGGAGCGGTGGAAACACTCCAGGACGCGCGCAAGTGCGCAGATCTGTTCAAGCAACATTCCAATGAGATCGACGGGATTCTGGTTACCCTGCCCAATTTCGGCGACGAGCGCGGCGTAGCCAACGCGCTCCGCATGAGCGGGCTGGAGGTTCCGGTGCTGGTGCAGGCCTTCCCGGACGTACCGGACAAGATGCTGATGGGTGGCCGCCGGGACAGCTTCTGCGGGAAGATGTCGGTTTGCAACAACCTGTGGCAATACGGAATCCGCTTTACACTGACAGCACTCCACACGGTGTCTCCTTCCTCAGATGCGTTTAAGCATGATCTGAAGTCCTTCGCGGCCACTTGCCGGATTGTGAAAGGTCTGAAGAACCTGCGCGTGGGTGTGGTGGGGGCGCGGCCGGCCGCCTTTAACACGGTTCGCTTCAGCGAGAAGCTGCTGGAGCACACCGGGATTACGGTTGAACCGCTGGATCTGTCGGAAGTCTTCGGACGAATCCAGCGCCTCAGCGACGACAACAAGAAGGTGAAGGAAAAACTTGAAAGTATTGGCAGCTATGTCCAGACGGGCGGGATTCCACAGGCGTCGCTGGTGAAGATGGCCAAGTTCGGGGTAGTGGTCGATGAATGGATGGCGGCAAACGAACTGGCGGGGACGTCCGTCCAGTGCTGGACAGCGATGGAAGAATTCTTTGGCGTGGTTCCCTGTACGCTGATGAGCATGATGTCAAACAACCTGCTGCCGAGCGCCTGCGAGACGGACATGACCGGGATGATCGGCATGTACGTGCTGCAACTGGCGTCGGGAACGCCGAGCGCGATTGTGGACTGGAACAACAATTACGGCGATGACCCTGACAAGTGCGTGATCTTCCATTGCTCCAATCTTCCGAAGCACTTTTTTGAGGATTTCAAGATGGACTTCCAGGAAATCATCGCTGGCTCGGTGGGCCGAGAGAATACTTACGGGACGGTCGTGGGCAAGCTGAAGACGGGACCGATCACTTTCTGCCGGGTTTCGACCGACGATCTGAAAGGGTGCATGCGGGCGTACGTGGGAGAAGGCGAAACCACGAACGACCGGCCTGCCAGCTTTGGTGGATATGGTGTGCTGAAAGTGGCAAGACTGCAGGACCTGCTGCACTACATCTGCAAGAACGGCTGGGAGCATCATGTGGCCGTTAACTTCAGCCGCTACGGCGCCGCCATCGCCGAAGCTCTCGGAAATTACAAGCAGTGGGACGTTCACCAGCACGTGTAGAGTTCCATTGAGGCCGGTAGCGCGGTAAGTTTCTGCTATGCTGATCTTCCCGCAACCCGCGCCTTTGAAGGCGGCTGCCCCTGCCCCGGTGCATGGAGTGACGAGAAGATTACGGAATAAGCCTTCGCTTGTTCAATTCGTTTTCAAGAAAACGCAAAACCGGCGTTGACAGCTTATTTGGGGGTGTATAATGCCTCCGAATTATGGTGCGGTTCGAGCGCGCAACCAGCACTCTGACCTCGCCGAATTGTCCGCACATTGCAGCAATTGACCGACTCGAAGAGCCGGACGGAGTTTGTGCCCTGGCCAGGGGCATGGTGGGGGCTCCAAGCCTGGCCGGGCGATCAACCAAACGCAGGAACAGTCCCGCCGGGCACCTCGAATCGGCAACGGCTTTTGCCGAAATTCTCTGTATTGCTGCTATGTGGAAGTCGAGCGGTCGAGCCAACGTCGAAGGTTTATGAAAGCCGTTTTTCAGGCAGATAGGAATATCGGATGGGATTATCGCCAGAAGAACTGAGAAACCGCCTGCGTGGGTTGTTTTCCTTTCCCGTAACTCCATTTACTGAACATTTGGAAGTCGATCTCGCTCGGTACAGAGAGCAAATCCGCTGGATGATTGGGGGAAAGCCGGCTGCACTCTTTGTATGCGGGGGGACCGGAGAATTCTTCTCTCTTGATCTGGCGGAGTATCGAAGTCTGGTGAAAACGGCGGTAGAGGAAGCCGACGGCCGGTTGCCCGTGATTGCAGGAGCGGGTTATGGAACCAGACTCGCGGTCAGCTTTGCGAAGGCCGCTGAGGACGCCGACGCCGACGGCTTGCTCATCCTTCCGCCATATCTGATTCAGGCCGACCAGCAAGGCCTTTACGATCACTACAGCAGAGTCGCCGCTGGAACCAATCTTGGCTTGATTCTCTATCAGCGCGACAACGCGATCTTTGATCCCCCGACGGCAGCACGCTTGAGCGAACTGCAGAATATTATCGGCTTCAAGGACGGCTACGGAAATATGGAACGCCTATTGCGAATTCAAAAGGAAGCAGGCGACCGGCTGGTCATCATCAATGGCATGCCGACTGCTGAACTGTCCGCAGCAGCCTTCAAAGGGCTGGGTATCATAAACTATTCTTCAGCGGTTTTCAACTTTGTTCCTTCCATTGCCAGAGCTTTTTATGAGGCGCTGGTGCAAGGCGATGGACCGGCGACGGATCGGTTGCTCGACGCATTCTACCGTCCACTGGCCGAATTGCGCGACCGGCGAAAAGGCTATGCAGTCTCATTGATTAAGGCCGGATTGAAAGCTGTGGGTAAGACTGCCGGTCCCGTACGACCGCCGCTCGTGGACTGTTCGCGAGAAGAGGAAGACGCCTTGAAGGCGATCATAGCTAAGGGGCTGGCTGCTGCAAGCAAAAAACATCCAGGTTGATAAACGCAGGCTCAAGATGAGAGCAGTCGCCGCGAACGGTGGCGCGTGCAGACGTGCACATACGTTTCGTTTTCAGATTGATTTTGAGGTGGTCACGGAGGGCACAAGAAAATGAATCGCAGGAAATTTCTTCAATCAACAGCAGCGGCGGTTACGGCTGCGCCACTGGCGGCGACGGGCGGCTTTGGCGGCCGAACCAAGAATGGTGAGGCGTCCTCGGAAGGCCGGATGAAATTGGGCACCCAGTTTTCCGCTGTGCCTTCGGATGATACTCTGCGGGCAATTGCCGCCTTTGGCGTGGGGCACATCTGCTGCGGTTTTCCAGCGCCACATTCCGATGCGCAATGGACGGTAGACGGCTTGCAGCGGCTGCGTGACAACATGGAGTCCTTTGGCATCAGGCTGGTGATGGTTCCCCTGCCGCTGAGTTCCAGTTACATCACTCGCGCTGAAAACTCGGCCATCATGCTCGGTGAAAGTCCGGAGCGCGACCGCGAAATCGAGAGGATTTGCGGGATGATTCGCGATTGCGCTCGAGCGGGAATTCCGGCGGCGAAATACAACCTGACCATTCTGGGGGTCGTGCGTACCAAACCGACTCGCGGCCGCGGCGGCGCTACCTACAGTACCTTCAACTATGCTGAAGCTGAAGCGGAGCATCTTCCCCTGACTCCGGCGGGCCGCGTCAGCGCGGAGCAGATGTGGGAACGAATCACCTACTTTCTGGATCGAGTTGTGCCGGTGGCGAACGAATACAAGGTCAGGATAGCCTGCCATCCGCACGATCCGGCTATGCCCCGGATACGCGGCTTTCGCGGTGTTCATCGAGTGCTGGGCAGTGTTGACGGCCTGAAGCGATTTATCTCCATTCATCCCAGTCCTTATCACGGCCTGAACTTCTGCCAAGGCACCGTTTCTGAAATGCTGCAGAACCCCGGTGAAGAAATCTACGATGTCATTCGCTATTTCGGTGAGCGCAAGAAAATCTTCAACGTCCACTTCCGCAACATCCGGGGACATTTCCTCGATTTTCAGGAGACTTTCCCGGATAACGGGAGCGTCGACATGTTGCGTGCGATGCGCACATACAAAGAGGTTGGATACGACGGCATGGTCATGCCAGACCATGCTCCGACGATCGAAGGAGACCACGGCAGAAAACAGGCCTTCGCCTTCGAGTATGGCTATATCGCCACCGCGCTTCAGATGGTTCAGGGCGAAAGCTGAATCCTCGGCTGCCACAGCCGGCTGAAACGACAATGAGGTCCCCATTGCCCTCTACTAAGAGCGATAAAAGAAGAGCAGGCGCTTCCTCTGATTCCGGGGGGGTGAAGCCGAGCGCAAAGAGCGGCATTCCGTTTTTGTGGGTACCTTGCTTGTAAAGGAGGATCGTATTGTTCGAACAAGTGCTTGATCCGATGCATAGCGTAGGGCTGACGGCGCTGGTTGCGCTGGTTCCGGTGATTTTGCTGCTGGTTCTCCTGGCTGTCTACCGTATGACCGCATGGCTGGCGACGCTGATAGGAGCGGTTGTGACTTTGGGGCTTGCTTTGTGGGTGTGGCATGTCCCCTTCAGCAACGCACTCATGGCCTGTGTGTATGGGAGCGCGACGGGAGTGTGGGCGGTTGACTGGATCACTTTCTGGGGAGTAATTATCTTCAACACTTTGGTCATGACCGGTGTTTTTGGGGACTTCCAGAAATGGCTGACCGCAAACGCCACAGCGGATGTGCGAGTCCAGGCCATTCTGCTGGCTTGGGCCTTCGGCGCCTTGCTTGAAGGGTTGGTCGGCTTCGGTTATCCCTGGGCTGTTGTTGCGCCATTGCTGATTGCCCTTGGCATTCGGGATCTGGATGCCATCCGGGTAGCGGCGATTGCCAACAACGCCCCCGTATCGTTCGGGGCGCTGGGCGTTCCCATCATCGCGCTGGCTGCTGTAACCGGCTTGCCCCTGATGGCACTCTCGGCGTCGGTGGGAAAAATCGTTGCTTTGCTGGCGCTGGTTCCTCCCTGGGTACTTATTTACCTGGTCGCCGGAAAACGCGGCCTACGTGGCGCGTGGCCGCTGGCCGTAGTCGGATCGTTTGCATACATTGCCGGTCAGTTTCCAGTTTCACAATACCTGGGCCCCTACTTGCCGGACGTCACCGGGGCGGTGGTTTGTTTCGTTGCTTTGCTGGTTCTGTTGCGTTTCTGGAAGCCTGCCGAGACGCTGGGTTACGGGGGCGTTCCGATCACTGAAGCTCCGGCCCATCAGACCAGCGCACACGGCCTCAGCCGGCGGCGGGTGCTCGCAGCCTGGGCTCCGTTTTTTCTGCTTGTGGCCGTCGTCGTTTTGTGGACCGGGCCGTGGTCTTCGCTTCCAGCCATCACCTTGAAGGGCTTTGAAGTGGAGGGGATTTCTTCCTTAAACCATAAGGTGATCAGCGCCTCTTTTGCTTTCACGCCCTTTATCGGCGGGACATCGATCATGGCCTCATGGTTGCTGATCGCATTGATGCTGCGGCCTGGGAAGCTCATCCTGAAAGCAGTCTTTCGAAAGACCTTCACGCAGATGTGGGGAGCGCTGCTGGTGGGTGTGTTCATTTTCGCTCTGGCCTACATTTTTAATTACTCCGGCATGGCGGCTTCGCTGGCCTACACTTTCTCCAAGCTGGGAGTGTGGTTCCTGGTCGTGGCTCCGATTCTGGGATGGATTGGCGTGGCTCTTTCAGGTAGCAATACGTCGACGAACGCGATGTTCGGGGCTTTCCAGACGATGGTCGGGAACCTGCTCGGTTTTCCGGTGTTGCTGGCTCCCTCGTTGAATTCGGTGGGCGCAGAAGTGGGCAAGCCGATTGCTCCGCAGACGGCGAGCGTCGGCGTGGCCACAACGGGATATGTGCGCAATGAAGGCGAAGTCATCCGGCATAACATGGGCTGGACGCTGGTTCTGGTGGCTTGCCTGATCTGTATCGGCCTGTTTTATTACTTTGTCCTCCCCGGAACGATGATCCGGTAATTCTGGAGGGAGGACTGATGAAGCGTTTGCGATTCGCAGTTTGAAGTGGTTGTCCCGGTCTGCGGTTCTTGTTTTGATGAGGGACGCGATGAGACCCGACGGGCACGAGGAAAAAGCCGCGGCCCTTGGAACCGGAGAAGCGCGCTGCCTGCTCACAAGCCTGAACCCTGAGCTCAGAAGCCTTGTTTTTGCCATTCATCATTGCGTTTTCCCATCACCAGCCACTCATCACCCGGAATTGCTTCTGAGCGGCTTCTAATTCCCAATTTAGGTCCTTGCATTTCGGGCGTGCGGGGTGTATACAAGTTTAATCATAATGTCGCCGTTACTTGCCGCCGCGCACAACGCAAGGAGTCACGATCGATGCATCGCCAGCGGGGAAATCATGACCAGGATTCTTACGGTCATACTGAGCGCCGCGCTTCTGCTGGTTGCTGTCCAGGCCCGTGCAAGCGCAGCAGCGGGTAACGCGGAGTTTCGGTCTTTTGAAACTCCACGGCTTTTGGCCGCCCCCAAAACAAAAAACGCCGTGCCTGTAACGCAAACCGCCGGGTCTGCGGTCTGCCGTTGTTGTCCTGATGCGTGGAAAGAACCGCCGACCTCGGAATCGGAGGTTCGCGCGACGCGGACTGGCGAGCACACTTTTTATAGGCTGGACCTCGTGGAATCATCTGACTGCTAAGGAGGTGTGATGTGAGAATCAGTATCTTGAGAAAGATGGCGGTGGCGGCTCTGCTAAGCGCGGCGTGCCTCGCGGGAATGAGCGTGGCGGCCAATGCCCAGGGGCGAGGGCCGCAGGAGCGCCACCGGAAGCAAGAAGAGAAACAGCACAGGAAACAGGAGCAGAAGAACTCCCGTCGTGCGCAGCAGCGGCGGTCACACGCCGTCGCTAGAAACCACGGCAACCATTATGGACGCATTCCTGACGCCCGTTACCGCGCCCATTTTGGCCGCGAGCACGAGTTTCGCATGGTCCGTCCCAGGATGGTGAACGGATACAACCGCTTCGCTTACAGCGGCTATACGTTCGGATTCAGAGGGCGATGGCCAACCGGCTGGCGCCGCACCGACAGGGTTTACGTGGAGTACGTCCGGGGCGGCTACTACCTGTGCGACCCGGGACATCCCGGCATCCAAATTTCCCTCACGATCTTCTGATTGCTTTTGAGGGAGGACGAACCCACGGTCAATCGAGAACATGATTGACCGTGGCTGCTACCCCGTCTGACGGAGGCTAAAGATGACCGACAGTAACAAATTCACAGACGTAACGCGCCGAGACGAGGCGGGAAATCTGCACTTTCCAAAGTGCAATGGCACGCAATTCGAAGCGGTGCGGTCGACGGCACGCAAGGTGCTGTTCGGCGTGGCATCATTGCTGGCCCCGGTGGACGAGGTCCGGTGCATAACCTGTGGCGCAGAGTTCAAGCGCGGCTAGGCGGCCACATCGACCGTATTTGCCCCCGCAAGCGACGTTGACGGAGTGGGTAGCGCCGTCGCTGCGGTCTGCGGCTTTTGTGTTGATCCTTGGACACAGCCGCGGACCTCACTATCGGAGGTCCGCGCTACCTGCTTCGAAGCCCAGGTGACCGGTTGGGACCCGGGCAAGTGGGAGAGCGTCCGCGAGATCTACCTGAAAGGCCACGAGGCCCGTGGGGCAGTCCTTCAGATGTATGTGACGCCATCGATCGGAACGCGCGGCCGGGCTCTCCGGAGGCATGTCGTGCTCCGTGACAAGTACAACCGTGACTTCCGGGTCGGCCCAGTCGATTTTCAGTACCGTGGCACACGATAGGTATGGGGGCACGTAGCCGGTAGCGGGTAGTCACAGTCCGTGCTGTCCTAACTGTGGGCTTTTGGTGGAGGACGAGCCGACGGTCAATCACAAATGTGATTGAACGTGGCTTCCAGACCCTGAAACTACCCACGAATTTTGCTGACGAGGCAGAAAGGAATGATTTTTATGAAATTGACACGTACCCTCACGGCTGCACTGGTGATCGTGTTGCTGGCAGGCCTGA
>JAKAWN010000593.1 GCA_021827245.1 Acidobacteriota bacterium | reverse complement strand
AATTGAGGGAAATTCGAGGGTCCCTGCTGGTTTCGGAGGCCTCCGAGCAGGTGAAGAAAGTCCTTGAGATTTCGAAACTTACCGACGTGTTGTTTGCCAGCGCGAGTGCGGCGGCCGCAGTTGCCGCCCCGGCTGGCCCTGCCGCACCGGTGGTTCCCTCGCCGAGTCTTCGTCTGGAAACGCGCGGCGCGGTCGTCGATGTATTTCCCTGCACGCCGGAGGCAAAGCTGAAATATCGGCTGCTGGGTGACCCGGATTTCCTGCGGGGTTGCCGCTTCCGCCAGGAACAGTGCCGCACGCTGCGGTTCCCCGAATCCACCTTCGGCCTCGGCCTGGGCGCACTGGGCGACAGTTTCGGGGAGTGCCGCGGCCGTTTCGGCGAGTTCATCGCGGTAGGAGGAGCCGTCGCCTACCTTCCCACGGACGGCACGAACGTTCCCGACTACCTGCTAGCTGAGGGAGATTCCTTGCCGGACGTGCAGGTGTGTTACGGTCTTGCTTGCCAGGACCAGTTCGCCAAGCTGGCGCGTTTTGAGGCAAAGAATGAAGCCGGCACGGTGACTCTCACGCAGTTGGTCGAGACGGCTCTGGAGATTGCCGGGGCCGAGCAGGTCGGCCTGGTAATGGTGGCCGAGTCGGCGGGACTGATAGGAGCTGCCCTGCGCCGCCCGCCTACCGTCGAAGCGGCGAAGAACGCGCCCTTCGAATTTCCACAAATCCGGGAGTGGCTCAGCTTTACGGCCGAACCGGCCTACACGCGTAGCCTGGTGCTAGTGGCGGGCGTGGCCGCGCGCGGAGATGCGGGAGCGCTCGCCCCGATGGTGCGTCCGTTGATCTCTGCCGAACCGCTCGCGGGGCACTTTCATGCCGCAGCGTTTTCTTACCGTCCGCTGCAAAAGGGCGAGATCGAAATGAAGAGGACGGCCAGGTCGCTTTTCGAGACCCAGACCCTGCAGGGTCTTCTCCACTTGCTGAGCGACGACCGGACTATCGCGGGAGCGGGCCAGAGCCAATTCGTTCGCGGCGCATGCTGGCTTGCCCCCCTTGCCGAAACTGTCGAAGAGAGGATTTAGATGAGCCTCCTGATTGGTGCGTTGACGATCGGGTTCATTCTTTCGCTGCTGGCGTTGGGCGTATTCATCAGTTTTCGCATTTTCAGCTTTCCGGACATCACGGTCGACGGGTCGAGCACGCTGGGGGCGGCGGTCGCTGCCGCGCTGATCGTCAAGGGCGTGAATCCCTTGGCGGCCACCGCTGCTGGCTTTGCCGCGGGTTTCCTGGCCGGTGCGGCTACCGGCACCCTTGCTGCCAAGTTCAAGATCAACGGCCTGCTCTCCGGCATACTGGTGATGACGGCGCTCTATTCGGTCAACCTGCACATCATGGGGCGCAGCAATGTTCCCCTGCTGGGAGAGAAGACACTCGCCACATATGCTCAGTGGATCGGCACCAAGGCGCTGGGTGGCCGCGTCAGCCTGAACGTGGGGGGGTGGGAAGTGTCCAGCCTCGACGCCTCGGTACTGGTGTTGACGTTCGTGGCAATCGTGTTGGCCGCCCTGGTCCTCTTCGCGTTCTTCCAAACCAACCTGGGAACGGCGATGCGCGCCACCGGAGACAATAGTCAGATGATCCGCGCGCTCGGGGTAAATGACGGCAACATGATCGTGCTGGGCCTCGCGGTCTCGAACGGGCTGGTCGCTCTAGCCGGCGCGTTTCTGGCGCAGTACCAGGGCTTCGCCGATGTGCAGATGGGTATCGGCATGGTGGTCTGGGGGCTTGCGAGCGTCATCATCGGGGAGGCGCTGGTGGGAACACAACAACTGGGCTTGACCATATGCGGCGCGGTGGTGGGATCGGTGCTCTTCCGCCTGCTGGTGGCAATCGCCCTGCGTCTGGGGCTGAACCCCAACGACCTCAAACTGATTACCGCGGTCTTCGTCTTTGCAGCGTTGATTCTGCCCAATCTCCTGCGTAAGTTCAGGTCACGGAGGGCTGGCTTATCCCATGCTTGAAATGCGCAAGGTCACAAAGGTTTTCAACCCAGGGACTCCCAACGAAGTGCGTGCGCTCCAGGGCGTCGATCTCACGCTCGAGGAACGTGCGTTCGTCGTCATTATTGGAACCAACGGTTCGGGAAAATCCACCCTGCTCAATACCGTGGCCGGCACTTTCCTGGTTGATACCGGCACTGTTTCATTGGATGGCACTGACATCACCCGCTGGCCCGAGCATCGCCGCGCGAGACTGATGGGCCGCGTGTTCCAGAATCCCTTCAGCGGCACCTCGCCGAACCTGACAATCGCCGAAAACCTGGTGCTTGCCGCCCGGCGCGGGCTGCCGCGCGGGCTGGGCTGGGCGTTGAATAGGAAGACGAAGGAAGAACTGCGCGCGCGGGTCCGGCAGTTGAATATGGACCTCGAGGACCGGCTGGACAACGCCACCGGCAGCCTCTCAGGCGGGCAGCGGCAGGCGATTACCCTTTTGATGGCGACCTGGCTGGAACCGCGACTGCTGCTGCTGGATGAGCATACCGCCGCTTTGGATCCGAAGAGCGCCGACCAGGTGATTGCCCTAACGGACGCCATCGTCACGCGTGGCCGGCTGACGACGCTCATGGTAACCCATTCGATGCAGCAGGCGGCCAACCTGGGTGACCAGCTGATCATGATGCATCGCGGCAGGATTATCCAGGAATTCAAGGGCGCGGAGAAGCGGCGCACCCGGGTGGATGATCTGCTGGCACGCTTCGAGGAGGTGCGGCGTGCGGATCAGTTGGACGAGACCGCTGCGGAGATGCTAGAGCGGACCTACGTCTGATCTACGGGTGACGTCCCTCATCTGCCGAAATGATTGGGCTGGTAGTCACGACATCAACTTTAGGCAGTGGGTTCGTTATGGTTGGGAAAAGCCCATGGTACAAGAAAGGTGCCGTAGCTCGAATCATACACCCTGACAATTCGGGGTCTGCGCAAGGCGCGAAACGGAAGAAAGGAAGGGCGATCATGGGAAAACCAGCCATTGAAAAACAGGACTTTCCGATGCTGATTGGTGGCGAATGGGTACGAACGCCTAAAGTGCGAATCATCAGTCTTCCTTACGACGGCACACCGGTGGCGGAAGTTTACGATGCCGATACCGCCACAGTCGATCGGGCTGTTATGGCGGCCCAGAAGGGCGCCGAAGCCATGGCGGGACTTACCCAGTACGAACGGGCTGAGTTGCTCCAGCGCATGCGGAGCCTGCTGGAACGCGATGCGGAAAAGTTCGCGCGCCTTGTGAGCCTGGAGACCGGCAAAACCATTCGCGAAGCGCGAGCGGAGGTGGCGCGTTCGCAACAGACGCTTGCCGCTTCGGCAGACGCAGCGCGGAATCTGCACGGTGATGTGGTTCCCATGGAAGGGGCTCTGGGCGGAAGAGGCCGCTGGGCGATGACGGTGCGGGAGCCGCTGGGCGTGATCGCCGCCATCACGCCGTTCAATTTCCCCTTGAATCTCGGGCTTCATAAGATCGGCCCGGCGCTGGCGGCAGGCAACAGTGTAGTTCACAAACCTTCCGAGAACACGCCTCTCAGCGCTTTGCGTCTGGCGCGTCTGACGATCGAGGCAGAG
>JAKAWN010000592.1 GCA_021827245.1 Acidobacteriota bacterium | reverse complement strand
GCTGATGCTGAAGCCACGCAGTCAATGGCCCGCAGGCATGACCTATCGAAAGCTCATCCAGGCGATGGACGCCAAGCTCCAATTCCCTGGCCTGTCGAACAGCTGGACCATGCCGGTGGAGAACCGGCTGGACATGGAATTGACGGGCATTAAAACCCCGCTAGGCATCAAGGTGCAGGGAGCAAATGTGGACGGCATCCAGCAACTCGCTTCCCAGATTCAGACTGTCCTTTCGAGCATGCCGCAGGTCAGCTCCGTTTTTGCGGAAAAGGTGTCGGAAGGCTTTTATGTCAACGTCGCGGTCAATCGAGACGAAGCTGCGCGCTACGGACTGACCATCGCGGATGTCCAGACCGCAGTGTCATCCGGGATCGGCGGCGAAAACATCGCCGAGAACATTGAGGGGCGTGAGCGCTACCCGATCAACGTTCGCTATCAACAAGGCTTCCGGGACAGCGTCGAGCGAATGCGCGGCGTTCTCATCGGTACGCCGTCGGGCGCGCAGATACCTCTTGGCCAAGTGGCGAAGATCTCGTACTCGAAAGGCCCGGCCATGATCCGCGACGAAGACGGAGCGCTGACCGGCTATATCTACATCGACCTGAATACCACGAATTACGGCGGATTTGTTGCGCAGGCCGATAAACAAATTCACGACAAGATTAAATTGCCCGCGAACTACACTTTCCAATGGGCGGGCGAGTACCAGTTTGAGTTGCGGGCCAAACAGCGCCTGAAACTTATTCTGCCGATCGTCTTTTTTGTGATCTTCATGCTGTTGTACATGGTCTTTCATTCTGTGACGGAAGCTCTGGTGCTTATCTTTCCGACAATCTACGCCATGACTGGAGGACTCCTGCTGCAGTGGATACTTCACTACAACTTCAGCGTCGCGGTTGCCGTGGGCTACATTGCGCTCTTCGGCATCGCCGTCGAGACCGGCGTCGTGATGGTTCTGTATCTGCATGAAGCGCTGGAGCACCGCCTGCAAACGGGAAAGCCACTCACCAATGCAGATGTGGAAGCCGCCGTTATGGAAGGAGCGGTACTCCGGCTTCGCCCCAAACTGATGACGGTCATCGCCGTCATCGCCAGCCTGGCGCCCATTCTTTGGGAAACGGGCATCGGCTCCGACGTGATGAAGCCAATCGCAGCTCCCATCGTTGGCGGCATGATCACCTCGACCATCCATGTGCTCATTCTTGTCCCTATCTTCTTCGTCATGATCAAAGAGCGCGCGTTGAAACGCGGGCAGCTTCATCAGGACGAGAGCCTAACAACCACGCACAGCGAGTGAGGCAGTTTGAGCAACAGCTTTTCGCGGGAACTTTTTTCAACGCGAGACACGGATTTCAGCGCACGGGGTTTCATTTTCGCGCGCGCTTGGTGGGTTTGGCGTGGTCAGCAGCAGCGCGATGTTTTGATCGGATTTGGGGGGCGCAATTTAATGGCCATTCTTATCAAGAACGAACTGTAGCAAATCTGAGAGGTTGAAATCCACAGGTATAGACAATCCCGCTTCAACTTCCAGCAGGAACGCGGCTATTGGAACAAGAATATCGCGCGCACTTCCGTCAACGAGTTGGCTGAGACCCGCTCCTGTTTCAAGTCGGGATCTGCTTACCCGACGGGCCAGGGCATAGAACTCTTTTGTAGACGGCGCTGGTCAATGTCTATGCGTGACAATCGGGCTCTGGTCTGGGTACATTGGGACGAAAGCAGGGAAAGCGAGCTATGACATTGCATGTCGACATTCCGGAATCTGTCGCCAGCAGTCTTAGGCTGCCAATGCCGGAAGTGGAACCACGTCTGCGTACCGAGCTTGCGATTGCACTGTATGCTCAATGCATCCTGTCATTCGGCAAGGCATCCGAACTCGCCGGAACCGACCGCTACATGTTCGCTGACTTGATCGGGCGGCGGGAGGTATCGCGGCACTACTCGGATGAAGAATTAGCGCAAGACCTCAATTATGCTGACGGTCAGTAATACCTCGCCGATATCGGATCTCGCCGTCGATAGGTCGTCTTCAACTCCTGAAATCTCAATTCTCCGTGATCTGGATACCCGATGCGGTTGCTGAGGAATTGGCATCGCATCCAGACCCGGATGCACGGGACGCGATTCAGAGCGCAGTTCGAGAACAATGGATACGGATCGGCACTCCGCAAGACTCCCGCCTGCTTCGGGTTCTCATGTTGCAATTCCATCAGTGAGAGGCCGAGTCCATCGTGTTGGCAACGGATATCAAAGCCGACATCGTACTCATCGACGAGCAGGAAGCCCGCCAATTCGCTTCGCGGACCGGCCTTTGTAGTCACGGGGGTTTGGGAAATTTGCTACCCGCGAAACGCGATGGACACATCGCAAAGCTAAAGCCGGAAATTGATCTTCTACGCTCGAAAGCCCACTTCTTTGTGGCTGCATCGCTGGAAGCAAAGGTGCTCTCCGCAGCGGGAGAATAGCTGTCAATGTGTGCGCCACCACTGTGATGCACCGCGAAGAATTCGGTGGCATTTCCAGCAACGCTGACGATGAAGTTTGAGCATAGACCATCTCAAGATGAAGTGTACCGCATGTGGTACACTTCAAGTCGTGGAACAAGTTCCGCTAATCCAAGGCATCGGAAAGCCAACCAAACGTATCTCCGTCCTCTTTTTTCGGACTGCTGCAGGCGGGGAACCTGTACGCGAGTGGCTTAGGTCTCTTGAACCGACCGAGGAACGCAAACAAATCGGCATGGACATTAAGACGGTCGAGTTTGGCTGGCCCATCGGGATGCCGGTCTGCCGTTCACTCGGCGATGGGCTGTACGAGGCGCGATCCAATCTCAGCGGAAACAAGATCGCGCGGGTGCTCTTTTATGTGGATGTCGAGGGACGAATGGTATTGCTCCACGGGTTTGTTAAGAAGACACAGAAGACGCCACTGGCGGATATGGAACTGGCGCGGAAGAATAAAAGACTGCATGAAGCTGAGATGAAGGGAAGGAAATAGTGATGGCAAACGAAAACGTAAAGGTTCACAGTGGTTCCTCCTTTGACGAGTTCTTGGAGGAGGAGGGTATTCGGGAGGAAGTAGAATCTGCCGCCATCAAACGCGTACTGGCCTGGCAGTTTGAGCAGGAGATGGGCCGCCAGCAGAAGACTAAACAGGCGATGGCAAGGGAACTGAAAACAAGCCGCTCACAATTGGATCGACTGCTGGACCCGCAGAATACAGCCGTCTCGCTCGACACTCTTGCTCGCGCGGCGCGTGTTCTCGGAAAACGGCTGGTCCTCGAAGTTCGGGACCAACGAATCGTCCAACGCTCTTCCGTACCAACTGCTTATAAGGCTGTGGGCACCACCGCGCGTAAAAGGGCACGGTTGCGGGATCAGAGAGTGGGCGCAACAGGACCACAAAAGCGTTATAAGAAAACGTGACGTAAACGTGACGTAAGCTCTCTAACCCCCTACGCAGAATCAATACGTTACAAGCAATCTAAGCAATTCCATCCGTGCGGGCGAACGGTTCGTAAGTTGTTGTTATGAAAATGGTTTAGCAGCATAAACCGAGTCAACTCTCCACGACTCTTAATCGACAGGTTGGTGGTTCGATTCCACCCGCGTCCACCAATCTTTTC
>JAKAWN010000070.1 GCA_021827245.1 Acidobacteriota bacterium | reverse complement strand
CCAGCTCCCGGACCGCTTCAAAAATGTGTTTCAACCGCTCGCCATGGTTTTCTCTGCGATGCGCGGTGACGAGAACATAACGCGGAGGAAGCTCGGGGAAATGCGCCGCCAGGGGAGGAATCAATGTCCGGGTGGCCAGACGGGCGGCGATGTCGTGAACCGCGTCAACCACCGTGTTCCCGGTTATGTGGATGCGGTCCGGCGCGATGCCCTCGCGGAGAAGATTTTCCCGGGCCGCCGGCGTGGGAGCAAAATGCAGGTCCGCAAGGTTCGAGGTGAGGATGCGGTTAATCTCCTCAGGGAAGGGCGCCCGCTTGTCAAAGGAGCGCAGGCCGGCTTCCACATGGGCGACCTTGGCGTGGTTGTAAAAGGCCGCTAGCGCCGCGACAAAACTGGTGGTGGTGTCTCCTTGCACCAGGACGAGATCGGGCTCTTCGGCCCGGAATAGGGCGTCCAATTCCGCCAGGCCCCGCGAGGCAAATCCGCCCAGCGTTTGCCCTGGTGTCATGAGGTTTAGGTCAAAAGCCGGCTGAATCGCAAAAATGCTGAGGACCTGATCGAGCATTTCACGGTGCTGCGCGGTAAGGCAGACCTGAGTGGTAAACAAATCCGGACTCGATTGAAGCGCCTGGACAACGGGCGCCAGCTTGATGGCTTCCGGCCGCGTGCCGATGGCAACGATTACTTTCATTGTAGAGTTTTCCGTCTCGTCCCTCGTAACTTCGAGCCCGGCCGCGTTCGAGGGGGCCGTAACGGGAGAACGCCCTTTGGCCAGCCGGGTTGTAGAGCCTCTAGGTATAGGCTATCGACTGCCCCGACAGGCCAGAATGGGACGGATGGGATTTTCGCACGAAAATCGGATGCGATTTGTAAGTCATTCATATTACGTCACTTGCTAAGATTCTAACAGTCATAAATTAGCCCTTTTCGGCAATTCTGTTGGTTGGCGGCACACCGCGTAGAATTTACCCGCGCGCCGCAGAAACCGAGACTTGCACCGGCGCCGCGTGCAGGGTACGCTCGGTGAGCAGTGACTGCAGGGTGGCACTGACCTGGGCACGGTCTCTGGTCGAGAAATACCAGTCGGCCGTCTGCCGCAGCCCGTCCATGAACCTCACCTTGGGTTCCCAGCCGAGCAGCTTGCGGGCAAGCGAGTTGTCAGCCACGCGGTTCATCGGCCCGACCGGCATCTCGGGATGGAACTCGATGCGAGGGTGGTAGCCCGCATAGTGCAGCGTTTCCTGGACCGCGTCGATCACGCGGGTGCGCTCCATGGTCCCGAGGTTGACCGCTGTTGCATCATCAATCTTCTCCGCGGCCAGAATCGTTCCGGACACGATGTCATCAACATGCGTCCAGTTGCGGATCTGCTCGCCGTTACCCCAGACTTCAAAGGGATCCTGCCGGATGAAAGCCCGGGCGATCATCGCAATGACCGCATGGTTTTCGTGTCCGCGTTTTCCGTAAACCGTGAAGTAGCGAAGCGAAGCCGACTTCATGCCCCAGTCCTTGTAGTAGGCTTTCAGTGTCATCTCACTCATGAGCTTGGCCCAGCCGTACATATTGTCGGCATCGTAAGGCGGACCGACCTTGTCCTCCGTCAGGTAGAGTATTTCCTTCGGGTCGGTCTGCAGGAAGTTCGGATAGACACACCCCGAAGACGCGTAGACGACCTTTTCCACGCCTTCCTTGTGACAGGCGTGGAAAAGCATGCCGTCCAGGGCGAGGTTTGTGGCGCAGGCAGCTTGGTGAAGATCGACATAGCCTCGGCCTCCGTGATCGGCGGCCAAATGGAAAACGACGTCCATGTTCTTGACTGCTTGCTCGGCCACACCCGGCTCAAGGAGATCCTGCTGGCGAAAGTCCACAGATCCCGAAGCAACTTTGGCTTCAATGTTTTCCAGCTTCCCACTGCTAAGGTTGTCGATAACCCGGACCTCGGCCCCGCGATCAAGCAGCGCATCGACCAGCGTTGAGCCAATGAAGGACGCACCGCCCGTTACCAGGACGTTTTTGTTTTTCCAGTTCATACTTCCTCCTGTGCATGGATATTCAAATTAGAAGTGTTCATAAAATTGCTGACTCTGCCTGTTGTGCTCTGCCTGTCGTGTTCTCGGTTGCGATAGCCAGAGTATTTAACTCCCAGTATTAATGCGGCGAATGTCTGGTTTCCGGTCTGGTGCGCGCTGGCGGTGTGGAGAGCGTCGCAAGACCTGCGAGGAGGGCGAAACACGCCGCGTTGGCCGGAATGTGGAGATTAAAATCGGCAAAACTGTGAACGAGCAGGGCGCAGCAGCCGAGCGCTGCCCCCAACTGGATCCAACCGGCTTCGTTGCGAAGCCGGTGACGCAGGTCCCTGAAGGCGCGTTTGAAGAAGAGAACCAATGCAAGAACGATCAGGATTCCTCCCGCCAGGCCTGTTTCCGCCAGCGCCTCCGCGTAGTCGTTGTGGGCGTGCGTCCAAACGAGGTTGGTCGGGAAAGTCTGATATTGGGGGAAGACGGTCTCGAAGCTGCCGAGCCCCGTTCCGATCCACGGGTGGTCCCGGAAAATATGCAGCGTATCGAGCGCAGCGAGTTTCCTCTGGGCATAGCTTACCTCGACTGTTTGGGTCACATTGGCCAGTGCTGCCAAACGCTTCTCGATTCGATTCGGAGCCATCCAGAAGAAGAGCAGCGCCACTGCGGTGATACCAAGCACGAACATCGCTTCAAAGTAGCCGCTCCCCTCGCCTAAACGTTGCCGCCACAGAATCCCGCCCATGATCAGGGTCTCCACCAGCAGAGAAATAAGCCCTCCCCGTGAGCCCGAGAGCAGCACCGAGGCCACGGGAACACAAAGGCTGAAGGCCAGGACCAATCGCTGGGGATCGCTGCGCGACCGGGAAAACACATATGTCGCAGCGATGGGGATCATCATCTCCATTAGTCCTGCGTAATCGTCACGGTTAACGTATGGACCGAAGGTAGACCCATGGCTTCTTACGGTCCAGTAAATGAGGTTGTGGCTGGAGAAGAATTGCACAATGGCGAACAACCCCATGGAAAAGGCATAGAGCGTTACTACCAGCCCAAGCCCCCTCCATACAGCCCTCGGCGCTTCACCAAAGAGCTGTCCGGCAAGGAAGAAGAAGATCAGGGCCGTCACCACGCTGTAGATCGCATCCTGCGTGGCGTAACGGTCGAACGTGAAGCCGCCGTAATATTGCACACTTGCAAGAGCCAGAAACAAAGTTGCAGGTATGTAAAGGGGTGTCCAACGGATTCTCAGAATTCCCTGCTGTGCGTTTGCAATCGCCCAGAGCAAAAAAAGGGCGAGGGAGACAACCAGCAGCGCACACCACGCCCAGGTCTGGACTGCGCCAAAAGCCAGCGGCGCGGCCAACAACCCAGCAATCAGCCCCCATCTGGTAATCGAGAAGAGAACGGAAGGAAGCTGCTTGTCGACTTCCTCCGTTTCAGGCGCAATCCTTACAAAGCTTGTCGGAGCAGCTGGCGTGGCCATGGTCAGCGCACCGAAGCGGTCTCCCTTCGCGCAGATTTCAGAGCTACGATGGACACATCATCCAGCCAGAAGCTGCCGCTGATCTCCATCGGGAATGTCCAGCTCCGCGACCGCCACACAGAAAGCCGAATCAGGCGGGTCCTGGCTCCAGTCGTGAAGTCCAGAGTCACCGGGTGCCAGGGCGTCGTTCCGACGGTCGTGACTGTCGAGACATTCAGGCAGGTGGGGCATTCCGCGTCCACGACACGCAGGCGCGGCCCGCTGTCGGAGGTGATGTGGTCCGAACGAACATACGCCCGCAACCGATAGGTTCGGTCAGGTTCAACTGGCACCAGTTCGTAAACGGGTTCCGATTCAAGGTTCTGACCGGCGGCGTAATCCACCCGCAGGCAGCGGGAGCCCTGATATGCCGAAGGGTCCCGAAAGTCAGTTTCAACATAAGGCGTGTTGGGGTCGTGCCACCCAAATCCGGCATTCAGAGGAGAGTGCTCAAAGCCGCCGTTGTAAACAAGGTTTCTTCTCCCCTGATTTGCCTGTTTGGCAATCACATCGGCCTGCACAAGAGCGGACCAGACCTTCGCCGCCTGCTGGATATCGTTCGAATTGATCAGCCGATCCAGGTAGGGTTCTACCTCCGCGAACTTGCAGGAGAGGCCTTCGGAAGAAACCTGTTTCCACACCTGGTTGGCAAAATCAACATCGCCCCGGGCGATGACAAAATCCAGATACGCGAGTTTCAATTGTGGACTGGCGTGTGAAGGTAGAACCCTTTGATAGACAGTTTCGAGATTGCCCACTGCGTTCGAGCTGATCCTAAAGACCGGTTGAGCGTACGTGTCGTCAAGGGCTAGCAGTCGTCGGAAGTGGTCCAACGCATCGCTGATTTGCCCGATCTCGAGGTAATGATTGCCAGCCTGCCATTCAAATCGCGGTGTCATGGGACCTAGCCTCAGTGCCTGCTCGATAGCAGAATTGGAACACGCCGTATCGTTCAAAGTGTCGCAAACCTGGGCCAGATCCGACCAATAGAGCGCCTGCCGCGGATTCAATTCAGTAGCTTTCCGCAGGAACTTGACCGCGTCCCGAAGGTTACCCTGGTCGAATGAATAAGCGTAAATTGACCCCAATTTGTCGTAATAGGCAGCATTGCCAGGATCGAGCGCAATGGCTTGCTGAAGGTCCTCGATCTTCGCCCGGCTCGCCAGCTTTGCCGCCATCGCAATCCGAGTGACCTTAAAGGCAATCATCACGGCAGGGATCCCCACAACCAGGATCAGCGCCAGCTTTAAGCCTCGCGACCGGAGGCGGAAATCGATGGGTCCCTCCCGGAAGGGATGGGCCAAACTCGGACCGTCGCCTGAAAAGAACCTGGTTTTCAATTTGGAAGTCGGTAAGAAACCCGGGCAATCAATGGCAAGGAAATTTGAGGCTCACCTTGTCCTAAGTTTCTTTCTCTGTGCCTGAAGGCGCCGGCGCGGGTTTAGCTGCGGGTTGTTCTTTCGCCAGTCTCTTTCCGTGAGACTCCTCGCTGTAGTAACGGCCGTAGTAGCGGTAATAGGATCCGTAGTAGCCGTCATTCTTGAGGTCAAGTTTGTTGAGCACGCAACCGATGATCTTTGCGCCTGCACTTTCCAGAATGCGGTGAGCCCGAGCCAGAGCAGCCCTTCCGGTTACTTGGCTTTCGGTGACCAGGACAACCCCGTCCACGATGGAGGAGAGGACAGCCGCATCGGTTACCATCAGAACGGGCGGCGTATCGATGACCAGGTTATCGAAATGCTTCCGCAAGACCGCCAGGAGATGTTCCATCATTTCTGAGGAGAGGAGGTCGGCCGGGTTGGGCGGCTGAGGACCTGCCGAAAGGAACCAGAGTTTGGGCAAATCAGGCAGATGGAACAGCGCATCATCAAGCCTGGCCGCCCCGGTCAAAACGCTGCTGAGCCCGGCCCGGCCGTCAGTGTCAATTAGCCGTTTGAGACCCGGCCGCCGCATATCGGCGTCAATAAAAAGGACCTTCCTGTCAATCTGTGTTAGTCCCGTCGCCAGATTGAAGGCCGTGGAAGTCTTCCCTTCAAAGGGCTGAGTGCTGGTGATCAGGACGGTCTGTGGCGGTCGGGGAGCGGAGGAGAGGAGGATTGCCGTCCGTAAAGCATGATACGACTCCGCCACGACAGACGTCGGGTGCTTCAGGACCGCCCATTCCACGTTCCCGTTGGTCATGCGCGCCGCGTTTTTCCGGCCCCCAAGCCAGGGCTTTGATTTCTGCAATGATCGAACCGACGGGATCACCCCCAGCACGGGCTCTGCAATGCTCCGTTCGACATCCTCGGCCGTCTTGACGGAGGTGTCCATCACCTCGCGGACGAAAGCCAGTGTCATTCCAAGAACCAACCCCACCATTAGCCCAATCGCAATGTCAAGCCGCTTCTTCGGGCTCACCGGAACCGAAGGCACCAGCGCACGGTCGACGATCTGAACATTGTTGGCCCTCAGACCTGCCGATACAGTGGCATCCTTGACCCGGGTCAGCAAGCCGTCGTAAAGCTGCTGGTTAGTGTCGAACTCGTGCTTGAGAAGATCGTACTGAATCATCAGTTGATTGAGATTGCCAACCTTTGCCTTTTCGTTCTCCACCGACGCAGCAAGCAGCTTGACCAGGCCCAACGAAGCCTGGTAATTGTGGGCAACCCGCTCCACCGCCAGCTTTCGTTCCTGCTGAATCAGCGATTCAATTTCGTCAACTTGGTCACGCAGCCGGACAACATTGGGAAATTTCGGCCCGTACTGCCCCAGGGCATTCACATACGCGGTCTTCAAATCAGCGTATTTCTCCTCCATCTTCTCCAGCAACCTGTCCTCAGCCAGCAAGCCCACCTTCTTCGGGTTTGCCTGCACCAGTTGGTAAAGAGCCTCCTTCTGGGCCAGATCGTTCTGGGCCACGGTCAGGTCCTGGCTGAGATCCGCCAGCCGCTGTTCTTCAATGTTCTCTTTGCCGCTGATATTGACGATGGAATTCTGCGTCTCGTAGTTGACCAGGGCTTGTTGGGACTTTTCCACCTTGGCTTTCAGCTCATCAAGCTGCTGCCCCATCCAGCCCGACGCTTGGCGCGTGGCATCGTACTTGGTCAGGAAGTTGTACTCACGGTAATTCTGAACCACCGCGTTCGCCACCTTGGCGGCCAGGCGCGGATCGGTACTCTCAAAGCTCACCTTGATCATCCGGCTACCGGTTACCAGATCGACGTGCAAAGCCCCCTTGAACGCCCCGATCAGTCGCGTTTGTCGTGCTGTCAACGTCTCGGCGGGCCTGGACCTTCGACTCGAGGCCGAAGGGTTGAAAGCCGGGTTACGGTCGAGCTTCAGTTGCTGAATGGTCTGCCACGCCAAGTTGTCACTGTTCAGAACATCCACCTGCGTCTGGAGAAACATCGTGTCGGTCGGAACCGTCTGATAGAGGTTGTTGACCGATTGCACCTCGGGCGTCTCGGAATTCACCTCCACCTCAGCCGTGGCACGGTAGACGGGCTTCTTCTTGAAGGAATAGATGGCCACAAGCGTTGTGACCACAATCGCCACGGTTAGGATCGTGCCGCGGCGCTTTGAGAGGATTTTCCAGTAGGCGCGCAGATAGGCATAGGAATCGACTTGCTCGCGCTGCAGATCTAAGACAGTATATGCGCGCTGATCGGCTCGTTCGGGAAGCGACTCAGAAGGTAACGGCGATTTCTCTTCGGACATGTCTTAGCCTGATCCTTTGGAAGTCAGCGGCGCTTTTTCGTCGGGTCCGGAGTCAATACCGGCCCCAGATAATTATGCCCGAGGCAATCTGGATGGCAGCCCTCGCCCCTTGCCGCATAGCCCGCTTGGAAGCGCTGTCGGGAACGAATAGAATGTCGTTCGCCTCAAGGCTCGTGTCAGGAGCGTGACCTGCCAGAATCTTCTTGAGATTGACCGGAATCTCTTTCCGGCCGCCTGGGAACTGCTTTCCCCGGCGGATGATCATTGCCTTCTTCTGAAGTGCCGTCGGTTTCAGCCCTTTCCCGAGCGCTACGGCTTCGAGGACTGTCATCCTTTCGCGTCCGCTGCTCACCGGAAAACCGCCCGGACGCTCCACCGCTCCTACGACGTAAACAATTCCCGCCCGCTGAACAGTAACAGTATCCCCGGGATAGACCAGGATGTTCCATTTCGGATTGCCGGTGGCAAACAGGTCTTTCAACTTCACCTTGATCGTTGGCTCTGCCGGGGCTGCCGACTCTGAGCCTTTGCCCAGCCACGAGGCCTGCATGGCGGCGTCGCCGCGCGTAACGATAGCAGTGCTCCCGGCATCCGGGGAAAGCCCGCCCGCCTGTGACAGAACGTCCAACAGTGTCGTCGGTCCGAAGATCGGATAGATTTGAGGATTCTTGACAGCACCCGCGATGGCCACCGCATGCGCCTGCGAAGACTTGACGCTAACAATCACGTGCGGATGGCTCACGAGCCCTGCGGTCTTCAGCTTGTTTGCGATTACCGCCGCGAGTTGGTTCAGAGTCAGGCCCTCCGCTGTTATCGGCGAGGATAGCAATGGAATCATGATGCTTCCGTCAGGACTTACCCGGTAGCTCCGGCTCAGTTGCCGCACGCCCATGACGTCGACATCCAGGACGTCGTCCGGGTCGATAACGTACTCCAGGTTGCCATTAGGCACCTCCGATCCAACCTGCTGGGACGGAAGGGTCAGGGCAGGGCCAGACTTCTTTGCCGGAGAGGCAGGCGTCTGGCCGCCTGCCATTGCCCAGGGGGAATACAAGGCCAGGCTAAGGAACAGGGCAGAGATGAACCAGGCAGGTCCTGGGACCCACGCAATATTCGTTTTCCACATTTGAACGGCTGGCTTCATTAAAAACCGCTCGCGACGGCTGTCGAGGAACCGCAGGAGACTGTACCGGCATAGCCCTGGGAAGCCCTCTCCACGTCGGCAACATCCAATTCCACCGAAATCGACTTCACCAGCAACTCGACCGACAGGAGCAGGCGATAAAAATTCTTCTTGCGAACCAGAATGCCTTCGAGACCTTCGAGTGGCCCTGATTTCACCCTCACGCGGTCGCCGGATTTCAGAAAGGGGTGAGGCTCGGCGTTCAGGCCGTGCAGGACCGCCCGGCGCACCGCCTCGATTTCTTCGGCGGGAATGGGCGCCGGGACCCCACTCAGGCGCACAAAATCATAGACGCCCGGTGTCGAAAGCACAAGACCCCGCTGGCCGGGGCTCATCAGAACGAAAACGTAGTTGGGGAACAGCGGCAGGGACAGTTCCCTGAGGCGATCCTTCCAGCGGTGGGCCGCCTTGTAAAGAGGAAGATAGGATTCGACCCCTTTTTCTGAAATCAGCCGGTCAACCGTCTTTTCGTGCCGGTGCCGCGTATAAAGGGCAAACCAGGCTGGGAGTTGTGTCATGAAACTGGCTGAATCCTGAATTTTGGCCATAGCTCCGCGTTGTAAGTTACGTGAGCCCTTTTCCCCTGAGCTCTTGCACCTTACCCATTGCGAGCCGATTGGTCCATTGGCCCGCGCCCTCAATTAATCCATTTGCTGCCCTTGGCCACTCGGTTCCACGGCGAGTCTTTGCTCTTCGCGCGCGATCCTTTGCCGCGGATATATGTTTCGCCCTTTAACAAAGAAACCGCAATCTCGTGCATTTCTCCGGGCGAAACACGTTTGACAATCCCGCGGAACCTGATGGTCGTAACCTTGCAATCCGGATGCTGAAAATCAACCTCTAGTGAGATGCGGTGGCCTACCTCCAAGGGAGAGTCAATGAAAAACCTTGCCCCCTTATCGCTGATATCATAAAGCCTGCCGCAGCCGAGCACCCGCTTTTTCCCCCGCCCCGGCGTCAGCACAGTCACCGGGCAATCGATCTCGTATCGCATCTCGCGCCGTCGCTCCTCAGCCATCGGCGGATCCGCCGCATTGTTCGAATAACTCGATTGCATCCCCGCTTCCCCACGGTCAAGAGGGAGTCGACCCGAGATAAAGAGCTGCGGGACCGTAGCCGCCCGCTTCCCCACAGTCAACAGAGCGACTCTATCACTAAGCACGCTTGGGGAGTCAATCCCCTAAATGGGGGATTTTTGGGGTAGGTCGGTGAAAAATAGGGTATCCCATTTTGGGCACTTGGCCTTGTCGGAAGCAGGTTTCCTTCCCCCCTGTCCTATCCCTATCTTCAGGGAAAAAGGATTCGAAACCCATGCGATCTCACGGCAGAGGAGAGGAGAACCCAATCGAAGTCTGAACCCAGCTACAGTCTCTATATAAGACTTTTGTTCTTTGGAGGCCCCTGTAAATCGAACCGAAAATTCATGAACCTTGTCCCGGTTGGGGCAGGTATCTCAACTTTTACAGGAGAGAACAAAAAACGAATACATAGAGTAGATGAGAGAGAACACAAGGCGAATAAATAGGGTAGGTTGGAGAGAACAAAAAGTGAATCAATAGGGTACATGAGGGAGAGAACAAAAAACGAAGAACCGGATGCCCCATCGCACTCCGGATCAATGACCACTTCGTCACGTGAAACGGACTTGCAAGCGCTTTTATCCTGGAGTCTCACACTCCATGGGCGCCAGAATGAATTGTAATGCGGGAAATTACGTGGAGGGCTATGCGGTACCGGAACCAGCAATCTCTTCGGGTGGTTCACCCAAGGTCGCGCCTCCGCGGCGAATGCGTTTGAAGTAGGAGACGGCGGCCGCACGTCGCGTGCTGACCTGAAGTTTCCTGTAAATTGATCTCAAATGAGAGTGGGCGGTTCCCGTGGTGATAAAAAGAGTGTTTGCCACTTCCTTGTCAGAGTGTCCCTGGGCAACAAGGGCCAAGACCTCCCATTCCCTCGGGGTGAGACCCATGGCGGGCGACGGATTGGTTCTCTGTCCGGCAATTTCCAGCCGGGTGAGGCCCAGGGCAGGCAACGGATTGGTTTTCTGTCCGGCAATGAATCTGTCTATGATGGCGTTTGTCACCCGACGGCCAAACCAACGCTCACCCTTTGCCACCTTCTCAACCGCCTTGATTAAGACCTCGGGAGTCTCCTTCGTTGACAGGCACCCCCAGGCTCCCGCCTCGAGAGCCCGCACGCCAAATTCCTCATCTGGATCATCAGCCAGGAACAGGATTCGCGCTGCCGGATACAAATGACGCAACCCAGACAGCGACTCGATTCCAGTAGCGCATTCGGTTGTGTGAATAATCAGCACTTCGGAATGCGACGTAGAGTTCTCGTGCAAGAGATCAGGGACGCTGTCAAATTCTACGACACCAGCAAATATTCCGCTTGCGGTAAGAAGTGTGCAGAGAGCCTTGCGAAAGAGGACCTGTGAACTGACTATCCCAAGTTGCATGCACTGCCTCCCAGGCAGACAAGGTTTCCCGACGCGATATTTAAGAATCCAGGGATTTGAACGAAGCCCCAAACAGAAACCTACGTTCGAGCTATCCTAGCGACACTTTACAGCTCAGAACGTTTACTATATTGCTAATATCAAGACCTATCATAGTCACCCGGGGCAGAGAAGTCAAGCAATTTCTCGAAAGGGCTGCGGCAAAAACAAACCGTGCCCCGCCAGACCCTTGGCCTGCTGTTCCCAAACATCAAAAGGTTTCACAGGCGGGTAGAACCAATCATCCGGGGTAAGGGTCCAGAGAAAAGGTCGACTGGCTTGATCCACCGAACGGAAGATCTGGCTGGCGCAACAAAATCCGTTGGCGGCCAACGGCTGCAGTGTGAAGGGCGGGAGTTTGAACACCTGAGAGAACGGTGGCCGGATGTTCCGGACAATTCTCCCGTCTGCCGACGATTCCTCTCATGATCGCTCGCCCTTTCAACCGGCATCCGACAACCATTTATACTACAACATATTGTGTAACTCTAAATGCACGGCCTGTCAATAGCGGTAATGCCTCCCAAAACGTAAGAACATGCTAATCACCTTCATTTATGGCGCTCCTCGTTCATTACAACAGGAGTGGCAAATGTCTCAGTCTTTTTGACGGCGGGCTTGTCCGTACGACGGACCCATCCGAGTGAATGACGGGTGGTGCTTCGTGCTTTATTGTCTTTTTTGTTGTCGAACGTTCCGTAAAATCAACGATTTAGCTAGGTTTGTCTAGCTGTCCAAGCTGGACGTCACGGGTTCGATTCCCGTCCCCCGCTCCAATCTCTCAATGGGGTTCGCAATAGCCGCTGCACGGGGCTGAGGGTCTGTGTCATCTGCCAGCTTTAAATTCAAACTTTTGCTACAGGGACGGTAACCAGGAAAATGACCGCGCTGGTGAGAATCACGAGCGGGCCAGCCGGAAGGCCGACGAAGTTTGACGAAAGGATGCCGATGATCGCGGAGACGACACCGAAGGCCCCTGAAGCCAGTCCGTACTGCGCCAGCGTTCTGCTTACGTTCTTTGCCGCTGCGGCGGGAATGGCTACTAATGCTGCAGTCATGAGCCCGCCGACCAGATCGACCCCCAGCGCCACAATGATGGCAATGGCCGATAAGTAGAGTAGGTTATAAAGCCTTATGTTGATTCCTTCGGTTTTTGCCAGATCCTCGTGAATACTCAGCAGCATGATTTCCGAGTAGCTGCGGTTAACAGCAATCAAAACTATCGTGCCCAGAATGACGGCAGCTATAGTTGCATGGATTCCCACTTCGGAGATGTCACCAATCAGAGCGGCCTCTGCTTTATCAATGGGCAGGAAAAGAAAAGCAGCCGCCACGCCGGTAGCGAAGACGATGGCCGTCAGGGCTTCCATCTGAAGTTTTGTCCTGATCTCCAGCAGCCAGATCAGCAGGATTCCCACCACGACAAACGGAAATGCGCCCAGGGAGATGCTGAATCCGTAGACCAAGGCCAGTGCGGCTCCGGGCAGCGCCAGGTGCCCTAACGGTCCGGCCACCACGGCCATTTTCTTCGATAACATGAGGGTCCCCAGATATGCGGCTGCACCTGCAATGAAGACTCCGCTGATCAGGCTCAGGACCAGTTGGTGTGTCATGGGTCAAAGCACCTTAGTGGATATGGAACTTGACGTCAGCTCCGTAAATGTCACTCAAAATCTCCGGCGTCAGCACTTCCTTCGGAACACCGTAGCAGGGGTGCCCGAATCTTGAGAGGCAAAGGACATGGGTGGAATGCGCAAACACGATGTTCAGGTCATGAGTCACGTTGAAAATGGTCAGCTTCTGTTCTCGCCAGACGTTCTTCAGGAGCGAATAGATCGTCTCGCCGCCTGCGATGTCCACGGCCGTTGTGGGTTCGTCCAGAAACAGTACGTTTGGACGCGAGGCGAGAACCCACGCGACCAGCATCCTTTGGAATTCCCCACCTGACAGGTAGCCCGCCCGCTTGTTCAGGATGGCCTTTCCCAGCCCCACAACGGATAGATAATTTAAGACCTCATCACGTTGCAGCTTCTTCAGAGTGAAAAAATCGTTCACTGTCAACGGCATGTCTCTTACAGACATTTGATTGAGTCCCTGCGGGAGGTATCCGACTTTTGGTTTCTTGTGCCAGTTGACCTCGCCTTCGTGCGGCACCAGGCCCAGAATCGCTCTTACCAATACCGTTTTCCCCGACCCGTTCGGGCCCAATATCGTAAGGAATTCACCCTCGTCGACTCTGAAATTCAAGTCAGGAAGGATTAGCGAGTCGTCCAAAACCACTTTGAAATTCTTGACTTCGAGCAGAATGTTGCTCATGGGCTTAGTTCTTGTCCTCACTGGCCAGCGCATGTCCCGATACGCGGAAGAGCACGGCTTTCAGGTGATATCCGCGAAACCCTGACGGTCCTACTATGCAATCCTGCACTCATCAGCGGAGCAAGTGCAACACTAGCCCTCGGCAGTGAGGATTTTGAGGATCGTGCAGATGACCAAGTCTTTGCCTATTGCTGAGTTGATGATGAGTTGATAAAGGTGCGGATCCGTCCGATTGCACCCATAATAAGTCCGGATGTAATCCGCGCGCATACGATCATTTGACCGAATCAGTTCCTCGAGGTTCGACTTGCCCGGCAGACGCTGCCGAATGCACGCGACTCTTTCATCCCAGGGCGCAAAAACAAAGACATGAAGTACATCCTTGCGGTTGTGCAAAACGCATTGGCCTCCCCTTCCAATAATCACGTAGTTGCCATGCTGGTAGGCCTCTTCGATCATGTTCCGGGCAAGGACAGCCATCGTTTCTGCATCGAAAAAGTCTCCATCTCTGACTGGGGCGACCGCCTCAAAGGCTCCGCGCCGAAGGCCGTGGCGCAGCCTCGCCAGCCAGGAATCCGTACATTCGTCCAGTCGTCTCGCGAGTTTCGGGTCGACTTGCGCTGCGCGGGCAATGTTATCGATGAAAGCGTTGTCTAGTACCTTCCATCCGAGCCTTTCGGAGATGCCGCGACCAATTGTAGCACCGCCGCTCCCATACTCTCGAGAAATTGTCAGTACTCTATACATGGGTTTCCCCCGCTCCTAATCAACCGTTTTCCGAATTGGACTGGCCTCCCGCAGTAAGGCAAAAGAGCTCATCGAGGATGGTTGCTGCCGACACTTGGACTGCGGGGGGGCTTTGTTTCCAATTCATGTGGCGAAGGCATCTGGGAAGAATTCCAACCGCCTCCCAGCGCTTCGATTAACCGCACGTTAGCCACCATTTGTTGCACGCGAAAAGTAATCGCCGTTTGCTCGGTGTTTAGCAACAAGGTCTGAGCAGTAATGACGTTGAGATAGGGGTCCAGTCCCGCTTTGTAACGTGCCGTGGCTTCTTCCAGATTGCGCTTCGCAGACCGAACTGCAGCGTCCTGCTGCTGGATGGAGAGGGAGAGGATTCTTAATGACGCGAGCTGATCCTCGACTTGGCGGAAGGCGGTGAGTACGGTCTGACGGTAGTTCGCGACCGTTCGGTCATTTGCGGCCTGAGCCTGATCGACGGTTGCCCGGCGCGATCCGGCGTCAAAGACCGTATGCGTTAATTCAGGCCCCACGGCCCAAAAGCGGGCAGGCCACGTAAACCAGTCCGAGATCGAGGAATTGCCGAATCCGCCCGAAGCACCCAGCAATAGACGCGGGAAAAAGGCCGTTCTGGCAAGCCCGATTTGAGCATTGGACTCGGCTACAGCACGCTCCGCTGCGGCCACATCGGGCCGGCGCTCAAGCAGGTCGGAGGGAATCCCCACGGGGGTCCGCGGCGGGCTTGCGTCTAGAGGTTGAGGTCCAAGCGAGAACTCCGAAGCGGGCTGGCCAACGAGCAACGAGATGGCGTGCTCGTATTGAGCGCGCAGGATGCCGATATTCGTGTCTTGCGCTTCTGCGGCCCGAAGCTGGGTTTCCGCTGAGGCCACCGCTTCCTCATTTGACATCCCTGCCTTGTATTGTGCCTGAACCAGGTCGAGAGCCTCGCGATAATTATCAACCGTGGAGTCAAGCAACTGCTTGAGCGTATCCTGCCCTCGCAATTCGTAGTAGTCAACCGCGAGTTCGGCATGAGCGGCCAGCCGGACACTTTCGAGATCCGCAGCACTTACCTGCGCTGCAAGATAATTCGTTCTCGTTTCCAGACGGAGACGGCTCCAGAGATCCGGTTCCCAGGACGCCGTTGCTGGAAGCGAGTAGTTTGTGTACGAGGTAACACTCAGTTCAGTGTTGGATAAGCCTGTTGCTCGGAGACCTCCAAATTGTCCTGGTGAGGGGCGCGAATTCGTAATCTCCGGATTCCCTCCAACGGTCGGATAATAATGCGAGCGGGCCTCGCGGACCGCTGCTCGTGCGGCAAGATAACTTGCTGCCGCGGCAGAGATGTTCTGATTTGAGATATCGACCTTCTCTTCCAACTTGTTGAGCAGAGTATCGTTGAATGCTTCCCACCAGCGACCGCGAACCATGTCGTCCTTCGGAGCCGATTCCTTCCAGATGGGTGAACCTTGCGGAGCAGGGGATTGAAGTTCTTTATAGGACGCCGGAACCTGGACGCTAGGTCTGACATACGGCGGGCCAGCATGGCATGCCGCCAGAGAAACCAAGAAAAATAATGCTAAAGCTCCCAGACCAAAACGCCTCAAGCGTACTTGAAGGCTTTTACCAACTTCCGTTTTTGCGCCTGCCTGCCGCCAGCCCGTGTGCCGCTGGGAGATGGACTCTTGAGCGGGAATCCGGTCTTGTTGGGCTTTCTCACTCACCAATATACACATCGACCAGTTCACCTGGATAAAGATTGATATCCTTGGGCTTACGAACCTTGAAAATGATTGGTAGCACGCGGACGTCCACCCGCTCCGCCCTTTGGTCGGAAAGTTCAATTTTGGGGGACACGTAAGGCTGTGTCCTAACATAATCGAGCTGAGCCCGGACGTCCGAGCCGCGTATCAACATCTGTGCTTTCATCTTCGAGGGGGGCGGAAGCCGTGGCACGAGGATTTCGTCAACAAAGCAACGAACATGGAAAGAAGTCTGGGGAGTTCCCAGGACCAACACCGGAGCGGAGCCCTGTGTATACGCGTCATACGCCCCCTGAGGAGAGATATAGCTGCCGACGGCCGTGTTGATTGTCAATACGACGCCATCGGTTGGGGCTCGCAGCGCGTATTTAGAAAGCAGCGCCTCTGACGAGAGATAGGAGTTGCGCAAGGCATTGTACTGCCGCTCCTGGTTTCTGACGTCATAAATCCAGGCTCCGGCCTCGGTGAGGTCATATTGTCTTTGCGCCACTTGAAGATTGGCTTGGGCCACGGCGACGGCGTTGATAGCGCTGTCGAAAGCGTCTTTGCTCACCGATTTCGGGTCGATTTCGTAGGCTGTCCGCTGTTTTTCCAATGTGTCTTGAGCGGTCTTGAGGCTAGCCTGTGCCAGCTTCACTTGAGCTTCGGCGACATCAAGAGTCTCCTTTCGCGGTTCAGCCTTCAATTCTTCAAGAAGTGTCTGGGCGGCCTCCGCCTCCGCCAGCCGCTGGCTGACGATTGCGCGTTGTACAGAGTCGTCCATAAGAAGAAGCGGCATCCCTTCCCGGATCGTCTGGCCTTCTGCCACGAGGATCCGCTGAACGGTCCCGGCAACCTCGGGGTAAATATTGATATTCTTTCCGCTAGCTTGTTCGCTTTCCACAATTCCGTCCGCATAGATGCCATGTGCGTAAGGATTGGCGGGAGGATTGAACACAGGTGGCAGAGCCGGCCTTTGGAGGCTGAACATATAAGCCGCAATGCATCCGGCCACGAGACCCAAGGCCGAGAAAGCAAAGAGAAGCTTATGCCTCATGGTCGTCTTCCTCCACCTCCATACCGATTAGCCGGCCGTCCTCCATATACAAAACTCGGTCGGCATATTCATAAATTCTGCTGTCATGCGTAACAACCACGATGCAGCGGTTTTCGTTGAGAAGATTTGTGTGCACGAAATTCACAATCGTGCGACCTGTTTCACCATCCAGAGAAGCAGTGGGCTCGTCCATAATCAGGATGTCAGGTTGGCTGACCATGGCACGTGCAATGGCCACACGTTGCTGCTCTCCCCCGCTGAGTTTTTGCGGATGAAGGTCTGCCCGCTCCGCGAGGCCGACGAATTGCAGATACTTGACAGCTTCACTCAAGGCTTCATCCCAGGATTTCCTCTTCAAGATCAGGGGAATCGCCACGTTCTCCGCGGTGGTAAGCCGGGGGAACAGGTGAAAATCCTGAAAGACGAAGCCGATCTTGTTCAGCCGGAATTCGGCAAGATTATCGGTGTCAAAGCTCCAGATGTCGGCTCCTTCGACGAGGACATTTCCTGAGTTCGGTCGAAGGATTCCGGAAAGGACGCTCAACAAGGTTGTCTTCCCGCACCCGGATGGGCCTATAACATAAAGCATCTCGCCAAGATAGGCCTCAAGGCTGATCCCATTCAGCGCAACTGTCTTCGCTTCTTCGCCGAACCATTTGACAAGTCCCGTCGCTTTGATCGCTACCGCGGGCATCTCATCCCCGGAAGATGTCGAATGGTTCGATCCGAAGTACTTTGCGAACTCCAAAGTAGCTGGAGACCGCTGTGATGATCAGGACCATCACGAAAGGAAGAATAAGATTTACGTACGTGATCATCCCGAAGTACTCAGGAATCTTGAGTTTTGCAAAACCGATTAATGCCGTGCACAAACCGATACCCAGTCCATAGCCCACCAGCGAAGTAAAGGCAGCCTGGAAGAAAATCATTCCGATCAGGTCGCGCCCCTTGGTACCGATGGCTTTCAGCGCCCCGAATCTGTCAATGTTTTCCAAAATGAATGTGTAGAAGGTTTGGCCGGAGATCGAGAGGCCGACGATGAAGCTCATCACCGTCATGATCAGCATGTTCATGCCGACGCCCGTGTGATAGATATAATACCTGCCGGTCCGCCCGATAAACTCGTTCTTCGTCAGTGCCACATAGCCGAGTGCGTGCACCCGCCGCTTGATTTCGTCGATGTCGTTTTGGCTTTTCGGCTGAACCAGAACATAGGAGATGGTGTAACGCGGGTTGGGTATGTACTGGATGGCCCTTTGATAGGTTGTGTACAAAGTTGGTTGTCCGAAGAGCGTGGAGGTTGAGACTTTTGCGATGCCGACGATGACACAACGGTGGTCATTCAATTCAAGTTCCGAGCCGATGTGAGGATTCCCGAGTCTAGGGAAGGCGACGTCATCGACCGCAATAAATCCGTTTTCAGCATAGATGTTGTCGATGTTCCCGTCGATGAGCTCCGGCCTTCCAACCAGGGTCGTATCGTCCAAACCGATGACCATTGCGGATTGGTAAATTCCATCCGGCAATTTGACGAGGGCGGCTCCGGAGTAAAGCGGGACGGCGTACCTTACCTCCGGCATGCTACGAACCGCGTCGAGAACATGGTCCGGCATACCGATGGTGTCCGCAGGAGTTTCGACGGACGGGTCCATCACCCAGAGGGGAGCGCCGATGTTAATGACCGTGGCCGAAGAGTGGGTCAGAATGCCGTAAAACGTCGAGGTGACAAGCATCATCAGAAAAACGGCAAATGCGATCCCCACAAGCAAAGCCAGGAACTTCGGCTTGTCATTAACCAGCAGCTTGTACGAAAGCTTGAGAATTCCTTTCATTGCAAACATGGCTCCGTCAAAACTTGTTAGGCTACGATGTAGGCCGTGTTCGCTGTACGGATGGGGAAGCGGGAGTGCCCAGGCTTGCCGCTGTGCCCGAATGTGCCGACGACAAATTGTCTTGGCCCACTCCGGGCAATCACCTCCGTTCCCACGGTCTCACCCTATGACTGCTACAGATATTAGTGACTTCCCCGGATTTGAGGCTGTGACAAGCGTCACCCTCTAGTGTTACGGGCGCACAGGACCGCGCATTCCCACCTCGCTATACCCTGACCCCACGATTTGGTGTTACATGAAACTGACCCCTTGTGCCGCCGTCTCTGCTTTCAAGATTTGTGTTTCCGGTCAGCAATACGCCCACCGTGATCCAGTGGATCACCTACCTTGTTCCCGCGCGGTACTCCATCACCTTGCTCAAAGCGATTGACATCAAGGGTGCAGGGATCAGGGTTCCGGCGGGAGACGAATTGCTGCTTGCCATCAATGCAGCCGGCATGATCCTTCTGGCGGTTGCGATTTCTTCTCGCTGTTTATTTACGGGCCGGAGTCGCAAAGCATCACGCGCGCCGGGTTTGATCAGTATGGGGTTATCAAGGCGAGTGACAATTTATTGCGGAAGACCTTTCAGCTCGCTCTACTTGGTTACGTCCAGGAAGTCAAGGATGCGATGGAGTGTCCGTTGGAAGGGGCTTTGTGAGCTGGTAATCCAGTCGGTGTTCCACCTGTATGATTTTACCCATGACTCCTGCCGGGTCCACGCGACTCGAAGCATAGGCCAGCATAGAACGCTGATCGCGGACGGATTTCGTGTCCTATTCCCGGATTTTCGCGGTGGGTTTTTCGGCAGACTCTGCCCGAAGGGATAGTCCTTTTGAACGGATTCGATCGCATAGTCCCAACAAGCTCGGGCCATGCGTTCCTGCGAACGATATGCAGCCTCGTCCGGGCTCAGCCTCGCGCCCACGACAAAAGGAGGCGGGTCAGGCCTAAGACGCATGACCACGTTGACTGAGTTGTAAAAGAAAACTCCCGCCAGCACCAGAAGGACGAACAGCAATACATTCCTCCAGTATCTGGAAGACCCATTCGCGGAAGAGGCTCCAACCGTATCGATGATTGGAGATGATCGTCTATCCATCGGTTCATGTGCTCCCATCTAAGCAGAGGAAGAACTTATCCCGAGATTGACGCTGTAATCTCAAACACCGCATCCGCGTGGCACTTCACTCCTCTAACATGGAAGAGCCTGGGAACGTGTGCAACAGAACTCGCATTACTGGAGAATTTGAAGACCCGCTTCCAGGTGTTGGCTTGTGGTGCCTGGCATGTCCAGCCGGCAGGTTTCGAATTGGCTTCCGCCTCTCGCCTCAATCCGTGCGCCCATTGCCCAAGGGCCAAGTGCCATCCGGATTCTGCGTCTGCGCCTTGAAATGGTGATAACGAAAGCCGTGCGCCTCCTCTCTTCACTTGCTGACCTCAACAGGCAAAGCGATTGTGAAATCGATCTGATTGGTGCGTTCCGGGCGTGCCGGCTGCGAACGCCCGTAAACACTCCCCATCTCTTCTATCGGAAAAGCTTCTACGTTCACCACTCACCATTTCCTGGGATCGGTTTCCAGGATGAAGGTGCTTTCGAAGGGGAACCGGGAGTTTTCGGAGCTTCGACTTTCATCGAGTGGCCTCAACATCCTGTTCAACTTCTCCTCGAAGGATTTGCATTGAACGCTCCAGACGGACTCTCAAGGCGCTGAGGCTGTTACTAATGGCCTGGCGGTGTGATTCGAGGTTGGATTCAGAGATTTGGGCAAGCTGCTGCTTGCAGGTGTCAAGCGAATTCTGGAGCGACGACTCTATCCGGGCGCTTGCCTGAAGGCCTGCCTCTCTCAGCACTGAGGCTGAAGCATCCACTCTATCGGACAGTTCCTGCATCACGGATTCAGAGTTGGCTTTGATTTCGGCCGCCACTTTGGCTC
>JAKAWN010000591.1 GCA_021827245.1 Acidobacteriota bacterium | reverse complement strand
CGGGCCGTCAGAATCGGGAGCGTCTGCTTCGGAAGTACCTGGACGGCATAGCTCTCGGCCCGGATGCGGCTCTTGCCACTCTTGCCGACCGGCTCCGGGACCTCTCCCCCGCCGATCTTGAAGCGATCACGAAAACTGCCCGGCGCTTTGCCTTCAATCGTGCGCCGGACGGCACCGAGCTTCCGCCTCTCGTCTGGACGGACTTTGAAAAGGCTGTTCAGCGGGTCCGGGGCGCGGTCCTTCCGCAGTAACTTCACCCTCCTTTCCTCTTTCCATTCCTGCCCTGGTCCAAGTGCACGCGAATTTTTGACAGATTTCGAGTTCAGCTTTATTAGTGCAGAAGCCTGGTTGCGCGTCCGGCTGGTTCGCGGCTTCGCAGCGAGGCAGAAAGGAGCATCTTGATGCGCATCAAGTTGGCCGAACGCTCGAAGCGGGCTCTCGCGCTCGCGGCAATCGGGTTCCTGCTGGGCGGAACCTATGCAGCAGCGCAGAACCTGGGCTCGGCGCCGCAGACCGACGTTGCCGTGCAGGGTGAAACCGCGGCCCAGCCGGAAGGCGCTTTCCTGAACTTCATCAACTGGGTGGGTAACGTCATCGCGCCGGTAGGGGCGGCAGGCGCTGTGGTGGGAGCCATCGCCGCCTGGCTTACGGGCCGGGGGTTTGGACGGTGGCTCTTCGCCGCAGGGGCGCTGCTGGCCGTTTCCGGCGTGACCCGATTGATCGAGTTCTGGATCGCAAACGGCACAGGAGGTGTTACTTAACCAAAAAACAAGACGAGTACGAGAAACCCGGCAGGCTGCCGGGGTCCGGGAACACAAGGTCCCGGCTGCCTGCCGAAAATAAACCAAGCGGATTTGAGAAACCTATGGCGACGCCACAACTTTTGAACGACATCATCAACGTGCTGTTTCTGCTCGCGCCAGCAGCGGCGGTGGTTTGTCTCGTGCTCGGAGGGATCAGCCTGCGGAGAGAAGGCGGCGGGGTCACCTTCATCCTGGGCGGCGGCTTCTCGAAATGGATGTTCTGGTGCGTAGTGTTTCTGACCCTCGAACCACTCCTCTCCTGGTTTAGCTCGTTTGGCGTCGGCGTGCCTTTGCCGGGCGGGGGGATCAGCACCGCGTGGCTCGCATCGTTTGAATCCGACATCACGAATTTTGTCAATAACTTCATCCTCGGAAAACTGGTTACTACGCTTGCAGCGTATCTCGTGTTGCGGGCGATTCTGGACGCGGCTTCGGGTGAGCCGTTTCTGCCTTCGGTGATTGCGGCCATGTTTCTATTGGGAGCTCAAACCACGCTCAATCTGCTCTCGAGCTGGAACACCGGAACTCAATACGCCACGGTGGACGTACTCGATAGCGCCTGGAACTATCTTGCGGGAACAATCATGCCGATTGCGGCGGGGCTTGCTATCGTCGGAGCGGTCTTCAATTTCATGAGGCAAAAGCCCGTGATGCGCCTTGCAGCCGTGGCGCTTGCGCTCCTGTCGGTTTCAGGCATCTGGTACCTGGTCGTCGGCATGGCGTCTTAGGAGAAGAACTCTTGAGTTTCTATCACGGCATCCTCAATTTTACGAACTGGTCAGGCAATGTGATCCTGCCTACGCTCGCCGGGCTCTTCATCGCGCTCGCGATACTGCGTTTCTCAAAAGGCCAACCCTACTCACACGCTCTTTATAGCGGCCTCCTGTGCCTGCTGGTTTCAGGATTGCTCAGGTCGTTTGAAACCTTCGCATCGCAGCGGGCGTGGAACGATCCCGACGTCTACTGGGTTTCGATTGTCAGTTTTGTGGACTGGGTGGCCAACGTCTTGATGCCCATCTATGCCGCAATCGAAGTCGCAGCGGGCGCGCTCACGCTTGCGACGGGCGAGAGGATTCACTTTGCGGGCAGTTGGATGCGGCATTTTCTTGCGGCAGGGTTATGCCTGCTGGGGTCGGGCTTCGTTCGCCTGGCTGAATACTTTGTCGCGCAGGGAGTGGGCGGAGTCACATAGCACGGCATTCGAAAGGCGTTGCGGAAAGGAATGCAAATGGCGCTCGAAGTAACACCGGTTTATCGCAACTTGGGAATGCGAGTGACGTTTTTGGGACTCGAAGCTGAAGACCTCTTTGCCATCCTGGCTCTCGCGGTCGTAACGAATGTCCTCGGCCGCTTCCTTCAACGCGACATGTTCGGACTTCCCATGAACCTGTTTCTTCAATATCTCGTGCCCGTTGCGAGCGTGCCTGCGCTGATGCTCTTCAAGTACGGCAAGCAACGCGGGTACCTGCTGGATTGGGTGATGTTCCACTCAAAACCTCACGTCTATTCAGCGCTCGAACGGGACGGACAGCTTACTTCGGGCTATATCCAGGGAGAGGCTTAATGCCAGTCACGATGGAACAGTACGAACGCTCGCTTAAGGAACCGGCTCTTGCCGAGCAGCTGAAGATCCGCGATCTTCTCGATAACGTCGCGATCCAAACGAACGGGTCGCTCGTGGCCGGGTATGAGCTTGGCGGGCTCCACTCCTACTACGGCTCGGATGATGACCGCAATCGCACCAAGGGACTTCTTGAGGCGCTTGTGCGTTCACTTCCCGAACGCTCCATGCGGATGCAGTTGCGCTTTGAGATTGCAGAAGGGACGGGCGACCTGCTCGGCCGTTACAACGCCCAACAGCGGAACCCGAGCGCGGCGCTTCAGGCGCTCGATCGCGAGCGGGTTGAGACCTGGCGGACGCGGGACGCCGCGGGCTACTACCTGCGGGATTTTCTCCACGCCTACTTCATTTGGGATCCAAAGATTCATCACCAGTCGCCCGACTTCGAGTGGAAGCGAAAGATGAAGGGTACCAATGGTGGTGGCTGGAGCTTGGGGGCCGCGAAGTGTGTGGAGAGGAGGCGGCGTGAGCATGAGGACCTCCTCGCGGAATTTAACAGTCTGATGAGCGGGGTTGAGACGACGCTTGAGGCGACCGGGATGCGCGCCCGCCGAATGCCGCACCAGGAAATGTTCCTTGAAATCAAGCGGGCGTTGAGCCCCTTGGCGAACGATACGCTGCCGTACCGGCCGTCCGAGACATCGCTTGCCTACGAGAGCGCCCGGAGCCAGATGGCCAACGTCAATCTTGAAGACGAACTCGATGATTACCTCAAGATCGGAGGATTGCTCTACTCGTGGATCACGCTCAAGGACCTGCCCGACGCAACCTTCCCAGGGATTTTACGAGAGCTTCTTCAGATGGATTTTCCACTCGTCATCAATGCCGGGGTGAGCCTGCCGGACCACGCGAAGGTAGTGAAGAAGTACAAAGGGCGACTGCGGAAGATGCTCGCTGCACAGCGCGACATTCACGGGGGATTTCGCCTCAATGTGGACGCGCAAGTGGCAGAGCGGCAACTGGTCAAAGTGCTTGAGGACGTGATCTCGAGCTCGGCAAAGACCTGCCAATTGAGCTTGGTCCTCACAGTCAGGACCTCGAAGCCAGCGCGCAACCGCCAGGAGCGGGGAGAGGCGGAGCGCATCCTGGCCGACCTCCTGCCGGTCGAATTACCGTGGCCGGGAACGCCGAACTCACCCTTGGCGCTTTTTGAGACTCCGACCCGGCAGCTCGTTCCCTTTTCGCCCTTCGACTCTTCGCTTGGCGACTCGAAC